>CAYOVM010000072.1:6599-11191 GCA_964407355.1 uncultured Enterobacteriaceae bacterium
TATCGGTATACCGAGCCCGCTTCAGGTCGCGGCCCAGCTCGAAGTAGAACGCCGCCTGCGAGCGCAGCCGCTCGATGTCGGGCTCTTCCTGGATGACTTTCGCCGAGGCGGGGTCGAAGGGCGGAAGCGCGACCGGGCGGTTGAGAGCGCTATCGGAGGTAACCAGGCTTAGCGCACCGATCGCCACGAACAGCAGCGCGGCTCCGAAGTTGTAGATGAGCAATGTACGCCGTGTTATCACGGAGTCTCCCCTCGCCGGTCCAGCGTGTTGTGGTCTAGCAGCAGCTTGATACTATCAAGCCGCCATGAATCCGTCCCGTGGCGAGCCCGAATCGCTTTACGCCTGCGTGCGCCTTGCCGCGTCGCTCACCCTGATGACGCTTGGCGGCGTGGGGATGTACGCGATGGCGGTGGCGCTGCCGCTCATCCAGGCGGAGTTCGGCGTGGCGCGCGCCGGCGCGTCGCTCCCCTATACCTTGACGATGATCGGCTTCGGGCTGGGCGGAATCCTGATGGGCCGGCTGTCGGACCGCTTCGGCGTCATGGTGCCGGCGCTGGCCGGCACCGTCTGCCTCTCGATCGGATTCATCGCCGCGAGCCTCTCCGGAAGCCTCTGGCAGTTCAGCGTCGCGCACGGCCTGCTGATCGGGCTGCTGGGATGCTCCGCGACTTTCGCGCCGCTGGTCGCCGATGCCTCGCTCTGGTTCATCCGCCATCGCGGAATGGCGGTCGGGATCTGCGCGAGCGGAAACTACCTCGCAGGGGCGATCTGGCCGCCGGTGCTGCAGCATTTCTTCGACACAGCCGGCTGGCGCGCCACGTACATGGGCGTCGGCATTTTCTGCCTGGTTGCGATGCTTCCTCTCGCGTTCGTGCTCGCGAAGCGGCCGCCGCTCGCGTCGAGCGCCGCCTTCGACTCGAATAAATCCGGCGACCGGCCGCTCGGCCTGTCGCCCAATGCGCTGCTCGCGCTCCTTTCGGTGGCCGGCGTCGCCTGCTGCGTGGCGATGTCCATGCCGCAAGTCCATATCGTCGCCTACTGCGCCGACCTGGGCTTCGGCGCCGCGCGCGGCGCGGAAATGCTTTCGATCATGCTCGGCTTCGGCATCGCGAGCCGGCTCGCTTCGGGCTGGATCTGCGATCGCATCGGCGGCCTGCGCACCCTGCTGCTCGGCTCGGCGCTGCAGGGACTCGCGCTGGTGATGTTTCTCCCCTTCGACAGCCTGCTCTCCCTCTATGTGGTCTCGGCGATGTTCGGCCTGTTCCAGGGTGGAATCGTGCCCTCCTACGCGATCATCGTCCGGGAATATTTCAACCCGCGCGAGGCGGCGACGCGCACCGGCATCGTCATCATGGCGACGCTCTTCGGCATGGCGCTCGGCGGCTGGATCTCCGGCGCGATCTTCGACCTCACCGGCTCCTACCGCGCCGCCTTCATCAACGGCATCGGCTGGAACCTGCTCAATATGACGATCGCGTCCTGGCTGCTGTGGCGGGCGGGCCGAACCGGACCGAAAAAGGGCTGGGCCGCAGCTTCGCCCTGAGCCCGGTCGCGGCCTTATTGAGCCGCCGCGGCGGCGCGGGTGCGGCCCGGCATGGCGAGCAAGCCTGCACGCTCGAGCACGGCGTCGAGGCGCTTTTCCAGCTCGGGGGTCGCCGCCATCATCGGCAGGCGGTGCTCGTTGCGCTCGAGCAGGCCCAGCCGCTTCATCATGTACTTCATCGGGATGGGATTGGTGTCGAAGAAGATCGCGCGCATCACGTCGAACAGCCTGAAGTGGATCTCGCGGGCCGTGGACATGTCGCCCTTGCGCAGCGCGTCGCACATCCGCGCGATGTCCGCGGGCGCCAGGTTGCCCGCCGCGTTCATCGTCCCCTGCGCGCCGAGCGCCATCATGGACAGCGTGAACTCCTCCAGGCCGACGAACACGCGGAACTCCTTGCCCAGGCGGGCGAGCATCTCCGTGACGAAAGCGTGATCGTCCACGGCGTGCTTGATGCCGACGAAGTGCGGCGTCTTCTCCGCGATCTGCTCCAGGGTGGAGAGCTCCACCTTGAAGGCCGAGCGGCCGGGGATGTGGTACATGAGCAGCGGCAAATCGGTTCGGCGGCCGAGGTCGTTGAAGTATGCGGCGACGCCGCGCTGCGGTGCACGAATGAAGTAAGGCGTCAGCACGAGCAGCGCATCCGCGCCCGCCCGGGTGGCGAACTCGGTGAGCGCCACCGTCTCGGCATGCGACTGCGAGCCGGTTTGCGCCACGACGGGGATGCGCTTGCCGGCGACCTCGACCGCGATCTTCACGAGCCGATTGCGCTCTTCCGCGCTTAGCGTGGTGGGCTCTCCGGTCGTGCCGTTCACCAGGATGCCGTGCGTGCCGCTGTCGACCTGGAACTTGACCAGGCGCGCATAGGCATCGTAATCCACCTCGCCATCGCGGAAGGGCGTGATCAGCGGCGGCACGGAACCGGTGAGGAAGTCGGGCTTCAGGCGGATCATGCGGCCGCCTTGCGCGCGTTGGCGTCGAAGCCCTGCTCGGTGCCAAGCACCAGCGGCGCGTGCTTCAGATCCTCCTGCCAGAGGAGCGACTCCATGAAGATGTTGAGCGGCTGGTCCTGAACCGTCAGCTCGTACACGTAGTCGTCGTAGGAGG
Organism: uncultured Enterobacteriaceae bacterium; assembly: GCA_964407355.1. Lineage (GTDB taxonomy): Bacteria > Pseudomonadota > Gammaproteobacteria > Burkholderiales > SG8-39 > SCGC-AG-212-J23. The sequence continues at coordinate 9,251 of CAYOVM010000072.1, forward strand.
CATGGTTGTGGACCGCCCAGCCCGGCGCCGAAAGCATGAGGTCGCCGGCCTTCCACTCGTAGCGGTTGCCGGCGACGATGGAGTAGCCCTCGCCCGCGAAGTAGTAGTTGATCGCGGCGGAGACGTGCCGGTGCGGCTTGTCCACGATCTTCGGCGGCCGGATCGTCATGGTGGCGAAGAAGTTGGGGGTGATGCCGTTGAACCGCGTGGTGACGGGGTTGTAGTACATGTACAGGCGCCGCCCCACATAGTCCTTGCCGAGGGCTTCGAGCTTGTCGAGCTCCGGCTTCACCTTCTTCCACGCGAAATGCAGCGCCTTCGACTCGACCGCCTTGGGGTTGATGAGCACGTCGTACGGCATGAGCAGGCCGCCGTCGTCGGTGATCGGAAACATTCCGAAGGGATTGCTGCGCCGCGGGTCGCTGCGCTCCTTTTCCTCGACCGCACGCAGCCCGGCGGGCGGCTCGTCGTCGGGAATGTAGACCTGCATATGCTGCAGCAGCGGGACGTTCGAATACGTGAGGCGGACCTGCAGCTCGCGCGTGTCGTTGACGTGGAAATAGCTCGCGTAGCTCGGATGGTTCCAGACGTCGTAGCGCTCGAAATCGATGCGCTTGCCGTCGACCACGGTATGGCCGGCGCCCCGTATGCAGAAGTTCACCTCGGTGGCGTTGTGGCGAAACGGCGCCGACTTCTCCCCGGGCTTGAGCACCGAGAGCTTCACCTGGATCCCGGGCGCCATGCCCGGCGAGGCGGCTTCGGCGTAGGGGTGGACGATCAGCGACTCGCGCCGGCCGTTCGATGGCGCCGGCAGGTCGGCGAGGCGCTCGACCTCGCGCGCGATCTGCGCGCCGGTCATGATGATGGGCGGCCAGTAGCGGTTTTGGTCGGCGGCCTTGGACCCGGTGCGATCGTCGAACCGGCCTTCGAGCGTCTCGAATGTCTTGCGGAAGTCGTTCATGCGGGTTTCCTTTCTGCGTTGAGCCGCGGCTTCGCTTTCCTGGGCTGCGGCACTACTCGTCCTGCACCCTGCTCGCGCGCGCGGCGCACGAGCTCGGCGCCGAGCGCGAGATCCGAGATTCCCATGCCCATCGCCTTGAAGAGCGACAGGTCCTCGCCCGCCTGGCGTCTGCGGCCCGCGGCGATGAGCTGCGACAGGGGCTTCACCTGCGACCAGTCGCCGCTGCCGTAGCGGGTGATGAACTCGCGCGAGAGCTTCTGCACGCCCGCGACGTTGTCCACCGCGACCCGGGCGGTGCGGCTGAAGACGTCCTGCGCGAACTCCTCGCGGTCCGGCGCGATGGCACCGACGGCGTTGAGATGCGCGCCCCTTGCAAGATGCGAGCTCGAAAGAAACGGCGTCGCGGCGCGCGTGACCAGCGTGACGATGGCGGCACCGTCGCAGGCCGCCGCGACCGACGGGCAGTCGATGACATCGATGTCGAACTCCTCGCGCGCCTTGGCGACGAACGCGGCGCGCGACTCGGCCTTCGGGCTGAACACCCTGAGCTCCTCGATCGGCCGCACCGCGAGCACCGCGCCGACCTGCGAGAGCGACTGCTTGCCGGTCCCGATGATCGCGAAGCTGCGCGCGTCGGCGGCGGCCATCCAGTCGGTGGCCACGCCGGAGATGCCGCCGGTGCGCATGTTGCCGAGCGCGAAGGCCTCGATCACCGCGACGAGCGAGCCGTCGGCGGCGTCCCACAGGAGGAGCAGCGGCGAGGTGCCGCCTTCGGTGTGCGCCCAGGTCTTCGTGCCGACGAGGCCGCCGAGCTTGGCGCCGATGGCGTGCAGATTGGACTTGCCGTATTGCAGCAGCGTCTTCGTCATGTTGGCGGCGGCGCCGGCCGCCTCCTCGCTCAGCGCACGCTCGAGCGCCGCGATCGCATCGCGCAGATCGAGCAGCCCGACGACGTCCTGCTCGGTGAGCCAGATTGCATC
>CAYOVM010000072.1:11291-12603 GCA_964407355.1 uncultured Enterobacteriaceae bacterium
TCCCAAGGGCGCTCGTAGGTGCCGCGGTTCGCCGTGTCCGACCCGCGGCCCTCCTCGTCGCTGAGAAACTCGATCGGCCCCTCGAGCTGAGTGGCCTGGAGCTGCAGGCGCGCATTCAACTGGGTATAGACGGCGCGGAACACGGCCTCCTGCACGCTACCGCCGACCACGGTCATGCCGTGGCCGCGCATGAGCACGCAGTTGCAGGCGCCGAGCGAGCCGGCGAGCGCCTGCCCGAGAGGGCGATCGCGCACCAGGAGGTCGGCCGCCGGGCGGACCTTGCGGATGTCGAACACCGGCGCGCCGGACCATAGAAACCCGCCCATGTGATAGATCGGGCGCAGCCGCGTCCGCGTCACGCCGAACGGGATCACGTCGGGCGAATGGCTGTGCACGATCGCCATGACGTCGGGACGCGCGCGATAGATCTCGCCGTGGATGTAGCGCTCGATGAAGCCCTTGCGCTTGTCCCCGCGCAGCGGCTCGCTGTCGGCGTCGAGCTCCATCACATCCGCGGCGCTCATGAGCGCGGGCGCGAGCGAGCGCGAGATGAGGAAACGATCCGGCCGCCGGTCGCTGCGCGCGCTGACGTGCCCATACGCGTCGAGCACCTCGTGCTGCGCGAGGATCCGGCTCGCCGCGACGAGATCGTCGATGAGCCCGCGGCTCGCGGCGATGCCGGCGCTTTTCTTCTTCTTCATGCCGCGCGCCCGGGGGACGACGGGGCCGCGCCGCTCGGGTTCGAGTCGTAGCCGGGCAGCACCCTGACGTCCACCACGCACACCGCGCCGTTTTGCGCGGCCTTGACCGCTTCTTTCATCACGTCTCCCAGTTTTTTTATGTCGGTCACCGGACCGAAAGCGCTCGCGCCCTGCGCTTTCGCCATCATCGCCAGATCGATGTCGGGTCCGTCGATGCGCTGGCCGATCCACTTGTTCTCGACCGGCCGGCCGCGCTCCTTCGCCACGCGCTCCTGGTGCAGCTCGTCGTTGTAGAACGAGCGGTTGTTGGCGATCACGAACAGGCACGGAATGCGGTAATGCGCCGCCGTCCAGAGGGCCGTCACGCCCATGAGAAAGTCGCCGTCGCCCAGGATGCCGGCGACCATGCGCCCGCTTCCTTTCAGCGCGAGGGCGGCGCCGACGGTCATGCCCGGCCCCGCGCCGACGCCGCCGCCGCCGTTTGCGCCGAGGTAGTCGAGCGGATGCCTGAAATGGCGATACGACCCATGCCAGCCGAGCGGCACGTGCGTAAGGCAGACGTCGAGGCCGGCGGTCGCCTCGTTGAACGCGTCGGCGAGCGCATGCAGGGA
>CAYOVM010000072.1:12703-14631 GCA_964407355.1 uncultured Enterobacteriaceae bacterium
CCTATCCCTTCGAGAAGCAGCGGGACGACCGCATCGGGCTCGCACATCAGATAAACGTCGGCGGGCGGCAGCCCCTGGTAATCCATGCTCCAGCCGCGATGCGAGTGCGCGTCCGGAGAAACCAGGATCACCTTGGCGCCGACCGGCGCGGCGCCCCAGGCTTGCTTCAGCGTTCCGGCGGTGTCGATCCAGTCGAGCGCCAGCACCACGTCCGCTTCGCGCAGCGCCTGCTTGCCCTGCTCGTCCAGGAAAGTCGCGGGCGCCGCGGCGTGCAGCGGATGGTCCGTGGGAAACGCCGCGCCGGCCTTGATGTCGGTAAGAACCTTCGCCTGCAGCTTCTCCGCGAGCGCGAGGCGCGCGTTCCATGCGGCGAGGGTGCGCCAGCCGCGGCCGGCGAGGATCAGCGGCTGCTTCGCCGAGGAAAGAAGCGCCGCGGCCGCCGCGATCGATTTCGCATCGGGAAGGGCCGGCTCCGGCGCGCGGTAGCGCGACACGTCCGGCAGCGCCGGCGGCGCGCCGATCTTCGCTTCCTGGACGGCCGCGTCGAGGTTGATATACGTCGGCCCGCGCGGTGCGGTGTCCCCGAGCTGAACGGCCCGCAGGAGCGCTTCGTGCGCCGCCGCCACGGAACCGGGCTGGTTGTCCCACTTGGTGTAGTCGCGTATCAGCGCCCCCTGGTCCGCCGCGGTATGGATCCAGTCGATCCACGGCCGGCGCTTGGCCGCGTCCCACGGGCCGGTCGCGCCGAGGATCAGCATCGGCACGCGGTCGCACCAGGCGTTGAAGATCGCCATCGTGGCGTGCATCAGGCCGACGTTCGAGTGCAGAGCGACCGCCATGGTGCGCTCCGCCGCCTTGGCGTAGCCATGGGCGATCGCCACCGCCGCTTCCTCGTGCAGGCACAGCAGCATCTGCGGGCGCTCGTTGCCGAGGTAGTTGACGAGGCTGTCGTGCAGCCCGCGGAAGCTGGCGCCGGGGTTGAGCGCGATGTACGGCAGATCGAGCGCGCGCAGCATCGCCGCGATCGAGTCGCTGCCCCAGACTTCGCTTGCCGGAGGAATCGAGGCCGGCGTCTCCGGCGCGATGGCCGCGGAAAGATCCTTCTTGTTCACTGGAACCTACTCGCCACGGATGCCCGTCTCCCGGATGATTTTGCCCCAGCGCGCGTGGTCCTCGCGTACGAAGCGCGCGAAGTCCGGCGGCATGCTGATGGCGACGTCGATGCCCTGCGCCGCGAGCTTTGCCTTCGTCTCCGGCGCGTTCAGGATTCTCGCCGCCTGCGCCTGGATCCTGTTGACTGTTTCGACCGGCACCTTCGCGGGCACGAACAAGCCCAGCCAGGGATCGAGCTCATAGCCCGGCACGCCCGCTTCCGCCAGCGTCGGCACGTCGCCGAGGTTGGCGTTGCGCCGCGACGCGGTGGTGCCGAGCGCCCGGAGCTTTCCTTCGCGGATGTGCGGCAGCAGCGAGTTCGGCGCGCCGATCCAGACCTGGATGCGCCCCGGCAGCAGGTCGGCGATCGCCGGCGCGGCGCCCTTGTACGGCACATGATTCATCTTGATGCCCGTGAGCCGCTCCAGCAGCACGGCGCCAAGATGCTGGGGGCTGCCGTTTCCCGAGGAGCCGTAGTTCAGCTCGCCCGGCTTCGACTTCGCGTACGCGAGCAGCTCCTGCACCGACGCCGCCGGCAGGGCGGGATTCACCACCAGCAGGAATGGAATCCGGGCGACCATGGTCACCGGGGTGAAATCGGCAAGCGCATCGAAGGGCGGCTTGCCCAGGTGCGGATTGACCGAGAACACGTTGTCGGGGGAAAGGAGCCAGGTATGGCCGTCGGGCGCGCTCTTCGCCACCAGGTCGGCGCCGATATTCTGGTTGCCGCCGGGCCGGTTCTCGACCACCACCGGCTGGCTCCAGACGCCCTGCAG
>CAYOVM010000073.1:0-9211 GCA_964407355.1 uncultured Enterobacteriaceae bacterium
CGCACAGCTTGCGGTACGCGTCCATGCCGGAAACGTTGGCCTGCTTGACGAGCGCAGGCGGCGGCGGAAACACCCGCGTCTCCTGCAGAACCGATTCGATATTACCTGACGACATCGCCCGCTCTCCTCTTCGATGACTCAATAGAAGCACCAAACCAAAGGCCTGTAAAGCCTTCGCTGTGCTAGAGTTTCGCGCAAGCCTCTTTTCGTTTTTTCTTCAATACAAAAACCCATGATTCCTCCCCAAGAAGCCCGCGCGCTGCGCCCGCTCCCGGCATTCATCTTTGCCAGCCGCTGGCTGCAGCTTCCGCTCTACCTCGGCCTCATCGTTGCGCAGGGCATCTACGTGTGGATGTTCTGGCAGGAGCTGTACCACCTCCTGCTTGCGGCATTCGGGAACGCGCACTCGCTGACCCACGTCATCGACGCGGTCACCGTGGAAGGCGTGAAGAGACCCGACAAACTGACAGAGACGGTGATCATGCTGGTGGTCCTTGGCCTCATCGACGTGGTGATGATCTCGAACCTGCTGATCATGGTGATCGTCGGCGGGTACGAAACCTTCGTGTCTCGGATGAACCTCGAAAGTCATCCCGATCAGCCGGAATGGCTGTCCCACGTGAACGCCTCGGTTCTCAAAGTGAAGCTGGCCACCGCGATCATCGGCATCTCCTCGATCCACCTTCTCAAAACGTTCATCAACGCCGCCGCCTACGACGAGAAGACCCTGATCGCGCAAACCGGAATTCACATCACGTTCCTGCTCTCGGCGATGGCCATCGCCGCAAGCGACCGCATCATGCCGCAGGGGCCGTCGGTATACGACCGGCCGCATTGAGCAAAGCCAGATGACGACCATCACCAAAAACGACCTCGCGCAGAGCATCGCGGATGCGCTGCAGTTCATCTCCTACTACCACCCCGCCGACTACATCCGCGCGCTCGGCCGCGCCTATGAGCGGGAGCAGTCGCCGGCGGCGAAAGACGCGATCGCGCAAATCCTCACCAACTCCCGCATGTGCGCGCAGGGCCACCGCCCCATCTGTCAGGACACGGGAATCGTCAACGTGTTCCTGAAGGTGGGAATGGGCGTGCGGTTCGATTTCGACGCGCCGCTGGAAGATGTGGTGAACGAAGGGGTGCGCCGCGCGTACCTGGATCCGGACAACAAGCTGCGCGCGTCGGTGCTGGACGAATCCGACTTCGGCAGAAAGAACACCCGGGACAACACGCCCGCGGTGATCAACGTGCAGCTGGTGGCGGGCGACAAGCTCGAGGTGGACGTCGCCGCGAAGGGCGGCGGCTCCGAAGCCAAGTCGAAGTTCGTGATGCTCAATCCCTCCGACTCCATCGCCGAGTGGGTGCTGAAGACGGTTCCCACCATGGGCGCCGGATGGTGCCCGCCGGGGATGCTCGGCATCGGCGTGGGCGGGACGGCGGAGAAAGCGATGCTCCTCGCGAAGGAAGCGCTGATGGAGCCGATCGACATGGCCGAGCTGAAGGCGCGCGGCCCGAGGAGCAAGGTGGAGGAGCTGCGCGTCGAGCTCTACGACAAGGTCAACGCGCTCGGGATCGGCGCCCAGGGCCTGGGCGGGCTCTCGACGGTGCTCGATGTAAAGATCAGGACCTATCCGGCGCACGCGGCCAACCGGCCGGTGGCGATGATCCCCAATTGCGCCGCGACCCGGCATGCGCATTTCGTCCTCGACGGCTCGGGGCCGGCCGAGCTCGAGGAGCCGAAGCTCGCCGACTGGCCCGCCGTCACCTGGACCGCGGATGCCAGCTCGAGAAAAGTCGATTTGAATCGCCTGTCGAAGGAAGAAGTGGCGTCCTGGAAACCCGGTGAACGGCTTCTGCTTTCGGGAAAGCTGCTGACCGGCCGCGATGCCGCGCACAAGCGCATCCAGGACATGCTGGCAAAAGGTGAGAAGCTGCCCGTCGACTTCACCAACCGGGTCATCTACTACGTCGGCCCGGTCGATCCCGTGGGCGACGAGGTCGTGGGTCCCGCGGGTCCGACGACCTCGACGCGCATGGACAAGTTCACCGATACGATGCTCGGCAAGACCGGCCTGATCGGGATGGTCGGCAAGGCCGAGCGCGGGCCGGCGGCGATCGAGTCGATACGCAAGCACAGGGCCGCGTACCTGATGGCCGTCGGCGGCGCCGCCTACCTGGTGGCAAAAGCGATCCGCAAGTCGCGCGTGCTCGCCTTCGAGGACCTCGGCATGGAAGCGATCTACGAGTTCGAGGTCCAGGACATGCCGGTGACGGTCGCGGTCGACGCGAGCGGCAGCTCCGTGCACACCACCGGTCCCGCGGAATGGCAAAAAAAGATCGTCGAGCTGAAGATCCCCGTCACGGCCGCGTGACCAACTGGAGCGCGGTGTGGATCATCTTCGCGGGAGGCCTCGCCGCCGGAGCGCTAATGGGCAAGGCGCCTCCCGCCCTGCCCGCGATGCGCGCCGATCTCGGCCTGAGCCTCGTCGAGTCCGGCTTCATCCACACGATGATGTATACGGTCGGCTCGGTGCTGGGCGTCTTCGGCGGCGCCGCCGCCGACCGGTTCGGCCAGAAGCGCTACGCGCTGATCGGTCTGGGACTGATCGCCGGCGGAGGCGTCCTCGGCGCGCTGGCGTGGAGCTACGGGCTGCTGCTCGTTTCGCGCTTCTTCGAAGGCATCGGCTTCATTCTTTTCACCGTCGCGGCGGCGCCGCTGCTTACTGCGGCGACCCTGCCGGAAGACCGCCCCACGGCGTTCTCCATCTGGAGCTGCTACATGCCGGCCGGCGGGACCGCGGTGATGCTCGCGGCGCCGCTCTCGCTCGCTACGGTCGGCTGGCGCGGGCTCTGGCTCGGACTCGCCGCCTACACCGCCGCCTGCGCGCTTCTTCTGGCGCGGCACGTGCCCGCGCCTACATTCGGCGGAACCGTGGGCTCGATGCGCCTGCTGACGGAATCTCTCACCCGCCCGGGCATCCTCGCGCTCTGCGCAGTGTTCATGTGCTATGTCGGGCAGTGGACTTCGCTGATGACCTGGCTGCCGACCTTCGCCGTCGATGAGCGCGGCGCGAGCCAGGCGACCGCTTCCTGGCTGACGGCGGCGTTCGTCGCCGCCAACATTCCCGGCGTGCTCCTTGGCGGGCTGCTGCTCAACCGCGGAGTGCCGCGATGGATCATCATGGCCGCGGCCGCGGCCGCCATGGGCATCGCGACGCTCGGCATCCTCGCTCATGGCGCCCCTGATGTAGTGAGGTTCGGCTGCGTGCTCGCTTTTTCGACGCTTGGGGGCATGATTCCCGGGGTCGTCTTCTCGGCGACGCCGGTGCACGCGAAGAGCCCCCAGCACATCGGCACCACCAACGGGATGCTGATGCAGGCTTCGCACATCGGCCAGTTCAGCATTCCGATCCTGGTCGCCTGGGTCGCGTCGGGCTTCGGCGGCTGGTCGGCCTCGCTCGGCACCATGCTCGCCCTCGCCTGCGCGGGCGTGGCGGCGGGCGTCGCCGTCGGACGCTTCGAGCGCCGCCTGCCTTCGCGGCCGCAGCCCGAGGCGAGCTAGAATTTCGCGATGGATCAAGTCCACATTTGCGAAGTCGGGCCGCGCGACGGGCTGCAGAACGCGAAGCAGCTCATGCCCACCGAGGCGAAGAAGGCCTGGATCGACGCGCTTGCGGCGGCCGGCGTCACGGAGATCGAGGTCGGCTCGTTCGTGCCGCCGAAGCTGATCCCGGCCATGGCCGACACGCACGAGATCGTGCGTCACGCGATAAGGATTCCGGGCGTGAAAGTCGTCGCGCTGGCGCCGAATCTGAAGGGTTTCCAGCGCGCCGTGGAGGCGGGAGCGCACAAGGTGACCTTTCCGGTCTCGGCGAGTTACGAGCATTGCGTGTCGAACGTCCGCATGACTCCCGATCAGATGGTGGAGGAAGTGCGCAAGTGCGCGCAGTTTCCGCACCCGGGCGTCGAGATCGAGGGGGCCGTCGCCACTGCCTTCGGCTGCACGCTGCAGGGCAACGTCGCCGAGGAAGAAGTGGCGCGCATCGCGGAGGCGCTCGCCCAGTTCTGCGACGGCGTGGCGCTCGCCGACACGGTCGGATACGCCAATCCCGCGCAGGTGAAGCGCATCTTCTCCCTCGTGAGACGGCAGATCGGAGACAAGCTCGAGGCGGCGCATCTCCACAACACGCGGGGCCTCGGGCTCGCGAACGCGCTCGCGGCCTACGAGGTCGGCGTGCGCGTCTTCGACAGCTCGATGGGAGGCCTCGGCGGCTGCCCGTTTGCTCCCGGCGCAAGCGGCAACGTGATCACCGAGGACCTGGTGTTCATGTTCGAAAGCATGGGCGTGTCGACGGGCATCGACTACGAGCGGCTGCTCCAGGCGAGAGAGCTGCTCGTAAAAGGCATTCCCGGAGAACCGCTCTACGGCCATACGCCCCTCGCGGGTCTGCCAAAAGGATTTCGTGCTACCGCTTGACGGCGTGCGCGTCGTCGAGTTCGCGCACATGGTGATGGGGCCTTCCTGCGGCCTGGTGCTCGCCGACCTCGGCGCCGAAGTCATCAAGGTCGAGCCGCTGGCCGGCGACAACACTCGCCGGCTCGAGGCGGCGGGCTCGGGGTTCTTCCCGGTGTTCAACCGCAACAAGAAGAGCCTCGCGGTCGATCTCGCGCATCCGGAAGGCAAAGAGCTGGTCCTCAAGCTGATCAGGACCGCCGATGCGCTCACGGAGAATTTCCGTCCCGGCGCGCTCGACCGCCTGGGGTTCTCGTACGAAAAGCTGCAGACGGAGAACCCGCGGCTGATCTATTGCTCGCTCAAGGGGTTCCTCAAGGGACCCTACGAGCATCGCCTGGCGCTCGACGAAGTCACGCAAATGATGGGCGGCCTCGCCTACATGACCGGGCTGCCCGACCGGCCGCTGCGCGCCGGCTCTTCGGTCATCGACATCATGGGCGGCACCTTCGCCGCGCTCGGCATCCTCGCGGCGCTGCGCGAGCGCGAGGCGACGGGGCGCGGCCAGCGCGTCGCGAGCTCTCTTTTCGAGAGCACCGCGTATCTCGTCGCCCAGCACATGGCGCAGTTCGAGCTCACCGGCGAGGCGCCGCCGCCGATGTCGGTCAAGCGCCCCGCCTGGGGCATCTACGACATCTTCGAGACCGCCGACGGCGGCCGGCTCTTCGTCGGCGTGGTCACCGACACGCAATGGGAAGTGTTCTGCCGCGAGTTCGGCGCGGACGATCTGAAAGGCGATCCCCGCCTGAAGACCAACGGCCAGCGCGTCAAGGAGCGCGGCTGGCTCCTGCCGGCCCTCACCGCTCTGCTCAAGAAATACGACCAGAAAAGTCTCGCCACGAAGCTCGAGCAGATCGGCCTGCCGTTCGCGCCGATCGCCAAGCCCTGGGACCTGCTCGACGATCCGCATCTCAACGCCTTCGGCGGGTTGATGCAGACCCGGGTGGCCGGAAAAACCATTCGCGTCCCCGCCCTGCCCCTCGAGCTCGACGGCAAGCGCCTGCCCAAGCGCGCCGACCCGCCGGCGATCGGCGAGCATGGCCGGGAATTACTGGCCGAGCTCGGGTGTTCGCCGCAGGAAATCGACAGCCTGCGCGACCGGCGTATAGTCGCGCTGCCTTAATTCACCACCAAAGGAGGAGGAACGATGTCTTTCGGAAGAGTCGCAGTATTTGTCGTCGCGGTGTCGGTCGCAGGTCTCGCATCGGCGCAGGACCGGCGCCCGGGCTACGGCCCGTCCGTCAATGTTTCTACGGCGAAGAAGATCGCCGCGGGAACGCTCGCTGAATGCCAGAAGAACGGCTGGAACGTCGCCGTCGCGGTCGTCGACCCGCACGGCTCCCTGGTGTACTACGAGAAGATGGAGGACACGCAGTACGCCAGCGCGGACATCGCGATCGGCAAGGCCAAGGCTGCGGCCACTTATCGGCGCCCGACGCGCGCTTTCGCGGACGCGATCAACAAAGGAAGCCCCGCGACCGCGACGCTGCCCGGCGTCTTCGCCTCTCCCGGCGGAGTGCCCCTCATGGTCGACGGCAAGGTCACCGGCGCCGTCGGGGTGAGCGGCGTCACCGGCGACCAGGATGAGCAGTGCGCCCTGGCCGGCGCGAAGAGCGTGCAGCCGTAATCTTCGCGGTAGTGATGAAAAAGGGGCCTTACGGCCCCTTTTTCATTGGAGTTGCGGATCAGGCCTTGTCGACGGAGAGCCGGCCGGGCCCCGCGTAGGCGAGCATGATGAAGCCGCCGGCGATGGCGAGATTCTTCAGGAATTGCGTAGCCTGCGAAGGATCGACCCAGAACTTGTGGCCGATGACGGCCGTCGCCACCGTGAAGATCGCCATGACCCAGGCGACCGCGCGCGTCTTCCAGCCGATGAGGATCAGCAGCGCGCCGACGAGCTCTACTGCGATCACGAGCCATACCAGCAAGTCCGGCATCGGCAGACCGATCTTGCCGAAATAGCCGGCGGTGCCGCCGACGCTCATGAGCTTTTGGTATCCGGCCACAAAGAAAACAAGCGTCAACAGTATGCGACCTACCAGGGGTATCGCGGGGTTCATTATTGTCTCCTCATTGTTTGACGGTTTTGATACCAGCCTCGGCGATCTGCTCGTCCTCGTGGGATTGGACGCCGGAAACGCCGACCGATCCCACGCACACGCCCTCCACCATGACGGGCAGGCCGCCCTGCACCGGCAGCACCGGCATCTTCAGCATCGCCAGCCTGCCGCCTGCGACGCGATCTTCCCACATCTTCGAAGAGCGGCGGGTGAGCGCCGCGGTGCGCGCCTTGAGCACCGCGATCTCGGCGTTGGCCGGCGTGGCGCCGTCCATGCGCACGAGGTGCAGGGGATGGCCGCCGTCGTCGAGGATCGCGATGCAGACGGCCCAGTTGTTCTTCGCCGCCTCGGCCTCCGCGGCGGCGGAGATCCTGCGGCAGTCGTCCAGCGTGAGCATGGGGCGGTTTTTCATTTTTTTTGTCTCCGGGGAAAGTCTTATTCTTGCAACGACCGCCTGATCTGATCAAGTGCGCCGGGATCCTCGATGGTGGTGAGGTCGCCGGGGTCCCGGCCTTCGGCGAGGGCCTGGATCGAGCGGCGCAGCGTCTTGCCCGAGCGGGTCTTGGGAAGCAAGGTGACAAAGTGCACGGCTTTCGGCCGCGCGATCGGGCCGAGGTGCCGGTCCACGGTCTCGAGCACCTGCCTTTCGAGCTCCTTGCGCCCCTGCGGGGAGCTCAATTTCGAAACGTCCTTTGCCACCGCGAACGCGAGAGGCATCTGTCCTTTCAGCGGGTCGGCCACGCCCACGACCGCGCACTCGGCGATGTTGGGATGCATGCTCACCGCCTCCTCGATCTCGCGCGTGCCGAGGCGGTGGCCGGCGACGTTGATGACGTCGTCGGTGCGGCCCAGGATGAAGTAGTACCCGTCCTTGTCGCGAATCCCCCAGTCGAAGGTCGAATAGACGAGCGGATCCTTGAAGTCCCGGAAATAGGTGCCCACGAAGCGCTGGTCGTCGCCCCATACCGTCGACATGCAGCCCGGGGGCAGCGGCGGGGCGATCGCCACGACGCCCTTTTCGCCGTCGGCGACCGGCTTGCCGGTGCCTTCGTGCAGCAGGCGCACGTCGTAGCCGTACACGGGAAAGCTGGGCGAGCCCATCTTCAGCGGGGTGTTCTCGACGCCCGGGTGCGCCGAGAGCAGCGGCCAGCCGGTCTCGGTCTGCCAATAGTGGTCGATGACCGGCCGCCCGAGCGCCTCGCTGATCCAGACGTGGGTGGGCTCATCGAGCGGCTCGCCGGCGAGGAAGAGATGGCGCAGCGAGGACAGGTCGTATTTCTTCAGGTACGCCGGGTCCTGCTTCTTCAGGACGCGGATCGCGGTCGGCGCCGAGAACATCACCGAGACTTTCCGGTCCTGGACGATCTTCCACCAGATGCCCGCGTCCGGACGGATCGGCACGCCCTCGTACAGGATCGTGGTCATGCCGGCGATGAGCGGCGCGTAGATGATGTAGGAGTGCCCGACCACCCAGCCGATGTCGGAGGTGGTGAACATCGTCTCACCCGCGTTGCCGCAGAAGATGTGCTTCATCGAGGAGGCGAGCGCGACCGCATAGCCGCCGACGTCGCGCTGCACGCCCTTCGGCTGGCCGGTCGTTCCCGAGGTGTAGAGGATGTAGGAGGGCTCGTTCGATTCCAGCCATTCGCACGGAATCGTTTTACTTGAAATGTCTTTTCGCAGCGTGAGCCAGTCGACGTCCCTTCCTTTCAACAGGGAAAGCGAGGAATCCAGACCCCTGTTGAAAAGCAGAACGTTCCTGGGCGGGTGCTTGGCGAGCTTCAGGGCTTCGTCGACCAGCGTCTTGTAGAGCGTCACCTTGCCCAGGCGGCTGCCGCCGTCGGCGGTGATCATGAGCGACGGACGCGCATCGTCGACGCGCGCGGCGAGGCTCGCGGCCGCGAAGCCGCCGAAGACCACCGAGTGGATCGCGCCGATGCGCGCGCAGGCGAGGATCGCGAAGCAGGCCTCGGGAATCATCGGCATGTACACGATGACGCGGTCGCCCTTCTTCACCCCGAGCGCGCGCATCATGGCCGCGACCCGGTTTACCTCGGCGAACAGCTCCTCGTAAGTGAAGCTTTTTTCCTGATTGGTCTCGGTCGAGATCCAGACCAGGGCGTCCTGCTTCCCGCGCGCGGCGAGGTGCCGGTCGATCGCGTTATGGCAGAGGTTGGTCTCGCCGCCGACGAACCAGCGCGCGAAAGGCGGCCGCGAATAGTCGAGGACCCGATCGAACGGCCGGTGCCAGTGGACGAGCTTCGCCTGCTCGGACCAGAAGCCCTCCCGGTCCGCGATCGAGCGCCGGTGGAATTCCCTGTAGGAAGGCATCCCTATTTGTTGGTCTTGAGCAGTGCCGCGATCTTATCCCATGGAAGGTCGATGTTGGCGCGCTTGAACGCGCCCTGCAGGAACGGCAGCAGGCGCAGGAGGACTTCGCTCGAGGCCTCGCCGAGGCGCTCGGCGTTCGACCGCTCGAACACCTTGAGCGCGGTTTCGATGTCGCCCGGCAGACCCGTCGGCTTGGCCGGCGAGCGCACGAGGATCTCCGCGACGCCGATGGAACGATCGCCCAGCGTCGGGACGGCGGTGGAACGCTCGCCCAGCGCCGGGACGGAGGCGGAACGCTCGCCGAGCG
>CAYOVM010000073.1:9311-14607 GCA_964407355.1 uncultured Enterobacteriaceae bacterium
GCGAGCTTCATGAGGTCCTCGATCGCGTTGGCGCTGTCCTGCGCGAGCGAGGAGACGCCAAAGCTGGCGACGATCGCCAGCGCCTGGCCCCGGTACGCGACCTGGGCCTTTTGCAGCTGCTCCTGCACCCGGCGCGCGAGGCTCATGACTTCCGCGGCGCCGGCGCCGGTCGTGATCACGATGAACGTGGTCTCGGCGGCGCGGCCGATCGAGTCCTCGGCCCGCAGGTTGCCGCTCACCAGCTTCGCGATGCGCGCGAGCAGCTGGTCGGCGACGTCCTTGCCCGCCTTCTGCGCCACCTCGGCATAGCTGTCGATGCGGAACGCCATCACCGCGAGCAGGCTGTTGTGGCGCTTCGCGTGCGAGTAGTGCTTTCGCGCCTCGGTCATCAGGCAATGCGGCGTGAACGTGCCGGTCAGCGGATCGTGGGTGACCGTCTGCTCGATCACCTGCTTGTTGGTCTCGAGGTCGTGGCTCGCCTTGACCAGGCGCAGCAGGTTGTCGATGCGGGAGAGGACCTCGGGCGCGTCGGCTTCCTTGGCGATGAAGTCGTTCGCGCCCATGTCGCGCGCGCGCTTCTTCGCCGCCTCGTTCTGGTTGCCCGAGATGATGATGATCGGCATCTGCTTGATGCGCAGGTCCTGCGAGCCGCGCACGCGCTCGAGCAGGCCGAAGCCGTCGAGCTTCGGCATGTCGATGTCCGAGACCACCATCACGATCGACGGGTCGGTCTCGATCGCCTGCCAGCCGGCTTCGCCGTCGGCGACCTCGCGCACCGCGAACGACGTGCTGAGGATGCGGTTGAACGTCGTGCGGACGAACTTCGAGTCGTCGACGATCAGCACTTTCTTGTCGGGGATGTCGGCGGGGTTCGCCATGCGCTCAGATCCCCACGCACGCCATCAGGCGGCGAGGTCGACGACGATGCGGCCGCGCACCTGTGCGGCGACGAAGCGCTCGAACACCGACGGCAGCCGCTCGAACGGAATCGTCTCCACCATGTCCTTCAGCGCCGGCGGACGCAGATCGGTGGCGAGACGGCGCCATACCTCGAGCCGCAGCGCCTGCGAGGGGCTGTCGGTCGAGTTGATGCCGAGAAGGGATACGCCGCGCAGGATGAAAGGCATCACCGTGGTGTTGAGGTTCGCGCTTGCCGCCAGGCCGATCGACGCAATCACGCCGTTCACCTTCATGGTGCTCGCGATCCAGGCAAGAATGTCGCCCCCCAGATTATCCACAGCGCCGGCCCAGACCGCCTTGTCCAAAGGTTTAATCTTTGTCAGATCGATTTCGCTGCGAAGCTTTACTTCTTTCGCGCCGAGCCGCTTCAGCCAGTCGGCCTCGCCCGCCTTTCCGGTGAGCGCGACGACGTCGTATCCGCGCTTCGCCAGCGCCGCGACCGCGATCGAGCCGACGCCGCCGGTCGCGCCGTTGACGATCACCGGCCCGTTTGCCGGCTTCAGGCCGTTGTGCTCCATCCGCACGATCGCGATTCCGGCGGTGAAGCCGGCCGTGCCGAAGGCCATCGCGTCCCACAGCGACATGCCCTGCGGCAGCTTCACGAGCCAGTCGCCGGGGACGCGCGCGTATTCCGCGTAGCCGCCATCGTGCGCGACCCCCAGATCGAAGCCGACGCCGAGCACCGCGTCGCCCTTGGTGAACCGCGCGTCGCTCGAGGACACGACCGTCCCGGAGAAATCGATGCCGCCGATGCACGAGGCGCGGCGCAGGATCCTGCCCTTGCCGGTCGCGGCGAGCGCGTCCTTGTAGTTCACATCCGAGTAGGCGACGCGCACCACCACGTCGCCCGGATCGAGATCGTCGAGCGTGCACTCGACGAACTCGGCGCGGACCTTCCGGTCCGCCTCAGTGAGCCTGAACGCCTTGAATTTCGCCAACGCCTTCTCCACTGTGCTTCCTCCGCTCGCTTTGCAGGTATCGCGCCGACTGCATCTCGTGCAGCCGGCTCGCCGTGCGCTGGAAGTCGGCGCTGTTCTCGCCTTCCGGAAACAGCGCTTCCGGCGCCGCCTCGGCCGACACGACGAGCTTGATCCGGTCATCGTAAAGCACATCCACCAGCCAGGTGAAGCGCCGCGCCGCATCGGCGTTTTTCGGGGAAAGACGGGGCACGCCGGAGAGCATCACGGTGTGAAAGCGCCGCGCCAGGTCGACGTAGTCGGCGTACGAGCGCGGCCCGCCGCACAGGACCGAGAAGTCGAACCACACCAGCCCGCCGGCGCGCTTGCGATAGGGAATTCCGCGGCCCTCCACATCAAGTGGATGATGCTCTTCTTCCACGTCCTTCAGTTCGTCAAAAATCCGATTTAGTACCTCGTCGGCGTCCGGGCCGGTGTGATAGACCCGTACCCGCTCCATCTTCAGCCGGCGATAGTCGGTGCCGTTGTCGACCCCGATCACGTCCAGGCGCGCCTTCAGCAGCTCGATCGTCGGCAGGAAGCGCTCGCGCTGCAGGCCGTTCTGGTAGAGCTCGTCGGGATGGTAGTTCGACGTCATCACGAACTGCACGCCGCGCTCCATCGCCTGCTCGAGGAAGCGGCCGAGGATCATGGCGTCGGCGATGTCGCTGACATGAAATTCGTCGAAGCAGATCAGCCGGTGGCGCTGCGCCGTCTTCGCGGCGGCGGCGGCGATCGGGTCCTCGCTGCCCTTCAGCGCCTCGAGCTCACGATGGATTTCGCGCATGAAGTGGTGGAAATGCACGCGCCGCTTGCGCACCAGCGGGACGCAAAGATAAAAACTGTCCATGAGGAAGCTCTTGCCGCGCCCCACCGGTCCCCAGAGATAGACGCCCTTGGGCAGCGGCGGCTTGACGAGCAGGCGCCTGAGCGCGCTGCCGCGGCGCTTCTTGTACTCGCTCCATTCCTCGTAGAGCCGCTGCAGGCGCTCGACCGCGCGCCATTGGGCCGAATCGGTGACGAAGCCGCGCTTGGCGAGGCTCTGCTCGTACAGCGAGACTACGTCGGCGCTCAAATGTTGAGCGCGCGCTTGTCTACGGCGAGCGCCGCGTCCTTCATCGCCTCGGAAAGCGACGGGTGGGCGTGGCAGATCATGCCGATGTCCTCGCTGGAAGCGCGAAACGCCATCGCAACCGCGGCTTCGGCGATGAGCTCGCCGGCGAAGGGGCCGACGATGTGCACGCCGAGGATCTCGTCCGTTTTTGCGTCTGCAACGAATTTGACCAGCCCGCTCGTGTCCCCCAGCGCTCGCGCGCGCGCATTGGCGGCAAACGGAAACGAGCCGGCGCGATAGTCGACGCCGGCCGCCTTGAGCTGTTGCTCGGTCTTGCCGACCCAGGCGATCTCCGGGGTGGTGTAGATCACCCAGGGCACCAGGTTGAAGTCCACATGGGGCTTCTGGCCGGCGATGCGCTCCGCGACCGCCACGCCCTCCTCCTCGGCCTTGTGGGCGAGCATCGGGCCGCGCACCACATCGCCGATCGCCCAGACGTTCGGCAGGTTGCTGCGGCAGTCCCCGTCCACCTCGACGAACCCGCGTTCGTCGAGCCTCAGCCCAACGCCGGCCGCATTCAGGCCGTCCGTGTTGGGCAGGCGTCCGATGGAGATAATCAGCCGATCGCAATCCAAGGTTTTAGATGAGTTATCTGACGCAGTATATTGTACTTTAACACTTTTCTTCTTCTCAATTGAGTTGATTTTTATTCCCAGCTCGATCTTGAGGCCCTGCCTCGAAAAGATCTTCGCGGCCTCCTTCGCGACCGTTTCATCGGCCGCTCCGAGGAACGCAGGCAACGCTTCCAGGATCGTTACCTCGGCGCCGAGGCGGCGCCAGACGCTGCCCATCTCGAGGCCGATGACGCCCGCCCCGATGACCCCCAGCCGCTTCGGCACCTCGGGAATGGCGAGCGCGCCGGTATTGCTCAGGATCAGCTTCTCGTCGAAATCCGCCCCTGGCAGCGCCCGGGGAACGGAGCCGGTCGCAATGATGACTTGCTTGGCCGAAAGGGTCTCGTTTTGCGTTCCCGAAACGAGGATTTCAGAAGGAGATTTCCCAAAGCTACCCCGTCCGTGGAAGAACGAGATCTTGTTCTTCTTGAAGAGGTAAAGGACGCCGTCGTTGCTCGCCTTCACCACCTTGTCCTTGCGCTTGAGCATCTGGGCCAGATCGAGCTCGAGCCCCTTGATCTTCACCCCGTGGTCGGCGAACTGGTGCCCGGCCTGCTCGAAATTCTCCGAGGACTGCAGCAGGGCCTTGGACGGGATGCAGCCGACGTTGGTGCAGGTGCCGCCCAGCGCCGGCTTGCCGTCGGCGCCCTTCCAGTCGTCGATGCACGCGGTCTTCAGGCCGAGCTGCGCGGCGCGGATGGCGGCGATGTAGCCGCCGGGACCGCCCCCGATCACCACGACGTCGAAGGAGTCCACGGTCAGATCTCCAGGATCAGCCGCGCCGGATCCTCGAGGGCTTCCTTGATGGCAACCAGGAACAGGACCGCTTCCCGGCCGTCGATAATTCGATGGTCATAGGACAGCGCCAGGTAGTTCATCGGCCGCACGACGATCTGGCCGTTCTCCACCACCGCCCGGTCCTTCGTGGCGTGCACGCCGAGGATCGCCGACTGCGGCGGGTTGAGGATCGGGGTCGAGAGCATCGAGCCGAACACGCCGCCGTTGGAGATCGAGAAGGTGCCGCCGGTGAGCTCCTCGATGCCGAGCTTGCCGTCCTGCGCGCGCTTGCCGTAGTCCGCGATCTTCTTCTCGATCTCGGCGAAGCTCATCCGGTCCGCGTCCCGGAGGATCGGCACGACCAGGCCGCGAGGGCTGCCGACCGCGACGCCGATGTCGAAGTAGCCGTGATACACGATGTCGGTGCCGTCGATCGAGGCGTTGACCACGGGGAAGCGCTTGAGCGCGTGCACCGCCGCCTTGACGAAGAACGACATGAACCCCAGGCGCGTGCCGTGCTCCTTCTCGAAGCGCTCCTGGTACTTCTTGCGCATCTCCATCACCGGGGCCATGTTGACCTCGTTGAAGGTGGTGAGGATCGCGGCGGTGTGCTGCGCCATGACCAGGCGCTCGGCGACGCGCTGGCGCAGGCGCGACATCGGCACGCGCTGCTCCGGCCGGCCGGAGAGCAGCTTGTCGACGTTGATCGGCGGCGGCGGCTGCTGCAGCGGCGCTCTGGCGACCTCGGGCAGCCTCTTTTCCGCGGAGCCCTTTTCGCTTTGCGAAAGAACGTCGCCCTTCGTGACGCGCCCGTCGCGGCCGGTGCCCTGGACCTTCGACGTGTCGATGCCCTTCTCCGCCGCGACCTTCTGCGC
>CAYOVM010000074.1:0-14443 GCA_964407355.1 uncultured Enterobacteriaceae bacterium
ATGTCCGTGACCGCGCCGATGCACTGGACGATGGTGCCCTGACCTTTACCCTGACCTTTACCTTCTGCTTGTGCCATAGCTTTTTCCTAGAGTCGAATTCTTTAGACCGCCGCCGCGCCGCCGACGATCTCCGAAAGTTCCTTGGTGATCGCCGCCTGGCGGTTCTTGTTGTAGATCAGCGTGAGCTCGTCGATCAGCGTCGCGGCGTTGTCGGAGGCGGCTTTCATCGCCACCATGCGCGCCGACTGCTCGGAGGCCATGTTCTCGGCCACCGCCTGGAAGATGATCGCTTCGATGTAGCGCGTCATCACCTGATCGAGCACCGCGCGCGCTTCGGGCTCATAGATGTAGTCCCAGACCGTCTCGGGCGCGCCGAGGCGCTCGCCGGAAAGCGGGAGCAGCTGCTCGATCACCGGTTCCTGCTTCATGGTGTTGATGAAGCGCGTGTAGGCGATCAGCAGCCGGTCGAAGCGGTCCTCGATGTAGCCGTCGAGCATGATCTTGACGGCGCCGATCAGCTTCTCCATCTGCGGCTTGTCGCCGAGCTGCACCGCGTGCGAGACGACGTTGGCGCCGAGGCGCTGCATGAAACCCAGGCCCTTGTTGCCGAGGCAGCAGACCTCGATCTCCTCGCCCTGCGCCTGCCACTCCTTGTACTGGCCGAGCGCGAGGCGCAGCAGGTTGGTGTTCAGCGCGCCGCACAAGCCCTTGTCGGTGGTGATGACGATGAGGCCGACGCGCTTCACCGAATCGCGGTCGACGAGGAACGGATGCCGGTACTCCGGATTGGCGTGCGAGATGTGCGCCGCGACGTTACGGATCTTCTCGCCGTACGGGCGCGCGTGGCGCATGCGCTCCTGCGCCTTGCGCATCTTCGACGCGGCGACCATTTCCATCGCCTTGGTGATCTTCCGAGTGTTCTGCACACTCTTGATCTTGACCCGTATTTCCTTGGTGCCCGGCATGGCTAGAACGAGCCGTTCTTCTTCCAGTCCTCGATGGCGGCCTTGAGCGCCTTCTCGTCCTCGGCCGAAAGGTCCTTCTTGTCTTCCATGCTCTTCACCAGCGCGGCGTACTTGGTCTTCATGTAGTCGCGCATCGATTTCTCGGCGGCGAGCGCCTTCTTGACGTCGATGTCGTCGAAGTAGCCGTTGTTCACCGCGAAGAGCGTCAGCGCCATCTCCCATACCTGGAGCGGCGAGTACTGCGGCTGCTTCATCAGCTCCGTCACCATGCGGCCGCGCTCGAGCTGCTTGCGGGTGGCTTCGTCGAGGTCGGAGGCGAACTGCGCGAAGGCCGCCAGCTCGCGGTATTGCGCGAGCGCGAGGCGCACGCCGCCCCCCGTGTCGCGCCGCTTCATGATCTTGGTCTGCGCCGCGCCGCCCACCCGCGACACCGAGATGCCCGCGTTGATGGCGGGCCGGATGCCGGCGTTGAAGAGGTCGGTCTCCAGGAAGATCTGGCCGTCGGTGATCGAGATCACGTTGGTCGGGACGAAGGCGGTCACGTCGCCCGCCTGGGTTTCGATCACCGGCAGCGCCGTCAGCGAGCCGGTCTTGCCTTTGACCTGCCCCTTCGTGAACTTCTCGACATAGGCCGGGTTCACTCGCGCGGCGCGCTCGAGCAGGCGGCTGTGCAGATAGAACACGTCGCCGGGATACGCCTCGCGTCCCGGCGGACGACGCAGCAGCAGCGACACCTGGCGGTACGCCCACGCCTGCTTCGTCAAATCGTCGTAAATGATGAGCGCGTCCTGGCCGCGATCGCGGAAGTACTCGCCCATCGTGCAGCCCGAGTAGGGCGCGATGTACTGCATCGCCGCGGACTCGGAGGCGGAGGCGGCGACGATGATGGTGTAGGCCATCGCGCCATGCTCTTCCAGCTTCCTGACGACGTTCGCGATGGTCGACGCCTTCTGGCCGATCGCGACGTACACGCAGAAGAGGTCCTTGCCCTTCTGGTTGATGATCGTGTCGACCGCGACCGCGGTCTTGCCGGTCTGGCGGTCGCCGATGATGAGCTCGCGCTGGCCGCGGCCGATCGGCACCATGGCGTCGATCGCCTTCAGGCCGGTCTGGACCGGCTGCGAGACGGATTGGCGCGCGATCACGCCCGGCGCGACCTTCTCGATCACGTCGGTCAGCTTGGCGTTGATCGGGCCCTTGCCGTCGATCGGCTGGCCGAGCGAGTTCACCACGCGCCCGAGAAGCTCCGGGCCGACCGGCACCGAGAGGATCTTGCCGGTGGTCTTCACCGCGTCGCCCTCGGTGATGTGCTCGTATTCGCCGAGAATCACCGCGCCCACCGAGTCGCGCTCGAGGTTCAGCGCGAGGCCGTAGGTGTTCTTGGGAAATTCCAGCATCTCGCCCTGCATGACGTCCGAGAGGCCGTGGATCCGGCAGATGCCGTCGGTGACGGACACCACGGTGCCCTGGGTGCGCATCTGCGCCCCGGCGTCGAGGTTCTGGATGCGGCTCTTGATCAGTTCCGAAATTTCGGAGGGGTTCAGTTGCATGACTGCTCCTTAAGCGTCCCTGCTTCTATGCCTTGAGTGCGTTTTCGAGCGCGCCGAGCTGCGCGCGCGCGGAACCGTCGATAACCTTGTCGCCGAGCACCACGCGGATGCCGCCGATCAATTCCTTGTCCAGAGTCACCTTCGCGCGGACCTTGCGCCCGGTCTTCTTCTCCAGGCGGGACACCAGGTCGCTCACCTGCGCCGGCGAAAGGTCGAAGGCGGATTGCACTTCGGCTTCCACAACGCCCTCGCGCTCGTTGCGCAGCGCCGCGTACTGGTCGCGAATGAGCGGCAGCAGCTCCAGGCGGCCGTTTTCCGCGAGCACCCGCACCAGGTTCTCGGCATCGCCGTTCAGCTTTCCGGCGAGGGTGGAGATGAACAGGCCCGCCACCTGCGCGTCCGAAAGCTTCGGATTCCGGATCGCCGCGCTCACCCGCGGATCGCCCGCGACCGCCGCGAGCGCGTCCAGCATCTCCGACCATTTCGCGAGCGCGCCCGCCGCGTCGGCGAGCTTGAAGACCGCTTCGGCGTAGGGCCGCGCGACGGTGCTGGGCTCGGCCATCTAGAGCTGCCGCTTTATGGATTCGAGCAGGTCGGAATGCGCCTTCGCGTCCACTTCGCGGCGCAGGATCTTCTCCGCCCCGGCGACGGCGAGCGCGGCGACGTTATCGCGCAGCTGCTCGCGGGCGCGCGATACTTCCTGCGCGATCTCGGCTTTCGCCGCGGCCTTCTCGCGGTTGCCCTCTTCCTTCGCGGCGTTGCGCGCCTCGTCGACGAGCTGCGCCGCGCGCTTCTCCGCTTGCGCGAGGATCTCGGTGGCGCGGGCACGCGCCTGGTGCACGGCGTCTTCCGCCTGGCGGGTCGAAATCTCCAGGGAGCGGCGCCCCTGCTCGGCGGCCGCGAGCCCGTCGGCGATGGTCTTCTGGCGCGCTTCGATGGCGCGCAGCATGTGCGGCCAGACGAATTTCACCGTGAACCAGATGAAGCTGGCGAATACGATCGCCTGCGCCACCAGCGTGAAGTTGAGATTCATGCCGCCCTCCCGTCGAAACGCTTAGCGGAACGCCGTCGCGAGGGGGTTGGCGAAGGCAAAGAACATCGCGATGCCCAGTCCGATGATGAACGAGGCGTCGATCAAGCCGAGCAGCAGGAACACCTTGCCCTGCAGCGAATTGGTGAGCTCGGGCTGGCGCGCGGCTGCTTCGAGGAAGCGGCTGCACATGATGCCGACCCCGATGCAGGCGCCCAAGGCGCCCAGGCCGATCATGAGGCCGATGCCGATGCCCGTGAAGGCCTGGACCTGCGCCAGCATTTGAAGCTTTTCCATTGGTTTTTTCCCTTTCTAAGATACGTAGCGAATTAGTGGTGCTCGTGCGCCATCGAGATGTAGACGACGGTGAGCATCATGAAAATGTAGGCCTGCAGCAGCACGATCAGGATGTGGAAGATCGCCCAGCCGAGGCCCAGGATCGAGCCGAAGATCGTGCCGGCGAGCCCCGTCGCCGCCCACATCCATAGCAGGAGGAACAGGATCTCGCCCGCGTACATGTTGCCGAACAAGCGCAGCGAATGCGACAGCGGCTTGGAAATGTATTCGACGCAATTGAACAGGAAGTTGGCGGGCCAAAGCAGCGGGTTCGAGCCGAACGGCGCGCAGAACAGCTCGTGAACGAAGCCGCCGACGCCCTTCGCGGAAATGGCGAAGCCGATCATCAGGAGCCACACCGAGAGCGACAACGCGAAGGTGGTGTTCACATCCGCGGTCGGCACCGGCCGCCACTCGTGCAATCCAATGGCTGCTAGCCCCTTGCCGAGGATGTCGATCGGCAGGAAGTCCATCGCGTTCATCAGAACGACCCAGACGAACACGGTGAGCGCCGCAGGGGCGACGAACCGGTGGCGATCGCCGTGGGTAAAGATGCCCTTCACCTGGTCGTCGACGAACTCGATGAGGATCTCGACGAACGCCTGGCGGCGGCCGGGTACGCCCGACGTGGCGCCGCGCACGACCCACCACAGGAATCCGAGGCAGAGGACGCCTAGCACGGTGGCGGTGACAAGCGAGTCGACATTGATGGACCAGAATCCGCCCTCGCCGCCGATCGGCTTCGTGAAGAAGCTGAGGTGGTGCTGGATGTAATCCGAAGGGGTGAGCTCTGTTCCGGCGGCCATTGCTGAGGTGCTATCAGTATTCGCGGACAAAAAATGCCATTGAAAAAATAACTATCGTCACGACGAACGAGCCGATGAACACTGCAACGACCGCTTCATCGTAGTTCGCCAGCACGAGCCACAGCAGGAGCACGGCGAGGGCGATCTTGACTGCTTCGGCCCTCAACGCGCCAACCAGGACCCCCCCGGCAGACTGCGTATTGCTTCTCGAGGCTACGAACGCCGCCGCGAGCCCCGCGACGATGCTGACCAGGCCGCCTGCGGCGGCGGACAGCGCTGCGTGCCGGCCGGCGACGGCTCCTGCGGCCAGCGCCATCGCTGCGGTCGCCGCAAATTGCCAGCGCACTACAGCGCGGATCGGCTTGCTCAGGCGGCGAAGCATGGTGTTCCCACGGCTGACCGCGCTGTTTCCGAACCGCTGCGCTCCCAAAAAAGCCGCGAGATTATATCGCATGTCGACTAGCGGAGCTTCTTCAAAAGTTGTTCGAGGTGATCGAGGCTCGCGTAGTGCACGATCACCTTGCCGGTCCCCTTGCGCGCCGGAACGATGGCGACGGTGGTCCCGAGGCGCTCGGAGACTTCCTCCTCGAGGCGCTGCAGGTCGCGATCGCCTTTCTGCTTGCGGCGCGTCGCGGGGCCGCGCAGGAGCTGCTGCACCATCGCTTCGGTTTCCCGCACCGACAGGCCCTTGGCGGCGACGCGGTTTCCGGCTTCGATCTGGCGCGCGCCATCCAGCGCGAGCAGCGCTCGCGCGTGGCCCATCTCGAGCGCCCCTTCCATGAGCATTTCCTGCACCGGCTTGGCGAGCTTCAGCAGGCGCAGCAGGTTGGTCGTGGCGCTACGCGAGCGCCCGACGGCGTCGGCCGCCTGCTCGTGCGTCATCTTGAATTCCTCGAGCAGGCGCTGGACCCCGGCCGCCTCTTCCATGGGATTCAGGTTCTCGCGCTGGATGTTCTCGATGAGCGCCATCGCCAGGGCGGCATCGTCGGGCACTTCGCGCACCAGGACGGGAACCTCTTCCAGGCCCGCCATCTGCGCCGCGCGCCAGCGCCGCTCGCCGGCGATGAGCTCGTAGCGGTCGCGATCCACCGGACGCACGAGCAGCGGCTGCATCAACCCCTGCGATCGGATCGACGCGGCGAGCTCGGCCAGCGCCTGCTGGTCCATTTTCGTGCGCGGCTGGTATTTGCCCGGCCGAATGCGGCTCACCGGCAATGTCTGAAGCGACTCGCGCGGCGCCGCGTCCTCGTCGCCTCCCAGCAAAGCATCGAGGCCGCGACCGAGGCCCTTGGGTTTGATCATCTAGCCCCCTGCGCAAGGATTTCGTCCGCGAGGCCAAGATAGGCCTGCGCTCCCTTCGATGTCGCATCCAGCAAGACCGCCGGCACGCCGTGGCTCGGCGCCTCGGCGAGGCGGACGTTCCTTGGCACCATCGTGCGGTACACCTTGTCGCCGAAGTGCTCTTCGAGCTGCTGCGACACCTGCTGCGACAAGGTATTTCTAGGGTCGTACATCGTGCGCAGCAGTCCCGCAATCTCGATCTGGGGATTCAGGTTCGCGCGCACCCGCTTGATCGTGCCGACCAGGTCGGAAAGCCCCTCGAGCGCGTAGTACTCGCATTGCATCGGGATCAGGACGCGCTGCGCCGCGGTGAGCGCGTTCACCGTGAGGAGGCTGAGCGAGGGCGGGCAGTCGATCAGGATGAAGTCGTACTCGCTCTCGACGCGCTCGAGCGCCGACTTCAGCCGCGTCTCGCGCGCATCCAGCCCGACCAGTTCGACTTCGGCGCCGGCGAGCTCCCGGTTGGCCGGCACGAGGTCATAGCCGCCGCGCTCGGCGCGCGTGCGAATCCCCGCGAGCTCTCCGAGCCCGAGCAGCACGTGATACACGGTGCGCGCGACCGTGCGCTTATCCACGCCGCTACCCATCGTCGCGTTGCCTTGCGGATCCAGGT
Organism: uncultured Enterobacteriaceae bacterium; assembly: GCA_964407355.1. Lineage (GTDB taxonomy): Bacteria > Pseudomonadota > Gammaproteobacteria > Burkholderiales > SG8-39 > SCGC-AG-212-J23. Next base: position 6,642 of record CAYOVM010000074.1, read on the forward strand.
CGACGAGCAATACCTTGCGTCCCGCGTGCGCGAATGCTGCGGCGAGGTTGACGCTGGTGGTGGTCTTGCCGACCCCGCCCTTCTGGTTCACCACAGCGAGAATGCGCGCCATCAGCGGGCGAGCTGGCAGAGCACGAGATGACGCTCCGCTTTGAGCAGAGGTACTTCGAGCGCGATCACCCGGCTGCAGTCGCATCCGGCGGGCACGTTTGCGAGCTCGGCCGTCGGATAGACGCCTTTCATGGCGGCGAGCAGCCCGCCGGGCGCGACGAGATGCCGGCACGCTGCAATAAAGCCTGCGAGTTCCGTAAGGGCTCGCGAGATCACCACCGCGAATCGGGCACTCGGCCGCCAGGCCTCCATCCGGCCCTCGTGCACCTGGACGTTCGGAAGGCCGAGCTCGATCACCGCTTGGCGGAGAAACGCGGTCTTTTTTTCGCTCGCGTCGTTCAAAGTGACCCGCCACGACGGACGAGCGATCGCGAGCGGCACCCCGGGCAAGCCTGCGCCCGAGCCCGCGTCCGCGACCGTTGTGCTCTCCGCGGAGGGAAGGTGCGGAATGACCGCGAGCGAGTCGAGCAGATGGTGGCTCACCATCTCCAGAGGCTCGCGAATCGCCGTCAGGTTGTGGGTCCGATTCCACTTCGCGAGCAGTTGCGTGTACTCGAGCATCTTCTCGGGCGCGCCGGCGGGCAGCGCCAGCGCAAGCTCGCCGAGTCCGCGATCGAGCGCGGCGCGCGGCGTCATGCAGTCTTTTTTTGCGGCTGGAAACCGCGCTTCAGGTGCACCAGCAGAAGGGAGATCGCCGCCGGGGTCATCCCGGAAATGCGCGAGGCCTGGCCGATGGTCTCCGGACGATGATGATTCAGCTTCTGCTGCACTTCGGCCGACAAGCCGTGCACCTGGCGATAGTCGAGGGTGGGAGGCAGCGCGAGCAGCTCGCTTTGGTTGCGTCGCGAAACTTCGTTCTTCTGGCGCTCGATGTAGCCGTGGTACTTGGTTTGGATTTCCACCTGCTCGGCGACGACCGGATCGTCGACCGGTGCGCCCGCTTCGGGGAGCGCCATAACACTCGCGTACGTCATCTCTGGGCGTCGAAGAAGGTCGGAAAGAGAGTGTCTTTCGCGAAAGCCTGCGCTCACATACGTGGACTTGAGGCGCTCATCTTCTTTCGCCACGGCGTCGCGTTTTTTTGCGAAGGCCGTCCAGCGCTCGTCCCCTACTGCTCCGACCTTCCGGCCCGCCTCGGTAAGTCGGGCGTCGGCATTGTCCTCGCGCAACATGAGCCGATACTCGGCCCGGCTCGTGAACATCCGATACGGCTCGGACACCCCACGCGTAATGAGGTCGTCCACCAGGACGCCCAAGTACGCTTGATCGCGCGTGGGACACCAAGCGTCGCGGTCGGTCGCGGCCAAGGCTGCGTTAATTCCCGCGAGCAGTCCTTGCGCGCCGGCTTCCTCGTAGCCGGTAGTGCCGTTGATCTGGCCAGCGAAGAACAGGCCGCGGATCGTCTTCGTCTCGAGGGAGGCGCGCAGATTGCGCGGATCGAAATAGTCGTATTCGATCGCATAGCCCGGACGCACGATGTGCGCGTTCTCGAGGCCCCGGATCGAGCGCACGAGCTCAAGCTGCACATCGAACGGCAAGCTGGTCGAGATCCCGTTCGGATAAATCTCGGTGGTCTGCAAGCCTTCGGGCTCGAGGAAGATCTGGTGCGAAGTCTTGCCGGCGAAACGGTGGATCTTGTCCTCGATGGAGGGGCAGTAGCGCGGGCCGACGCCTTGGATGACGCCGGTGAAGAGGGGCGAGCGATCCAAACCGCGGCGAATCACGTCATGCGTCCGCTCGTTCGTGTGAGTGATCCAGCAGGGCAGCTGCCGTGGATGCATGTCTTGCCTGCCCAGAAATGAAAAAACGGGCTCTGGCCGATCGCCGGGTTGTTCCTGCATCACGGAGAAGTCGATGCTGCGCGCGTCGAGCCGCGGCGGTGTTCCCGTCTTTAGCCGTCCGACCGGCAGCTGCATTTCGCGCAGCCGGTTCGCCAGGGTAATCGACGCCGGATCACCCGCCCGACCGGCGGAATGCCGCTCAAGTCCGACGTGAATGAGGCCCGAAAGGAAAGTACCGGTGGTGAGGACGACCGAGCGGGCGCGGAAGCGCAATCCCATCTGGGTCACGACTCCGACTGCGCGGTCTCCTTCCAGGCTGATGTCATCTACGGCCTGCTGGAAGAGCGTGAGATTGGGCTGGTTCTCCAACCGGCGCCGGATCGCCTGTCTGTAAAGCACCCGGTCGGCCTGAGCGCGCGTGGCGCGGACTGCGGCGCCTTTGGATGAATTGAGTATGCGGAACTGGATGCCGGCTTCATCGGTGGCAAGCGCCATCGCCCCGTCCAAGGCGTCGATTTCCTTTACGAGGTGGCCTTTGCCGATCCCGCCGATGGATGGATTACAGGACATCTGCCCGAGTGTCTCGATGCTGTGAGTCAGCAGCAGCGTGCGGCATCCCATGCGCGCCGATGCCAGCGCAGCTTCCGTGCCGGCATGGCCGCCGCCGACCACGATGACGTCGAATTCGCTCGGGAAGAACATAAAGGGGAGCGAATAATACGCGAACGTTTCACGTGGAACTAGGCTGCCAGAAGCGCCGTTTTTGTTTCACGTGAAACGTGCCCCTTTGGCAGGTTTTGCTGCGACGCAACATCCACAGGGCGCGTGCGACAATCGCGCCCCTTCCTGCCTTCGCATTCCGTGATTTCCCTCGCGCGCTACGCTGCTCTGCTCGAGCAGCGCGAATTTCGCCAGATCATTGCCGTCTCCGTGCTCGGGCGGCTGCCGATCGGCATCTGCGGACTGGCCATCCTGCTGCTGGTTCAGCTCGCGACGGGGTCCTATGCTGCGGGCGGGGCGGCGAGCGGCTGCTATGTCGCGGGCTTGGCGGCGATTGCCCCCGTGCTGGGCCGCCTCATCGACCGCTACGGACCGCGCACGACGCTGCTCGCTTCGGCATGTGCCTTTCCGGCGGCCCTTGTGGCGCTGGTGAGCGCGGTCTCTTCCGATACGCCCACGTGGCTAGTCTGGCTGTGCGCGGCCTCCGCGGGCGCCACCTTTCCGCCGATTACCGTCTGCATGCGCACGTATTTCAAGCGACGTCTCGCCGACGATGCTTCGCTCGCCGCGGCCTACTCGCTCGAATCGGTTCTGATCGAGACGGTTTTTATCGTCGGGCCCGTATTGGTAGCGCTCTTCGTGGCGACCGCTTCGCCCGCGCTCGCCGTCCTTTTCGCGGCGGGCTGCGGCTGCGTCGGGACGGTGCTTTTCCTTCGGTCGCCGGCCATGCAGGCCTGGCGCATCGACAAGGCCTCCGCGCGTGGCGCGCTGGGCCCGCTCGCGGCACCCGGATTCATTCCATTGATCGGTGTGATCCTTTGCTACTCCGGGGCATTCGGGTTGATGGAGATCGGAATCACCGCCTATGCAATCCAGATCGGCGAGCCCGCTCTCGCCGGGGTGCTTCTGGGATTGATGAGCATAAGCAGCGCCCTCGGCGGCCTGGCCTACGGCAGCCGTAGCTGGAATCGCCCGCTGCGCCGGCAATTCGCGATCACGTTGGGATTGATGGCCGCGGGCCTGGCGATGCTGGCGCTGCGGTGGCAGCCCTGGGCGTTCGGCTTCTGGTGCGTCGTTGCAGGCATCGTGATGGCCCCCGCGCTCATCATCCAGTCCATGCTGATCGCAAAGGCGGCCCGGCCAGAGCACTCGACAGAAGCGTTCACCTGGTCAACGAGCGCCCTGCTCGCCGGCGTCGGGCTCGGCCTGGCTGCAGGCGGCGGCTTGCTCGAGCTGTTCGACTCGCGCGCGCCGTTCGCCGCCGCAGCGGCGACGGCGCTGGGCGCCGCCATAGGCGCCCGGTTTATTCTGCGGGAACGCTAAGCCGCGGACGGCTCAGCGGAGCTTTTCGTGCAGGCTGCCGCGGCGGGCCTCGAGCGCAGCGGGCAAGCGCTTGCCGAGCTTGCCGAACAGCTCGTCGTGGGAGGCGAGCTCTTCTTTCCAGGCCGCCGCGTCGATTCGCTCGAGCTCGGCATACTGCGCGGGGGAAAGCTTCTCCAGGCCGCGCCAATCGAGATCCTCGAACCGCGGCATCTCGCCGAGCGGTGTTTCGACGCCGGGCGCACGTCCGCGGCAACGCTCGAAGATCCACTGCAGAACGCGTACGTTCTCGCCGAATCCCGGCCAGAGAAATTTGCCGTTAGCATCGCGCCGGAACCAATTGACCCGGAAGATCTTGGGCGGATGCTTCACGCTGCGCCCCATCTTGAGCCAGTGCGAGAAGTAGTCCCCCATGTTGTATCCGCAGAAAGCGAGCATGGCCATCGGATCGCGGCGTACCACGCCGACCTTGCCGGTGATCGCCGCCGTCGTCTCGGAACCGAGCGTTGCCGCCATGTAGACGCCGTCTTCCCAAGTGGGCGCTTCGACGATGAGCGGCACAGTCGAGGACCGGCGCCCGCCGAACACGAACGCGGAGATCGGCACGCCTTGCGGATCTTCCCAATTCGCGTCCATCGATGGGCACTGGGACGCCGCCACGGTAAAACGCGCGTTGGGATGCGCTGCCAGGCGCCCGGTTTTCTTGCTCTCCTCCGGCGTCCACTCCTTGCCCTGCCAGTCCGTGAGTCGCGCCGGCGGCTGGTCGGTCATCCCTTCCCACCAGACGTCGCCCTCCGGGGTGAGCGCGACATTGGTGAAAATGACGTTCTCCCGCAGCATCCGCATCGCGTTGGGGTTGGTTTGCTCCGAGGTGCCAGGCGCCACGCCAAAGAGCCCCGACTCCGGGTTGATGGCGCGCAAGCGGCCGTCCGGGCCGGGCTTGATCCAGGCGATGTCCTCGCCGACCGTCGTCACCTTCCAGCCTTTGAACGCGGGCGGCGGAATCAGCATGGCGAGATTGGTCTTGCCGCAAGCGGATGGGAAAGCCGCCGTGATGTAGAGCTTTTCTCCCGCGGGCGATTCCATGCCGAGAATCAGCATGTGCTCGGCGAGCCAGCCTTCGTCGCGCGCCATTACCGAGGCGATCCGCAGGGCGAGGCACTTCTTGCCGAGCAGCGCGTTCCCGCCGTAGCCCGAGCCGAACGACCAGATCTCGCGCGTCTCGGGGAAATGCACGATCCATTTTTCGCTTTCGTTGCATGGCCAGGCGACGTCTCTCTGCCCCGGCGCCAGCGGCGCGCCGACCGAATGCATGCAGGGGACGAATTTCCCGTCTTCGCCCAGCCATTCCACCACCGCGCGCCCCATGCGCGTCATCAACTTCATGTTCACCACGACGTAGGCGGAATCGGAGATCTCTACGCCGACCTGCGCGATCGGCGAGCCGATCGGCCCCATCGAGAACGGGACTACGTACATCGTGCGGCCGCGCATGCAGCCATCGAACAGATGATTCAGCTTCTTGCGCATCTCGCCGGGCTCGACCCAGTTGTTCGTCGGGCCGACATCTTCTTTCTTGGGGCTGCAGATGAAGGTGCGATCTTCCATCCGCGCGACGTCGCTGGGATGCGAGCGCGCCAGGTACGAGTTGGGCCGGAGTTTCTCGTTCAACTTGATGAAGGTTCCCCCGCGTACGAGCTCCCCGCTGAGCCGATCGTATTCGGCCGCCGAGCCGTCGCACCATACGATGCGCGCAGGCTTGACGAGCTGCGCCATCTCGGCAACCCATTGCCGCAGCGCGCGGTTGCGCACCCAGGCTGGCGCATTCGATTGATCGGCGGGAACTGTTGCGGGAGCGTTCATCAATGACTCCAGAAGGCAAACGGCCCAGCGGGGGGCCGGGCCGACGGGAATTTAACTGGCGGCGATTGTAGCACCTACACTCGTGCGCCTCCTCAACGAGGGCACAGTCCGAATAGATAAAGCCTTTGTAATACAAACGGTTGTAGCACGCGCGGAAAAGCGATCCTACTTTCCGACACAAAAGCGGGAGAAGATTTCGCCGAGCAGGTCGTCCGCCGTCAGCTCGCCGGTGATCGCGCCAAGGGCGCTCTGGGCGAGTCGCAATTCCTCCGCGAAGAACTCCCACCGGCCGCTCTCGTCCGCCGCCGCGGCCAGATGCGCTTGAGCGCGCTCGAGCGCATCGAGATGGCGCTGGCGGGCGAGGAAAACCGATTCCCCGGTCGAGGACCAGCCCGCCGCGCCGAGGATCGCATCGCGCAACGCCTCCATTCCCGCGCCGGTTTTCGCGGAAACCGCGACCGCAGCGTTCGCGCCCTTGGGCGGCACGAAGCGCGGAACGAGATCGAGCTTGTTGAATACATCGATGCGCGCGGTGCCGGCGGGCAGGTCCTCGAGCGGTTGCACGCCCACGCCCGCCTCGAACACGGCGAGCACCACCGCGGCGCTTGCAAGCTCGAGGCGAGTCCGCTCCATTCCAAGGCGCTCGATCTCGTCCCCCGGCGCGCGCAACCCCGCGGTATCGACCAGGATGACCGGCACACCCCCTATCTCGACCTGTTCTCGCAGCGCATCGCGGGTCGTGCCCGCTATCGGCGTCACGATGGCCCGCTCCTCCCCCGCCAGCCGATTAAGCAGGCTCGACTTGCCGACGTTCGGGCGCCCGGCGAGCACCACGCGAATTCCGGTGGCGAGGAGGCTGCCCTGCCGGCTTTTGGCGAGGAGGCCGGCAAGGTCCGCGCGCACCGCAGCGAGCCGGCTGGCGGCGTCGGTTCGATGCAGCGAATCCACGTCTTCCTCAGGGAAATCCAGCATCGCTTCGGTAAGCACCCTCAACTCCGTAAGGCGTGCGACCAGCGCATGCACCGCCGCGGAGAATTCGCCCGAAAGCGAGCGCAGCGCCGAGCGAGCTGCCTCGCGGCTCGCGGCATCGATCAGATCGGCGACCGCCTCCGCCTGCGCAAGATCGAGCTTGCCTTCGAGGAACGCGCGCCGCGTGAACTCGCCCGGCTCGCCGAGCCGGGCGCCGGCCTCGAGGCAGGCCGCGAGCAGCGTCTGCATCACCACCGGCCCGCCATGGCCTTGCAGCTCGAGCATCGCTTCGCCGGTATATGAATGCGGGGCCGGGAAATAGAGCGCCAGACCTTCGTCGATGCGCTCGCCGCGCCGATCGCGGAAGGTCGCGACGCTCGCATGCCGAGGCGCCGGCAACCGGCCGAGAAGCGACTTGGATATGTCGGGGACGTTCGGCCCCGACAGGCGAACTACGCCGATTCCACCGCGGCCGGGCGGGGTTGCGATGGCCGCGATGGTGTCGCGCGCTATCTCATCTTTTGCCATGGGCAGGTTTGTCGCGATTGAACATGCGCTGTATCTGCCATTGCTGAGCGATTGAAAGGATGTTGTTGACCAGCCAGTAGAGCACCAGCCCGGCCGGGAAGAAGAAGAAAAAGATGCTGAACACGAACGGCATGAACTGCATCACCTTCGCCTGCACCGGATCGGGCGGAACCGGGTTCATCCGTGTCTGCAGCACCATCGTGATCGTCATCAGGATCGGCAGCACGTAGTAGGGATCCAGGGCGGCGAGGTCCTTGATCCAGAGGATGAACGGCGCGTGGCGAAGCTCGATCGCGGCGAGGAGCACCCAGTACAGGGCGATGAAGACCGGGATCTGCACGAGGATCGGGAAGCAGCCGCCGAGCGGATTGATCTTCTCCGTCTTGTAGAGCTCCATCATCGCCTGGTTCATCTTCTGGCGATCGTGGCCGTACATTTCCCGGAGCTTGGTGAGCCGCGGCGTGATGAGCTTCATCTTCGCCATCGACTTGTAGCTCGCCGCCGAGAGCG
>CAYOVM010000075.1:0-12256 GCA_964407355.1 uncultured Enterobacteriaceae bacterium
TGAAGAAGCCGCCGGGGATCTTGCCCGCGGCGTAGGTCTTCTCGGCGTAGTCGACGGTGAGCGGGAAGAAATCCTGTCCCGGCTTGGCATTCTTGGAGGCCGTCACCGCGGCGAGGACGACGGTGTCGTCCATGGTGCAGACCACGGCGCCGTGCGCCTGGCGGGCGATCTCGCCGGTTTCGAGGGTGACCTGGTGGCTGCCGTACGTAAACGTCTTCTTGATGGGGTTCAAGGCTGATCCTTTGTGTGCGATAGAAGCCTCATGCCGAGGCGCCGCAAACAAAAAACGCTCACCGACAACGATGAGCGTTCAGTGCTGCGGCATCGAATAGTTATTTCCGCAGGCCCAGCTTTTCGATCAAGCCGCGGTACTTGTCCGCGTCCTTGAGCTTGAGATAGTCGAGCAGCTTGCGGCGCTGGCTCACCATCTTCAGGAGCCCGCGGCGCGAGTGGAAATCCTTGACGTGCGACTTGAAATGATCGGTCAGACCGTTGATGCGCTCGGTGAGGAGCGCCACCTGGACTTCGGTCGACCCGGTGTCCTTGCTCGAGCGCTGATAGGTCTTCACGACCTGCGCCTTCTGCGCGACCTGCATTACCATTCTCTGCCTCTCCGCTGTTTCGTCTCTAGTGAGCCGGCGATTTTAGCCAAGGACCGCCCCGATAACAAGGTTTTCGATGTTATTCAGCGCCTTGCGTGGCGGTCAAGCGCACCGGATGGAGCTGCCCCGCCTCCGCCCTGCCTAGCCCGACGACGCCGCCCCTGCCATAGACGCCGCAGAGGCCCTGCACGCCATCGAAGGCGAGGGCCTGGCCGTTGCGAAAGCGGGTCTCCGCCGCCGCGTCCAGCTCCGCCCGCGGCAGGTCCGCGAGCAGGGCCGTGAGCGGCAGGAGGCGGCTGCGGCGCTCCGTTTCCTCCATTGCCTGCAACGCCTCGAGGCCGACCGCGTCGCTCACCTGGAACCCGCCCGACGCGGTGCGCCGCAGGACCGTGACGTGGCCGACGGTCCCGAGCGCCGCCGCGATATCCTCGGCGAGCGTGCGGATATAGGTGCCTTTGCTGCAGCGGATACGCAGCTCCAGCAGCGGCGGCTGGAAGCGGATCTTCTCCACCACCGAAATGCGGACCCGCCGCGCGTCGCGCTCGACGGTCTCGCCCCGGCGCGCGAGCTCGTAGAGCGGCACGCCGTCACGCTTGAGCGCCGAATACATGGGGGGCACCTGCTCGATGCTGCCTTCGAATTTCTTCAGGACCGCCGCGATCGCGGCCTCCTCGACCTGGAACGCCGAGCGTTCGATGACTTCGCCCTCGGCGTCGCCGGTGGCGGTCTTCTCGCCGAGCTTGACCGTGGTGACGTACTCCTTGTCCGCGTCGAGCAGGGGGCCGGCGAACTTCGTCGCCTCCCCGAACAGCACGAGCAGCAATCCCGAGGCGAGCGGGTCCAGGGTGCCCGCATGCCCCGCTTTACGGACCTTGAAGATCTTCTTCACCTCCTGCAGCGCCCGGTTGGAGCTGATGCCGAGCGGCTTGTCGAGCAGCAGGGCGCCGTGGATCGTCACGGCTTCTTCAGCGCGCTGTCGATCAGGCGCGAAAGCCGGTCGCCCCGCTCCACCGACTCGTCGTAGACGAAGCGCAGCTCCGGCGTGGTGTAGAGCTTGATGCGCTTCGCGAGCTGCGAGCGCAGGAAGCCCGCCGAGCGCTTCAGGCCGGCGCTGGTTTCCGCCAGCTTTTCCTTCTCGAGGATCGTGAAGAAGATCTTCGCGTGCGAGAGATCGGGCGAAACGTCGACCGACGTGATCGTCACCATGCCGACGCGCGGATCGCGCACCTCGTGCTGCAGCAGGTCCGAGAGCTCCCGCTGGAACTGATCGCCGAGTTTCTGCGGGCGCCCGCTGGAGCGTTTCACGAATGCTTTTTTAGAGAGACCGCGCGACCTCGACGGTTTCGAAGACCTCGAGCTGGTCCTTTTCCTTGAGGTCGGTGAAGTTCTTCAGCGACATGCCGCACTCGAAGCCCGCCTTCACCTCGCGCACGTCGTCCTTGAAGCGCTTCAGCGAGTCTATGTCCCCGGTGTGGATCACCACGTTATCGCGCAACACGCGTACCTGGGCGCTGCGCTTCACCACGCCTTCGAGCACATAGCAGCCCGCGACCGTGCCGATCTTGGAGATGCGGAACACCTGGCGCACCTCGACCATGCCGAGCACCGACTCCTTGCGCTCCGGCGTCAGCATGCCGGAGAGGGCCGCCTTGATCTCGTCGACCGCCTCGTAAATGATGTTGTAGTAGCGCACCTGGATGCCGGCGGACTCCGCGAGCTTGCGCGCGGCGCCGTCGGCGCGCGTATTGAAGCCGATGATCACGGCGCGGGAGGCCATCGCCAGGTTGACGTCGGATTCCGTGATGCCGCCGACGCCGGCGTGCACCACGCTCACCCGGACCTCGTCCGTGCCGAGCTGCGTCAGCGCGTGGATCAGCGCTTCCTGCGAGCCCTGCACGTCGGCCTTGATCACCAGCGTGAGCACCTTCTTGCCGCCTTCGCCCACGCCCTCGAACATGTTCTCGAGCTTCGCGGCCCGCTGCTTGGCGAGCTTCACGTCGCGGAACTTGCCCTGGCGGAAAAGCGCGATCTCGCGCGCCTTGCGCTCGTCGGAGAGGACCATCACGTCCTCGCCCGCGCCCGGCACTTCGGAAAGCCCCTGCACCTCGACCGGAATGGAGGGCCCGGCCGCCTGAACGGGCTTGCCGCTTTCGTCGAGCATGGCGCGGACCCGGCCCTGCACCGCGCCGGCAAGCACGATGTCGCCGCGGTTGAGCCTGCCGGAGGTCACCAGGATCGTGGCGACGGGACCTTTTCCCTTGTCGAGGCGAGCCTCGATCACCACGCCCTTGGCGGGACCGTCGGTCGGCGCCTTGAGCTCGAGGATCTCGGCCTGGAGGAGAAGCTGCTCCAGCAGCGCGTCGACGCCCTGCCCGGTCTTCGCGGAGACGGGCACGATCGGCGAGTCGCCGCCGTACTCTTCGGGCACGACCCCGTGGGCGAGCAGCTCCTGCTTGACCTTGTCCGCGTTCGCCTCGTGCTTGTCGATCTTGTTGATGGCGACGACCAGCGGCACCTCGGCCGCTTTCGCATGGTTGATCGCCTCGATGGTCTGCGGCATGACGCCGTCGTCGGCGGCGACCACCAGCACGACGATGTCCGTCACCTTGGCGCCGCGCGCGCGCATGGCCGTGAACGCCTCGTGGCCCGGCGTGTCGAGGAAGGTGATGACCCCGCGCGGAGTTTCGACGTGATAGGCGCCGATGTGCTGCGTAATGCCGCCCGCCTCTCCCGCCGCCACCTTCGTGGTGCGGATGTAGTCGAGCAGCGAGGTCTTGCCGTGATCGACGTGGCCCATCACGGTGACGACCGGCGGTCGCGTGGTGTGCTCGACGGCGACCGGCTGCTGATCGCCCGATTCGCTGAGATAGGACTCCGGATCGTCGAGCTTCGCCGGCTTCGCCTTGTGGCCCATCTCCTCGACCACGATCATCGCGGTCTCCTGGTCGAGGACCTGGTTGATCGTCGCCATCGTGCCGAGCTTCATCAGGACCTTGATGAGCTCGGCGGCCTTCACCGACATGCGGTGGGCGAGCTCACCCACGGAAATAGTCTCGGGTACGGCGATCTCGCGGACCAGCTGCTCGGCGGGCTGCGCCGCGGCCATCTGCTCCGAGCCGGAGGATCCCCGGTGCCGCGTGCCGCCGCGCGCATGCCAGCCGCCCACGCCGCCGCCGGCGTCGCCGCGTGTCTTGATCTGGCGCCGGCGCACGGAATCGTCGCGCAGGACGGTGGTGGTCTTGACCTTCTTCGGCTTCTTGTCGCCGCGCGTCTCGACGCCCGTCTTCGGCGCGTGCAGGGTGGTCGCGCCCGCCGGAGCGGCGGCCCGGCCTGCGGCCTGCGCGGCCTTCTGCTGCTCGGCCTGCCGCTGCTCGGCTTCCTTGCGCTCCCGTTCCTGTTTTTCGCGCAGCTCGGCCGCCTGGAGCTCGGCGAGCTGCTGCTCGCGCCGCGTCTCCTCCTGGCGGATTTCGCGCTGCTTCGAATCGATGCCATGCGCTACGGGCGCGGCCACCGGTGCGGGGGCCGGCGCGGGAGCGGGCGCGGGCGCCGCGGCCGCGGGCGCGGGCGCCTCGGCGGCGACCGCCGCGGCCGTCACCTCGTTCGGATCGCGCTTTACGAAGACGCGCTTCTTGCGCACCTCGACCTGCACCGTGCGGTACTTGCCGGTCGCGTCGGTCTTCTTGATCTCGCTCGTCTGCTTGCGGGTCAGGGTGATCTTGTTCTTCGCGTCGGTCGAGCCGTGCGCCTTGCGCAGGTGCTCCAGCAGCCGCGACTTGTCCGATTCGCTGAGCGAATCCTCGGGCATCTTCTTGTCCACGCCCGCCGCGCGCAGCTGCTCGAGCAGCACCGAGGGCGGTACTTTCAGCTCGCTCGCGAACTGGGCTACGCTCGTCTGGGCCATGTTAGGCGGACTCCCGCTTCGTGGCCGGCTTCGCGGCCTCGTTGCCCGCGGCGGCGTCGAACCAGTGCGCGCGCGCCGCCATGATCAGCTTCTTGGCCTTTTCTTCTTCCAGGCCGGTCATTTCCGAGAGCTCGTCGACCGCGAGATCCGCGAGCTCGTCGCGAGTCTTGACGCCGCCGCCGGCGAGCTTGCCGGCGAGCTCGGGGTCCATGCCCTCGAGCTTCAGCAGCTCGGGGTCGACGCCTTCCATCTTCTCCTCGTTCGCGATCGCCGCGACCAGCAGCGCGTTGCGCGCGCGGTTGCGCAGCTCGTTGACGGTGTCCTCGTCGAAGGCCTCGATCTCGTTCAGCTCGTTGATCGGCACGTAGGCCACTTCCTCCAGCGTCGAGAAGCCTTCCTCGATCAGGATGTTGGCCACGTCCTCGTCGACGTCCAGGCGCGCCATGAAATCCTGCTTGATGCGCCCGCTCTCCTCCTGCTGCTTCTTGGTCGACTCTTCCTCGGTCATGAGGTTGATCTGCCAGCCGGTGAGCTCGGAGGCGAGGCGCACGTTCTGGCCGCTGCGGCCGATCGCGACGGCGAGGTTCTCCTCGTCGACGACGACGTCCATGGCGTGCTTCTCCTCGTCGACCACGATCGACGAGACTTCAGCCGGCGCGAGCGCGCCGATCACGAATTGCGCCGGGTCCGCCGACCACAGCACGATGTCCACGCGCTCCCCGGCGAGCTCCTGGGTCACGGCCTGCACGCGCGAGCCGCGCATTCCGACGCAGGTGCCGATCGGGTCGATCCGCTTGTCGTTGGTGAACACGGCGATCTTCGCCCGGATCCCCGGGTCGCGCGCCGCCGACTTGATCTCGAGCAGGCCTTCCTCGATCTCCGGCACCTCGAGCTCGAACAGCTTCATGATGAATTCAGGCGCGGTGCGCGACAGGATGAGCTGCGGGCCGCGCGCCTGGCGGTCGATCTTCGCCACCCAGGCGCGCACGCGGTCGCCCACGCGCAGGTTCTCCTTCGGGATCATGTGCTCGCGCGGCAGCAGCGCTTCCAGCCGGCCCGACTCGATGATCGCGCTGCCCCGCTCCATGCGCTTCACCGTGCCGGTGACGAGCTGGTCGTCGCGCGCGAGAAAGTCGTTCAGGATCTGCTCGCGCTCGGCGTCCCGGATGCGCTGCAGGATGACCTGCTTCGCGGTCTGCGCGCCGATGCGGCCGAACTCGATCGCCTCGAGCGGCTCCTCGATGTACTCGTCGATCTTGATGTCCGGCTTGACCTTCTGCGCGTCCTCCAGGCTGATGCCCTGGGAGATCGGCGTCTCCGTGTTGTCGTCCGTGACCACCTTCCAGCGGCGGAACGACTCGTAGTTGCCGGTGTTCTTGTCCACCGACACGCGCACGTCGATGTCGTCGGAATACTTTTTCTTCGTCGCCGAGGCGAGCGCCATCTCCAGAGCGCCGAAGACGATGTCGCGCGGCACGTTCTTCTCGCGCGCGAGCACATCCACGAGCATGATCAGCTCGCGATTGCCGGCCGCGATGCCCGCTGCCGCCGCGGCCGCCTTCGCCTCTACGTTCTTCGCTGCTGCTTTCGTCGCCAAGATTCCCTCACATTCGGTTTACCGCACCGTTTTCTGCGTGCCTACAGCGCCGGTATCAGCTTCGCCCGGTCGATATCGTCGAGCGCCAGCGCCACCTGCTGTTTCTCTTTGCCGCCGTCCGCCGCGTCGGCTTCCATCATCACCTGCCCGTCCGCGGCGCCCTTCAGCACGCCGACGAACTTGCGCCGCCCCGTCGCGTCCGGCGTGCGCATCCGCACTTCCGCTTTCCGCCCCGCGAAGCGAGCGAAATCGCGCGCCTTGCGCAGCGGCCGGTCCAGGCCCGGCGAGGACACCTCCAGCCGCTCGAAATCCACGCCCTCGACCGGAAGCACGTGGGTAAGTTGCCGGCTCACGGCCGCGCAATCGTCCACCGTGATGCCGCCCGGCTTGTCGATGAACACGCGCAGCATCCGCCCGCCGTTCGACGACTGGACATCGACCAGCTCGTACCCCATGCCGGTCACCGCCGGCTCCACTTTCGTTTCTACGCTCGTCACTTTCAGGCTCCAGAAACAAAAAATGGGCCGAAGCCCATCTGCGTCTTTTTGCGTCTTTTGCCTACTAAAGCTTTTGAAGTTTAACCTCTTTTTCGATCGCTAACAACCCTTGGACGCGCCCGGAATCGAGCTCCAGCCAGCTTCCGGGGAGCAGATCGCGCGGCAATTCGACCGGACCGTAGCGTACGCGCGTAAGGCGATTGACCCGCGCGCCGGCGGCCTCGAAGAGCCGCCGCACCTCGCGGTTGCGTCCCTCGTGAAGAGACACGCGGTACCAATGGTTGGCTCCAGTCCCTTCCTTTTCCCGCGCCGGCACGATCGACGAGAAGGACGCCAGCCCATCCTCGAGTTGGATGCCAGTGCGCAGTTTTTCAAGAACATTCGGGGCGAGACGCCCCTGCACCCGAGCCTCGTACTCGCGTTCGACCTCGTATCTTGGGTGCATCAACCGGTTGGCGAGCTCGCCTGAGTCCGTGAAGAGCAGCAGGCCGGCGGAATTGATGTCCAGCCGGCCCACCGCGACCCATCGCCCCGGGGGCAGGCGCGAGAAAACCGTCGGCCGGCCGGCGGGATCGCTGCGCGTGACCAGCTCGCCCACGGGCTTGTGATACAGCAGCACGCGAGGGCGGCTTGCCTTTGAAAAGCTTACGACTTTCCCGTCGACGGCGATCTCCTGATCGGGGCCGGCCCGCTCGCCGAGCTTGGCGATGCGCCCGTCGACCGTGACCCGCCCGGCCTCGATCCAGGACTCGATTTCACGCCGCGACCCAAGACCCGTGGCGGCTAGAAGCTTCTGCAGCCTCTCCCCGCGCGGATCAGCCGCCGGTTCCTGTACGGGGTTCTTCGGCAGGTTCTTCGGCGGCTTCGTGGCGGATTTCCGCTTCGGCGGCAGGAGGTTGCGCCGCTGGAGCGGGTTCGATCTGGAGCGTCTGGGCGATTTCTTCCAGCGGCGGCAGCTCCTGCAGCGAGCGCAGGCCCAGGTCGTCCAGGAACTGCCGGGTGGTCGCATAAAGCGACGGCCGGCCCGGCGTCTCGCGCTGGCCGACGGCGTCGATCCAGCCGCGGTTTTCCAGGGCCTGGATGATCTGCGTCGAGACCGCCACGCCACGGATGTCTTCGATGTCGCCCCGCGTGACCGGCTGCCGGTACGCGATGATCGCGAGGGTCTCCATGACCGCGCGAGAATAGCGCGGCGCCTTCTCGGGGAGCAGCCGCTCGAGGTAGGGGCCGAACTCGGCCCGGGTCTGGAAGCGCCAGCCGCTCGCGAGGTTCACCAGCTCCACCGAGCGGCCGGTCCACTCCTCGCGCAGCTCGTCGAGCAGCTTGCGCAGCGTCTCGACGTTCAGCTCCTGGTCGAAAAGCCGTTTCAGCTCCTGGACCTGGAGCGGCTCCTGCGACGCGAGCAGCGCCGCCTCGAGGATCCGCTTCGCCTCGTCAGGATTGTGCATGGCCTAATTTTACGTAAATCGGCGCGAAACATTCGGATTGCGTGATCTCGATCAGCAGCTCGCGCGCGAGCTCGAGCAGCGCGAGGAACGTCACCACCAGGACCGGGACGCCGCGCTCCGGCGCGAACAGCTCGCCGAATTCGAGCACGCGCCGCTCGCGCAGCGCGCGCAGGATGCCGCTCATGTGCTCGCGCACCGAGAGCTCCTCGCGCGAGATGCGGTGGTGCTTCGACATGCGGGCGCGATGCAGCAGCCCGCGCCAGGCTTCCGCGAGGTCCTGCGCGTCGACCTGCGGCAGGCGCTCGGCCACGGTCTTCTCGATCCACACCGAGATGGCGATGACGTCGCGGCCGACCTGCGGCAGCTCGTCGAGCGCCTGCGCCGCCTTCTTCATCTGCTCGTACTGGAGCAGCCGGCGGACCAGCTCGGCGCGCGGATCCTCCTCGTGCGCCTCGGCCGAAGGCGGGCGCGGCAGCAGCAGGCGCGACTTGATCGCCATCAGCATCGCCGCCATCACCAGGTACTCGGCCGCCAGCTCCAGGTTCCGGGTGCGCATGATCTCGACGTATTCCAGGTACTGGCGCGTGAGCGGCGCCATCGGGATGTCGAGGATGTCCAGGTTCTCCTTGCGGATCAGGTACAGGAGGAGATCGAGCGGCCCTTCGAAGGCCTCGAGGATGATCTCGAGCGCGTCCGGCGGGATGTACAGGTCGTGCGGCAGCTCGATCACCGGCTCGCCATAGAGCTTTGCCACGCGGGCGACGGATTCCACGACTGCTTCGGTCATTGCGGTTCCCTATGCATAGGAGAGGCCCATCGACTCGCGCACCTCGCGCATCGTCTCCTCGGCGAGCCGCTTCGCTTTCTCGCAGCCGTCGGCGACGATGTTCTTCGCGAGCGTCGGATCGTCGAGGTAGGTCTGGGCGCGCTCGCGCATCGGCGCGAGCTCCTTGTTGATCGCCTCGATCACCGGCTGCTTGCACTCCAGGCAGCCGATGCCGGCGGTGGTGCAGCCCTTCTGCACCCAGTTCTTGCGCTCCTCGTCCGAATAGACGAGGTGCAGCGACCACACCGGGCATTTCTCCGGGTCGCCGGGATCGGTCCGCTTCACGCGCGCCGGGTCGGTCGGCATGGTGCGGATCTTCTTCGCGACCGCGTCGGGCTCCTCGCGCAGCGAGATGGTGTTGCCGTAGGACTTCGACATCTTCTGGCCGTCGAGTCCCGGCATCCGCGAAGCCGCGGTGAGCAGCGCTTCGGGCTCGACCAGGATCTTCTTGCCGCCGCCCTCGAGCCAGCCGTAGAGGCGCTCGCGATCGACGCGCGCGAGGTTCTGCTGCTCGTCGAGCAGCGCCTGCGCCCGCGCCAGCGCCTCCGCCTCGCCGTGCTCCAGGAACCTGGTGCGCAGCTCGTTCAGCAGGCGCGCCTTCTTGCTGCCCATCTTCTTCACCGCGGCCTTCGCCTTCTCCTCGAACCCCGGCTCGCGCCCGTAGAGGTGATTGAAGCGCCGCGCCACCTCGCGGGTGAACTCGACGTGCGGCACCTGGTCCTCGCCCACCGGCACGTACTTCGCGCGATAGATGAGGATGTCGGCCGACTGCAGCAGCGGGTAGCCGAGGAAGCCGTAGGTCGAGAGGTCCTTGTCGGCGAGCTTCTCCTGCTGGTCTTTGTAGGTCGGCACGCGCTCGAGCCAGCCCAGCGGCGCCATCATCGAAAGCAGGAGATGCAGCTCGGAGTGCTGGGGTACCTGCGACTGGATGAAGAGGATGGCCTGGTTCGGATCGACGCCCGCCGCGAGCCAGTCGATCACCATGTCCCAGCCGTGGGCCGCGATGTCGCCCGGCGCCGCGTACTCCGTGGTCAGCGCATGCCAGTCCGCGACGAAGAAGAGGCAGGGGTATTCCGCCTGCAGGCGGATCCAGTTCTTCAGCACGCCGTGATAGTGGCCCAGGTGCAGGCTGCCGGTGGGCCGCATCCCGGAGAGGACTCGTGTTTCGTACATTGTCAGATGCGGAACACCGCTTCGATGACACCGAACGACATTCTCACCATCGGATCGAGAATGACGCCGAGCAGGCTGGTGAAAAGAAGCACGAGCAGAATCGGGAAGCCCCACGGCTCGAGCTTCGCGTATTGCCAGGCCATCCGGCCCGGCAGCAGGCTCGCGAGGATCCGGCCGCCGTCGAGCGGCAGGATCGGCAGCAGGTTGAGCAGCATGAGGACGATGTTGACTTCCATGCCGGCAAAGCCCATGAGCTGCAGCGGCCGGGTGTAGTCGCTCGGCGGCAGCACCTCGGCGGCCTTGAAGAGCAGCGCCCAGCCCAGCGCCATCAGGAGGTTGGACAGGGGACCCGCCGCCGCGACCCACAGCATGTTCTGCTTCGGGTGCCTCAGAGCCGAGTAGTTGACCGGGACCGGCTTCGCCCAGCCGAACAGCAGGCCGCTGCTGCCGAGCAGCTTGGAGGTCACGAGGATCACGATCGGCACGATGATCGTGCCGACAAGATCGATGTGGCGGACCGGGTTGAGGCTGATGCGGCCCTGCGCGTGCGCCGTCAGGTCGCCGAAATACCGGGCGACGTAGCCGTGCGCCGCCTCGTGCAGCGTGATCGCGAACAGCACCGGGAGGGCATAGATGGCGATCGTCTGTAGCAAGCTGCTGATTTCCATCTTTTTTTTACGCCCGTCTTTTGACGGCCGATTTTATCAGACGCGCTCCACGGCGAACGGCTCGAGCGAGCCTTTGCCCACGCGCGAGACGACCGGCGGGTCTTCGGTGAGATCGATCACCGTGCTCGGCTCGGTGCCGCAGGAGCCCGCGTCGATCACGAGGTCGATCCGGTGCTCGAGCTTCTCGCGGATCTCCTGCGCATCCGAGAGCGGCCCCGGCTCGCCCGGCAGCGACAGCGTGGCGGAGATGATCGGCTCGTTCAGCTCGACGAGCAGATCGTGCGCCACCGCATGGCCCGCCACTCGCACGCCGATCGTCTTGCGCCGCGCATGGGTGACGCGCCGCGGAACCTGGCGCCGCGCCTTGAGGATGAAGGTGTAGCTGCCGCCGTGCAGCGCGGCCTTGAGCAGCCGGAAGCGCGCGTCGTCGACGATCGCGTAAGCGGCGATCTCGGAAAGATCGCGGCACATGAGGGTGAGATGGTGCTTGGCGTCGATGCCGCGCAGCCGGCGCAGCCGCTCGAGCGCTTCGGCGTCGTCCAGGTGGCAGCCCAGCGCATAACAGGAGTCGGTCGGATAGGCGATGAGCCCGCCGCCGCGCACGATGTCCGCCGCGCGGCGGATCAGCCGCCGCTGCGGGTGGGTGGGATGGATCGCGAAGTACTGCGCCATGGGCTAGGAGCCGAGAAAAAACTCTTCGAGGAGCGAGGCGACCTTCTCGGGCTGGTCATGATGCAGCATGTGCCCCGCCTCCTCTACCGTGACATGGCGCAGGTGGCGGAACGCGGCGCGCCGCTCGGCCTGCTGCGCGGCGTCCATCCGCATGCGTTTCAGCGTGTCCGAGTCCGCGGCGTCGACCCAGAGCACCGGCGCGCTGACCTGCTGCCAGCAGGCGCGCACCTCCTCGTAGCGGTAAAGCAGCGGATTGACGATCTTGTGCGCGGGGTCGCCGCGCAGGAGGACCTGGCCGCCTTCCTCCTTGCCCCAGTGCTCCGCGAGAAAGCGCGCGCGCTCGTCGGTCAGCCTGGGATTGTTGGCTTGCAGTTTTCTCGCGAGCTCGAGGAAGTCCGCATAAGGACGCAGGCGCGGCGGCTCGTGGAGCTCGTCCAGCCACTGCCCGTAGCGCTTGGGCGCCTGATCGGGACGCGACGCCGGCAGGCCGAAGCCCTCCAGGTTGGCGAATTTCGCGACGCGAGCGGGCCGGATGCCGGCATACAGCGCGCCGACGTTGCCGCCCAGGCTGTGCCCGACGAGGTTCACCGGCTTTTCCTTCTCGACATGCTCGAGGAGGAAATCGAGATCGGCGAGGTAGTCGGGAAACCAGTAGCAGTCCGACTTGCCCCACTGCGTCAGGCCGTAGCCGCGCCAGTCGGGCGCATACACGTCCCAGTCGGCGCGCAGCGCATCGACGAGAAACTGGAACGAAGCGGAAACGTCCATCCAGCCGTGCAGGAGCACCATCTTCGGCGCGCCCGGGCTCGGCCAGCGCCGCACGTGATACCTGAGACCTCGAATATCGAGGAATTGCGATTCGCTCTTTTTCA
>CAYOVM010000075.1:12356-14298 GCA_964407355.1 uncultured Enterobacteriaceae bacterium
CCGGAGCCGCAGGCGAGCGTCCAGCCGAGCGTGCCGTGGCCGGTGTTGAGATACAGGTTGCGCAGCTTCGTGCGCCCGATCAGCGGCACGTTGTTCGGCGTTGCGGGCCGCAGGCCGGCCCAGCGATGCGAGGGCTCGATCCCCGCAAGGCGCGGGAAAAGACGGCGCAGGCGCCGCACGATCGCGTCGCAGCGCACTTCGTTCACCGTGGTGTCGTAGCCGGTCAGCTCGGCGGTGCCCGCCGCGCGCAAGCGGTTGCCAAGGCGCGATATGACGATCTTGTGGGCTTCGTCGGTAAGGCTTACCGTGGGGGCCGCCTCGCCCTCGGCCGAGCCGAGCGAAAGCGTGATCGAGTAACCCTTGAGCGGATAGACGGGAATGCGGATGCCGAGCGGCCTCAGCAGCAACGGGCTGTAGCTTCCCAGCGCCACGACGTACGCATCTGCGCTCAGCGCTCGATCGTCGAGCGCGATTTTTTCGACGCGATCGCCCGAGGCATGGATGGCCCGGACGAGCTGTCCGGTTTCGAAGCGCACGCCCTTCTGCGCGCAAAGCTGCGCCAGCGCCTGGGTAAAGGCATGGGCGTCTCCGGACTCGTCTTCGGGCGTGAACACGCCGCCCACCACACCCGCGCCGTACAGCGCCGGCTCGATTCCCAGGCATTCGGCCGCGGACTTTGCCTCACGCCGGATGCCGAGCGCACGCATCGCCTCGGCGTGGCGCGCGAGCGCCTCGAAGTCGCGCTCGTCCGTGCAAAAGTGCAGGATGCCGCGCGCGAGGGCGTCGTAGCGCAGGCCCGTGCCGGCTCTCAGCGCGCGCAGGCGCTCCCGGCTGTAGGCGGCAAGACCGGCGAGCGCGCGCGTGTTTCGCTCGAACCGGCCGGGCAGGCATTCGCGCAGGAATCCGAGGCCCCATTTCCATTGCGCCCAGTCGGCGCGCGGCCGAAAGAGCAGCGGCGCGTCCTCGCGGCCCAGCCAGCGCAGGATCCTGGGAATCAGGCCCGGATGCGCCCAGGGCTCGGCGTGGCCGGCGGAGATCTGCCCGCCGTTGGCGAACGAGGTCTCCATGCCCGGCTCCGCGCGCCGATCCACGACGGTGACCTCATGGCCCGCTTCGGCGAGATACCACGCGCTCGCGACGCCGATGACGCCCGCTCCGAGTACGATGACTTTCACTGCATTAATATAAGGCCATGCCGCTCTATTCCATCGGCGAGCGCCGGCCGCGGCTCATCGGCTCGCACCACTACATCGCGCACGACGCCACGCTGGTCGGCGACATCACGCTCGAGAACGACGCGAACGTCTGGTTCAAGGTAGTGATCCGCGCGGAGAACGACCGCGTCCACGTCGGCGAAGGCTGCAATATCCAGGACGGATCGGTGCTGCATGTCGATCCGGGCTATCCCCTCACCCTCGCGCGTCACGTGAGCATCGGCCACAAGGTGATGCTGCACGGCTGCACCGTCGGCGAAGGCTCGCTTATCGGCATCAACAGCGTCGTCATGAACGGCGCGAAGATCGGGCGCGGCACGCTGGTCGGCGCCAACACGCTGATCCCCGAAGGCAAGGAGATTCCGGACGGCGTGCTCGTGCTCGGCTCCCCGGGCAAGGTGATCCGCGAGCTCAGGCAGGAAGATCGGGATTACCTGCTGAAGATCGCATCCGGCTATGTGGAGCGCTCAAAGCTCTACAAACAGCAATTCAAGGAAATCCCCTTGCCCCCTTCGGCCCTCTGACCCCCTGACAAGGGGGTCGCGAGTTTACGAGCGGGGGGTTTCCGAGCGGGGGGTTTCACTTCGGCGCCATGCGGATGGCCCCGTCCAGCCGGATCGTCTCGGCGTTCAGCATCTCGATCTCGACGATCGCCTTGACCATCTGGGCGAACTCGACCGGCCTGCCGAGGCGCGACGGAAACGGCACCTGCTTGCCGAGCGAATCCT
>CAYOVM010000076.1:0-5406 GCA_964407355.1 uncultured Enterobacteriaceae bacterium
TGCTCGAGTCCGTGGTCGGCGGCGAGCGCTTCGGGCGCTACTCCTTCATCGGCCTTGCCTGCGCCGAGCGCATCGAGGCGCGCGGCCGGACGCTGCGGCGGTTGCGGCGCGAAGGGCGCACGGACACGTGCCTGGAGCAGCTCGAGGACGCGGACCCCTTCGAATACGCACGCAACTGGCTGAAGCGCCAGCGCGTCGCGCCGCTGCCCGAAAAAATCCGCTTCGGCGGCGGGTTGGTCGGCTACTTCGGCTACGAGACCGTGCGCCACGTCGAGAAGAGCGCCTTGAAGGGCGATAAGCCGGATGCCATCGGCACGCCCGACATGCTGCTGCTGGTGTCCGACGAGCTGGCCGTGGTCGACAATGTCCTCGGCAAGCTCTACCTGGTGGTCTACGCCGATCCGAGCCAGCCCGGAGCGCTGCGCGCGGCCGAGGAGCGGCTGGGCCGCCTGCGCGCGCGGCTGGTCGTGCCGCTTCCCCAGGACATGGTGCTGAAGAAGGAAGCGGGCGCGGCGAGAAAAGCCGAGCTGCAGTGCACCTTCACCGAGGAAAAATTCGTCGAGGCGGTGCGCCGCTCGAAGGAGTACATCTTCGCCGGCGACTGCATGCAGGTGCAGATCTCGCAGCGCACGACCCGGCCGTTCGGCGCGCCGCCGCTCGCTCTTTACCGCGCCTTGCGCGGCGTCAATCCGTCGCCTTACATGTACTACTTCGACTTCGACGACCACCACGTGGTGGGTGCTTCCCCGGAGATCCTCGTGCGCCTCGCGGGCGACACGGTGACGCTGCGACCGATCGCCGGGACGCGCCCGCGCGGGCGCACTCCGGCGGAGGACGCCGCGACCGCCGAGGAGCTGCTCGCCGATCCGAAGGAGCGCGCAGAGCACGTGATGCTCATCGATCTCGGCCGCAACGACGTCGGCCGGATCGCGGCGACGGGCAGCGTGAAGGTCACCGAGAAAATGGTGGTCGAGCGCTATTCCCACGTCATGCACATCGTGTCGAACGTCGAGGGCCGGCTCGCGCCGAAGCTCGACGCGCTCGATGTGCTGCGCGCGAGCTTTCCGGCGGGCACGGTCACCGGCGCGCCCAAGGTGCGCGCCATGCAGATCATCGACGAGCTCGAGCCGGTGAAGCGCGGCGTCTACAGCGGCGCGGTCGGCTATCTCGGCTTCAACGGCGACATGGACGTGGCGATCGCCATCCGCACCGCGGTGCTCAAGGACCGCAAGCTGCACGTGCAGGCGGCGGCGGGCGTCGTCGCCGATTCCGACCCGCTCGCCGAATGGCGCGAGACGCAGCACAAGGCGCGCGCCCTGCTGACCGCCGCGGAAGTGGCGGACCTCGAAGACCCCGGGGAGGCCGCATGATCCTGATGATCGACAACTACGACTCCTTCACCTACAACCTGGTGCAGTACCTGGGCGAGCTCGGCGCGGAGGTGGCGGTTTTCCGGAACGACGAAATTTCGATCGAGAAGCTGGAAGCGATGCGGCCCTCGCATATCGTGCTGTCCCCGGGGCCTTGCACGCCGAACGAGGCCGGCGTCACGCTGCCCGTGCTGCAGCGCCTGGCCGGGAAGGCGCCGATCCTCGGCGTCTGCCTCGGCCACCAGGCGATCGGCCAGGCCTTCGGCGGCAAGGTGGTGCGCGCGAAGCAGGTCATGCACGGCAAGGTCTCGCGCATCCGGCACGACCGCAAGGGCGTCTTCAGCGAGCTACCCGACGCGTTCGTCGCCACTCGCTATCACTCGCTCGTCGTCGAGCGCGAGTCGCTCCCGGCCTGCCTGGAAGTCACGGCGCAGGCCGAGGACGGCGAGATCATGGGGCTGCGCCATCGCAGCCTGCCGGTGGAGGGCGTGCAGTTCCACCCGGAAGCGATGCTCACGGAGCACGGCCACAAAATGCTGCAGAATTTCCTGCAAGGCACAGGGAGACGTCCATGAAGCAGATCACCATCGCGGAGGCGATCCAGCGCACCGTCGAGCATCGCGAAGTGTTCCACGACGAGATGCTGCACATCATGCGCCAGATCATGCGCGGCGAGCTGACCCCGGCGCAGATCGCGGGCTTCATCATGGGGCTGCGGGTGAAAAAGGAGACCATCGGCGAGATCGCGGCCGCCGCCCAGGTGATGCGCGAGCTGGCGACGCCGGTGGAAGTAAAGGACGACCGCCACCTCGTCGATACCTGCGGCACCGGCGGCGACGGGGCGCATACCTTCAACGTGTCGACCTGCGCGGCGTTCATCGCGGCGGCGGCGGGCGCGAAGGTCGCCAAGCACATGGGACGCTCCGTGTCGTCCTCCTCGGGTAGCGCCGAAGTGCTGGAAGCGCTCGGCGCGAACATCGCACTCGCGCCGGCGCAGACCGCAACGGCGATCAACGAGCTCGGCCTGGGCTTCATGTTCGCCCCCGCGCACCATTCGGCCATGAAGCACGCCGCGCCGGTGCGCAAGGAGCTCGGCGTGCGCACCCTCTTCAACATCCTCGGCCCGCTTACCAACCCCGCCGGCGCGAAGAACCAGCTGATGGGCGTCTTCCATCCGGACCTCGTCGGCCTCCAGGTGCGCGTGCTGCAGCGGCTCGGCTCCGAGCACGTGATGACGGTGTACGGCCTGGACGGTCTCGACGAGATCTCCATCTCCGGGGAAACGCTCGTGGGCGAGCTTGTGGGAGGGGAGGTCAACGAGTACCGGCTGCATCCTTCCGACCTGGGCTTCGAGCTCTACGACCGGCGGGCGATCGAGGTGCATACCGTCGAGGAGTCGAAGGCGATGATCCTCGCGGTGCTCGACGACCAGCCGGGTCCGGCGCGCAGCATCGCCGCGCTGAATGCGGGCGCGGCGATCTACGTCGCGGGCATCGAGAAGACCCTGAAGGCCGGCGCCCAGCGCGCTCTGCAGGTCATCAAGAGCGGCGACGCGAGACGCAAGATGGACGAATTCATCGCATTCACCAAAAAGCTGAAGGCCGCGTGACCATCCTCGATCGGATCCTGGAGGTAAAGCGCCGCGAAATTGCGGCCGCGCGCGCACGCGTGCCTCAGGCAACGATCGAACAGCGCGCGAGCGACGCTCCTCCGGCCCGCGATTTCGTTCGGGCCATGCGCGCGAAGATCGCCGCGGGTCACCCGGCTGTGATCGCGGAGATCAAACGGGCGAGCCCTTCGAAGGGCCTGCTGCGCGCCGATTTCGACCCGGCCTCGATTGCGAAGAGCTATGAATCCTCAGGTGCGGCCTGCATGTCAGTGCTTACTGACGCCGAATTCTTCCAGGGTGCGCCGGAGCATCTGGCCGCCGCACGGTCCGCCTGCGCGCTGCCGGCCTTGCGCAAAGACTTCGTGGTGGAGCCCTATCAGGTGTTCGAATCGCGCGCCTTGGGCGCCGACTGCATTCTGCTCATCGCCGCGTGCCTGTCCGCCGACGAGATGCTGAAGCTCGAAGCGCTCGCAGTCCGGCTCGGGATGGCCGTGCTGGTCGAAGTGCATGACGCGGCCGAGTTGAAGGGCGCCTTGGCGCTGAGCACGCCCCTGATCGGCATCAACAACCGCAACCTGCGGACGTTCGAGACCCGGCTCGAGACGACCCTCGACCTCCTCGCCCTCGTTCCGTCCGGCCGTATCGTGATCACCGAAAGCGGTATCGCGTCCAGGTCGGATGTCGAGCGTTTACGCGCCAAAGGGGTGCACGCGTTTCTCGTTGGTGAAACACTTATGCGGGCGCCGGACCCCGGGTCGGCACTAGCCGGCATCTTCTTTAAGTAAATCAATTTATTAGATCCACTTTCTCGATTTGTTGCGAACTTGCAACAAACGGGCCTTACTCCGCCTTACAAAGCTCTATTTCGTTGCGTCGGCCCCTCCCGACTAGGGAGAATGCCTCTCAAACCCAGAAGAACCCGGGGTTTCCGTGGCGTCGCGCAAGCGCCGCCGTATACAACTGAGGGGAGCATTCTGATGCACAAGAAACTTCTTGCAGTAGCAGTGGCTGGTGCGCTCGCCGCGCCGGCCGTAGCGATGGCGCAGTCGGCGGTTACGATCTCCGGCGCGCTGAACCTGTGGTACGAGAGCGCGGGCGCCACCGGCGCGACCAACGCGGCCGCCGGCACGGCTTCAACGTTCGACGTCAAGTCGCGTGACCGGATCTCGGACGGCAACGGCTCGAACATTCGCTTTACCGCAACCGAAGACCTCGGCGGCGGCATCGCTGGATTCGGCCAAGTCGAATCGGGCGTGCTCGCCAACGCAGGGACGCGTCCTGACGGTGTCTCCACCGCGGCGGCGGCGACCGCCGGCTGGGCGACCCGTAACTCGGGCGTCGGCCTGCGCGGCGCGGCCTGGGGCGAAGTCCTGCTCGGCATCTGGGATGTCCATTACGCCGAGTCGTACGCGGTCGACAACCAGATCATAAAAGGCGCCGCGCAGAACAGCTCGCTTGGATTGTTGAACTCCTTCGGCACCGCGGGCTGGGCCACCGGCGCCGGCAGCCTCGGCGGAGCGTCGCTCGGCGGTCGCTTCAGCAACGTGCTTCGTTATCAGTCGCCGAACTGGGGTGGCTTCAACTTCAGGGCAATCATGGCCCGCCCGACCGATGGCACGGTAAACACCACCGCGGGAAGCATAAACGAGGGCACCAAGAACCGCGCATGGAATTTCGTGCCGACGTACTCGAACGGCCCGATCTACGTGAGCTGGTCCTACCTGAAGGACAAGGACATTACTGCCACTGCGGCGACGACCTACGGGAGCGCCACCGGCGGTCCGACCGTCGCGGCGACGCTCTACACGATCACGAGCAGCCGCCTCCATGGCTCGTACACCTTCCCGTTCGGCCTCAAGCTGGGCCTGATCGTGGACGCGTCGAAGCTCGAAGGCAAGGCGACGGCGCCCGCCGCCGGCAGCGAGCTGAAGAAGACTACGTGGTCGCTTCCGATTTCCTGGACCACGGGCCCGCACACGATCTTCGGCACGTACGCGGTGGCGTCGAAGCTCAAGGGCAGCATCAACGGCGCGGACCTGAGCACGATCAGCATCACACCCACGGGCACGGGCGTCGCTGCGCAGAGCATGGACAGCAACACGGGCGCCAAGTTTTACGCCCTGGGCTATCAGTTCGATATCTCGAAGCGGACGAACGTCCACGTCTCGTACTCGCAGATCAAGAACGACGCCCTGGCCGGGTACGACTTCTTCTCGAACACCGTCGGAATGGCGAACGGCAACTTCGGCGCCGACCCGAGGATCATCTCCCTCGGCGTGCGTCACGCGTTCTAAGAACCAACAGGCTTTGCGCGGCTGAAAGGCCGCTTCGATACAGACGGGCGTCGCGAGACGCCCGTTTTTTTTTGTACACTGCGCGGCATGCCGACCCGTGGCGCGTCACCCGATCCCCTGGACCGCCTGATCG
>CAYOVM010000076.1:5506-14238 GCA_964407355.1 uncultured Enterobacteriaceae bacterium
CGGCATGCCGACCCGTGGCGCGTCACCCGATCCCCTGGACCGCCTGATCGGCGGCATCGACCGCGCGTTGCGCGCCGTTGCCGGGGTGCAGGAGGCGCGCAGGCCTTTGCCGGCGGACGCGGGACCGGGTGAGCTGTCCGAGGATTCCCGCCGCCACTCCGCGGCGCTGATGCGGGTCAATCATGTCGGCGAGGTGTGTGCGCAGGCGCTGTATGAAGGACAGGCCCTCGCTGCCCGCGAGGGCGGTACGCGCGAATCGCTCGAGCGTGCAGCCGAGGAAGAGCGCGACCACCTCGCGTGGTGCGCTCAGCGCATCCGCGAGCTGGGCGGGCGGCCGAGCCTGCTCAATCCGCTCTGGTACGCAGGATCGTTCGCGCTCGGGCTGACTGCCGGGGCCCTCGGGGATCGATGGAATCTCGCGTTTCTCGCGGAAACCGAGCGCCAGGTCGAGGCGCATCTCGCGGGCCACCTCGAAGTCCTCGATCCGGACGATCTGCGCACGCGCGAGCTCGTCGCGGCGATGCAGGCGGACGAGGCGAGGCATCGCCAGACCGCGCTGGGCCTGGGCGCCGCGGAGCTGCCGCAGCCGGTCAAGCTGGCGATGAGGCTCGCGGCGAAGGTGATGACGACGGTTTCGTACCGCGTCTAGCGAACCGGCGCCGCCTACTCCTCGACGATCTCGAAGTCGGTGGAGATTTCCGCCGTCTTCCCGAGCATGATCGACGCGGAGCAGTACTTGTCGTGCGAGAGCCGGATCGCATGCTCGACCAGGTTGCGCTTCAGCCCGCGGCCGCGCACCACGAAATGCATATGGATGCGCGTGAATACCTTCGGATCGGTCTCGGCCCGCTCGGAAGTAAGCTTTACCTCGCAGCCGGTGATCGGCTGGCCGCTTTTCTTGAGGATCACCACGACGTCGTAGGCGGTGCAGCCGCCCGTGCCGAGGAGCACCATTTCCATGGGCCTTGGCGCGAGATTACGGCCCCCGCCCTCGGGCGCCCCGTCCATCGCCACTACGTGATTGCTCGCGGTCTCGGCGAGGAACGTCATTCCGCTGGTCCAGCGCACTGTGCATTCCATGAATTGAACCCCTGTGTAACCCTCGGTGATGTTGCGCCGCAGCATTCAAGCCACTATAATGCCCGGAATCAAATTATTAGGCGTAACTCCTGCCGGCGGCGCCGATTTTTTGGGTAGAATCCTCGGCTTTTCTCGATTCGGGCAACATGACTACATTTACCGCAAAAGCGGGCGAAATCAAGCACGGCTGGGTTGTCGTGGATGCGCAGAACAAAGTGCTCGGTCGCCTCGCCACCCAAATCGCCGCGCGTCTGCGCGGCAAGCACAAGCCCGAGTACACCCCGCACGTCGACACCGGCGACTTCGTCGTGGTCGTCAATGTGGCGAAGCTGCGCGTCACCGGCCGCAAGTCCGAGCGCAAGATCTATTACCGGCATACCGAATTCCCCGGCGGCATCAGGCAGACCAACTTCGCCAAGCTCCACGCCGCGAAGCCGGAGCGCGTTCTGCAAAAGGCCGTGAAAGGCATGCTGCCCAAGGGACCGCTCGGCTACGCGATGCTGCGCAAGCTCAAGGTGTACGCGGGCGCGACGCATCCTCATTCCGCGCAGCAACCCAAGGCTCTGGAGATCTGATGGTCGGCGACTATTACTACGGCACCGGCCGGCGCAAGAGCGCCGTGGCCCGGGTATTCCTCAAGCCCGGCAAGGGCGACATCGTCGTCAACGGCAAGGCGATCGACAAGTTCTTCGGCCGCGAGACCGGCCGCATGGTGGTGCGCCAGCCGCTCGAGCTCACCAAGAGCCTCACGAGCTTCGATATCCTGGTGAACGTCTTCGGCGGCGGCGAAAGCGGCCAGGCCGGGGCGGTGCGCCACGGCATCACGCGGGCGCTCATCGAGTATGATGCCGGGCTGAAGTCGCAGCTCAGCGCGGCCGGACTGGTGACGCGCGACGCGCGCGAAGTGGAGCGAAAGAAGGTTGGACTGCACAAGGCAAGGCGGCGCAAGCAATTCTCGAAACGCTGAACGCAAGTTCGCGCTTCACTGCATCGAAAGCCGCCCGAGGGCGGCTTTCTTGTTTTCTAGGGACAGAAATACTTTAGTTGCCGATTTCGCAACAGAGAAATTGGATCTGATGAAGAAGTGTCCTAAATGATCAAGGCAGGAATTGTCGGCGGCACGGGATACACCGGCGTGGAGCTGCTGAGATTGCTCGCGCAGCACCCGGAAGTCGAGCTGCGTGCGATCACCTCCCGCAAGGAGGCCGGTATCCCGGTCGCGGCGATGTTCCCCAGCCTGCGCGGGCGGGTCGATCTCGCGTTCACGGCGCCCGATGCGAAAGCGCTGAAGGGCTGCGACGTCGTTTTCTTCGCTACCCCGCATGGCGTCGCCATGACGGACGCGCGCTCGCTCCTCGAGGGCGGCGCGAAAGTGATCGATCTGTCGGCCGACTTTCGCCTTCAGGACCTCGCCGAGTGGGAGCGCTGGTACAAGATGAAGCACACGGCGCCCGAGCTCGTGCGCGAGGCGGTGTACGGGCTGTGCGAGCTGAACCGCGAGCGCATCCGGCGGGCGCGGCTGGTGGCGAATCCGGGCTGTTATCCGACCGCGATCCAGCTCGGCTTCCTGCCCCTCGTGGAAGCGGGCATCGTCGATCTCGAGCACCTCATCGCGGATGCGAAATCCGGCGTGAGCGGCGCGGGCCGCAAGGCCGAGCTGAATCTCACCTTCTCCGAAGCCTCGGACAACTTCGCGGCGTACAACGTGGCGGGGCATCGCCACCGGCCCGAGATCCGGGAGAGCCTCGCGCAGGCCGCCAGGCGCGATGTCGGCCTGGTGTTCGTCTCGCATCTCACGCCGATCATCCGCGGCATCCACGCGACGTTGTACGCGCGCCTCCTGAAGGAGGTCGACTTCCAGGCGCTTTTCGAGAAGCGCTACGCGAACGAGCCGTTCGTCGATGTCATGCCCAAGGGTAGCCATCCCGACACGCGCTCCGTGCGCGCGGCGAACGTGTGCCGCCTCGCGGTGCACCGCCCGCCCGAGGGGGCCGAGCGCACGGACACGCTGGTAGTGCTCTCGGTGATCGACAACCTCGTGAAGGGCGCGTCGGGCCAGGCGGTGCAGAACATGAACCTCATGTTCGGCCTGCCGGAGACGACCGGCCTCACGCAGGTTCCGGTGGTGCCGTGAGCGGGACCGGGCGTTTCTGGAAGCTGCGCAAGCGCTTCGGCATCGCCGCGCCGCGCGTGGCGATCCACTCGCAGATCCCCTGGTACTGGCGCTGGATCGGATTCGCGGTGCTGCTCGGCGTCGCCGCGGCGTCCATGGCCTGGATCTACGACGCGGGCCGGCGTTTCGCGGGGTTCGACCGCAGCGAGGTGACCGACGAGCTTTCCGTGGTGCGCCGCTCGCTGGAGGAAGCCCAGACCGAGCTCGAGCGCTTCCGCGCCGTCGCGAACGCCGCCGACAGCCGGGTCTCGATCGAGCGCACTGCGCAGCAGAACCTCGCGCAGCAGATTCGCGTGCTGGAGCACGACAACGCGCGTCTGAAGGAGGAGCTTGCGACTTTCGAGAGCATGCTGTCGTCCGAGGCGCGCAACGCGCAGGCGCTCACCGTCCACCGATTCAAGGTAGAGCCCGACCTGCTGCCGGGGGAGTACCGGTACCGGCTGCTGCTCCTCACGCCCAGCACCCGGCGCGAGCGCGATTTCCACGGGCGTTTGGAGCTGGTGGTCAACCTGACGGAAGGGGGGCGGAGTGCTATCATGAGCTTCCCTGAGCCGGCGGATGCCGAGGCAGCCGCTTTTAAGCTTGGATTCAGATACTTCAAGAGGGTAGAAGGGACCTTCAGGGTGAGCCCGAAGGCGAAGGTAGAGAGTGTCCAGGTGCGGATTTACGAAGGCGGCTCGATGCAGCCGCGCACGACGCACCTGGTGACGCTCGGATAAGGGGAAATGGACAATGTTTAACAAGGCCAGCAAACCGCAAAACCGGATCGACAGCCTGATCGGCGCGACGACGCGCATCGAGGGCAATCTCATTTTCAGCGGCGGCCTGCGCATCGACGGCATGGTGCGCGGTAATGTCTCCTCGGTGGCGGAGCAGCCCGGCACCCTTGTCGTGTCCGCCGATGCCCGCATCGACGGCGAGGTCCAGGCGGCGCACATCGTGGTGAACGGCACCATCAACGGGCCGGTCCACGCCACCGAGTCCCTCGAACTCCAGGCGAGCTCGAGGGTCAAAGGGGATGTGCACTACAAGAGCATCGAAATCCAGCAGGGCGCGGTGGTCGAGGGAAGACTCGTGCACCACGGCGCCGAAGCCAAGGGTGTGGAGTTGAAGCTCGCCTCGGGCGGCTAACCAGCGGAGCAATCGAATGAACGCAGTCACCGACAATGTATCCCCCGACGTCTCGGCCGAGATGCCCGCGCCGCTCGTGTTCAGCGACAGCGCGGCGAACAAGGTAAAGCAGCTGATCGAAGAGGAAGGCAATTCCGACCTCAAGCTGAGGGTGTTCGTCACCGGCGGCGGCTGCTCCGGCTTCCAGTACGGCTTCACCTTCGACGAGGTGAAGAACGAGGACGACGCGGTCATGGAGAAGAACGGCGTCATGCTGCTGATCGACCCGATGAGCTACCAGTACCTCACGGGCGCCGAGATCGACTACCAGGAAGGCCTCGAAGGCGCGCAGTTCGTGATCAAGAACCCCAACGCGCAGAGCACCTGCGGTTGCGGCTCTTCGTTCTCCGTCTGAGGCGGCGGCCGGCACGGCTAGAAGGGGCTTCGGCCCCTTTTTTGTTTTCGACTGATGCCTGACTCTGTGGCAAGCGCTGCACAGATGCTGCGTCTCGCATTGACGCATCATCAAGCGGGGCGCCTGTCGCAAGCAGAGGATCTTTACGCAAGGGCCCTCGAAGCCGAGCCGGAAAACGTCGATGCCTTGCATCTTCTCGGGCTTGTCGCGAGTCAGTCCGGTAGCGGCGAGCGCGCGCTTGGGCTGATTGAAAAAGCGCTGCATCTTCAACCGGCGAACACTCTTTTTCTTAGCAGCCTCGGCGGCGTTCTGCGCGACCTCGGGCGTCTGGCGGAAGCGGAGCAATGCTACCGCAAGCTGGTTGTGCTCAAGCCGGCCGACGCGGTAGCGCATGCCAGCCTCGGCGATGTCCTGCAGGACATCGGGCGCCTGGACGAGGCGGTACGAAGCTATCGACGAGCGCTGGCGCTTCAGCCGGGCTTGGTCGAGGCGCACAACAATCTCGGCACGGCGCTGCAGGACCTCGACCGCTCGGCGGAAGCGGCGTCGTGCTATCGCCAGGCGATAGCGCTGAAAGCAGATCATGCGGGGGCGCACAACAATCTCGGCACGGCTTTGAAAGGTCTCGGGCGCTTCGAGGAGGCCGAACGCTGTTATCGGCACGCGCTCGCCCTAAGGCCGGGATTTGTCGACGCGCTCATGAATCTTGGCAGCGCCTTGCAAAGCGTCGGACGGCTGGAGGAAGCGGAACAAGCCTTTCGGGAGGTCCTCGTATTCGATCCGGAATCTACGGCCGCGCATAGCAGTGCGATCTTCATAATGGATCTGATCGAGCGCTACGACGTCCGTGAGCACCAAGCAGAGCGCTCTCGCTGGTATCTGCAGCACGGAAGCAAGCATGCGCCTGCGATTCTGCCCCACGAGAACGTGCCTCACCCGGAACGAAAACTGCGTATAGGGTACGTATCGGCGGACTTTCGCAGGCATTCGGCGTACTACACCTTCGGCGGAGTGATTCGCCGCCACGATCGATCGGCCTTCGAGATCTTCTGCTACTCGGGCGTCCCGCGAGAGGACGGGGTAACCCGCCGTCTACGCCAGGCGGTAGACCAATGGCGCGACGTTCTCAGGTCCGAGGACGACGCACTTGCAGGCCAGATCCGCCGCGATCGGATCGATATCCTGGTGGACCTGTCGGGCCATAGCGCGGGAGGCCGGCTCCCCGTCTTCGCGCGCAAACCAGCACCGGTGCAGGTCACTGCATGGGGGCATGCTACCGGTACCGGTTTGCCGACGATGGCCTACTTCCTTGCCGATTCAATCGCGGTCCCCGCGGAGCAACGCGCCCACTACGCCGAGGAAGTCGTCGACCTGCCTTGCATCTTGAGCTACGAGCCCCCTGAATACATGCCCGAGGTTGGGCCGCTACCGTCGCTTGACGGCAAGCCGTTTACCTTCGGTTGCCTGAATCGGCTGGAGAAGGTTTCCGACAAGGTCATGGCGGTATGGGGCCGCCTTCTGAAAGCAGCGCCCCAGGCGCTATTGCTCCTGAAAGACCCCGCGTTGGAAGATGCTGCGACCCGAGAGCATGTGCTGCACCGGCTGGCGGGAGTAAGCGTAGCCTCGGAACGTGTGCGGCTTCTGGGGCGCTCGCCTCACGCCGAGCATCTGAAAATCTTCCACCAGGTGGACGTGGCACTTGACCCGTTTCCTCAGGGCGGCGGCGTCAGCACTGCCGAAGCGCTGTACATGGGCGTTCCGGTAGTGACGTTGCAGGGCTCTACCGTTGCAAGCCGCATCTCGGCTTCCATACTGACGGGCGCTCAGATGGAAGCCTGGGTTGCGCACAGCGCAGAGGAATATGCGGAGATAGCGCTGCGGATGACCCGCGACGCGCCTCGCTTGGCGCAGCTTCGCCAGAATCTCAGGGAGCGCATGACCAAATCCGCGGTCGGTGACTTGGCCCGCTACACGGCCGCGGTCGAGCAGGCCTATCGCTCGATGTGGCGGCGCTGGTGTGCAAAGTTCAGCCCCGAGTAGATACCGGCATGATTGCCGCCGAGCGTGTGCTCACCTGCCATCCGGATTGCAAAAGCGAAACGGTACGTCGCGTGTTTGTTGCGCTGAGCCGCAAACCCGACCGATCGCTCGCCGTCGCGTATGTCGTCGAGGGGGAGATCGGACGCCTGCGCATTCCGTCGAGAAGAACGCCCTCTATCCGCGAGCGCCTCTGGCAGCATACCTGCTGCGAGATCTTCATCGCGCACACGGGATCGACCGGCTACCATGAGTTCAATTTTTCACCCTCGGGCGAGTGGGCCGCTTACGCGTTCCGGCGCTATCGCGAAAGCATGCCGCTCAACAACGAGAAACTGGATCCTCAGATCTCCGTGCGCAACACCGCAGGCAGGCTCGAGCTTGACGCCGTGGTCCCCCTGCATCGGCTTTTCCCCGGGCAGCAGGCGGAACTCTCGATCGCTCTGTCGGTGGTGATAGAAGACGACAGCGGCGCTCTTACCTACTGGGCGCTGCGCCATCCCCCGGGCAAGCCGGATTTTCATCACCCCGAAGCCTTCGCGCTGGTCCTCGATGAAGTTCGGACTTGACCGTTTCCTAGAAACGCCGAGGCTGCGCGCGGCGCTCCAGGGTCGAAGGATCGCGCTGCTGGCGCATCCGGCCTCGGTTACCGCCGGCATGCAGCATTCCCTGGACGCACTCGCTGACCTCGAGGACATCGAGCTCGCTGCCGCCTTCGGCCCGCAGCACGGACTGCGCGGCGACAAGCAGGACAACATGATCGAGTCGCCCGACTTCGTCGATCCGTTGCACGGCATTCCCGTGCATAGCCTCTACGGCAAGGTGCGCCGCCCGACCGGGGCGATGATGCAGGGTTTCGATGTCCTGCTGGTCGACCTGCAGGACCTCGGCTGCCGGATCTATACGTTCATCACCACGCTGCGCTACGTGCTTGAGGAGGCCGCGAAGCACGGCAAGGCGGTATGGATCCTCGACCGCCCGAATCCCGCCGGCCGTCCCGTGGAGGGCCTGAGCCTGCGCGCCGGCTGGGAAAGCTTCGTCGGCGCCGGCCCCTTGCCCATGCGCCACGGCCTCACCATGGGCGAGCTCGCGAAGTGGTTCGTGCGGACACTCAAGCTCGACCTGGAGTGCGAGGTGGTGACGATGGAAGGCTGGCGGCCCGCCGTGGGTCCGGGCTTCGGCTGGCCGCTTGGGGAGCGCCCCTGGGTGAATCCGAGCCCCAATGCGGCGAACCTCTGGATGGCGCGCTGCTACGCGGGCACGGTGCTGCTCGAGGGAACGACGCTATCGGAGGGACGCGGCACGACGCGGCCTTTGGAGCTCTTCGGCGCGCCCGATCTTCAGCCGGGGCCGCTTCTCGAAAAAATGCGCTCTCTCGCGCCGCACTGGATGCAAGGCTGCCGGCTGCGCGAATGCTGGTTCGAGCCGACCTTCCAGAAGCACGCAGGCAAGCTATGCGCGGGGCTGCAGATCCACGTCGAGGATGCGGCCTACGACCACGAGGCGTTTCGGCCATGGCGGCTGATGGCGCTCGCTTTCAAGGCGCTGCGCGCCTTGCGGCCGGACTACGAACTGTGGCGAGACTTCGCGTACGAGTACGAACATGACCGCCTGGCGATCGACCTGATCAACGGGGGCGAGCTGCTGCGCGAGTGGGTGGATGACTCCGCCGCGCAACCAGGCGACCTGGACGCGCTGGCGCGCACGGATGAGCTGGCCTGGCAGGAAGAGCGCGAGGAGCTGCTGCTGTACCGCTAGAGCGAAATCAGGGACAGACCACGTTTTCCCTGCGCGTTGCTACGGAAAACGTGGTCTGTCCCTGATTTCCCTACTCGAGCATCGCGAGATTGGTGTTCGCGAGCAGCTCGAGCTGCGCGATGAACGCCGCGGCCTGGCTGCGAAACGCGGGCAGCTCCT
>CAYOVM010000077.1:0-13797 GCA_964407355.1 uncultured Enterobacteriaceae bacterium
TGCCGATCTGATAGACGGTTTCACCCGAGGCGCGCAGGTGCTCCGCCGCGCGCCTCGCTTCCCCCGCGGCCACGACGATCACCATGCCGATGCCGCAGTTGAAGACGCGGTGCATCTCGTCCTCGGCGACGTTGCCTTCGCGCTGCAGCCAGCTGAAGAGCGGCGGCCGGGGCCAGGACGACTTTTCGATTCTCGCGAGCAGGTTCCGCTGCAGGACGCGCGGCACGTTCTCGGTAAGGCCGCCGCCGGTGATGTGCGCGAGAGCCTTCACCGGGACCGCTTCGAGGAGCGCGAGCACCGGCTTCACGTAAATGCGCGTCGGCGCCATGAGGGCGTCGAGCAGGGCCGCCTCGGGCTTGGAGCGCTCCAGGATCTTCCTGATCAGCGAGAACCCGTTCGAGTGCGGGCCGCTCGAGGCGAGCCCGAGGAGGACATCGCCCGGCGCGATCGAGCGCCCGTCGATGATGCGCTCCTTTTCGACGACGCCGACGCAGAAGCCGGCGAGGTCGTACTCGCCCGGCGGATACATGCCGGGCATCTCGGCCGTCTCGCCGCCGATGAGCGCGCAGCCCGCCAGCTCGCAGCCGCGTGCGATGCCTTTCACGACGTCGGCGGCGACGCGGTTGTCGAGCTTGCCGCAGGCGAAGTAGTCGAGGAAGAAAAGCGGCTCCGCGCCCTGCACCAGGACATCGTTCACGCTCATCGCGACCAGGTCGATGCCCACCGTGTCGTGGCGCTCGAGCGCGAAGGCGAGCTTGAGCTTGGTGCCGACGCCGTCGGTGCCGGAGACGAGCACGGGCTGGCGGTACTTCTTCGGGATCTCGCACAGCGCGCCGAAGCCGCCGATGCCGGCGAGCACCTCGGGCCGCATGGTGCGCCGGGCGAACGGCTTGATCGCCTCGACGAGCGCGTCGCCCGCGTCGATGTCGACGCCGGCGTCGCGGTAGGAAAGTCCCTGTTTCGCCATGCTAGAGTCGCGAATTCTACTCGATGGCCGCGCAAAACATGTCCGGATGGTCCCGGCCGCAGCTCTGGGCCTGGCTCGCGATCGCCGGCGCCATCGCGTTCCTCGTCTGGCTGCTCTCGCCGATCCTGACGCCGTTCCTCTTCGGCGCGATCCTCGCCTACATCCTCGACCCGGTCGTCGAGCGGCTCACCAACCGGTACTTCCCGCGCACCCTCGCGGTCGTGCTGGTAATGCTCATCGTCTTCGCCCTCTTCGTCGCGCTGTTGCTGGTCGTTCTGCCGCTGCTCTACAAGGAGACGCGCCTGCTGATCGAGAAGGCGCCGGCGTTTCTCGACTGGACCGGCCAGCACGCCGCGCCCTGGCTCAAGCAGAAGTTCGACCTCGACGCGCAATTCGACGTGGCGACGGTGAAGCAGATGGCGCGCGACGCGTTCGCCGGGA
The DNA here is from genome assembly GCA_964407355.1 of uncultured Enterobacteriaceae bacterium. GTDB lineage: Bacteria > Pseudomonadota > Gammaproteobacteria > Burkholderiales > SG8-39 > SCGC-AG-212-J23. The sequence goes on from CAYOVM010000077.1 coordinate 1,409, forward strand.
ACGACGACCTGATGAAGCGGCTGCTCAGCTCCGTGGGCGTGGGCAGCCTTGCCGTGCTCACTTTCGTCATCAACCTCGTGCTGGTGCCGGTGGTCCTTTTTTTCCTGCTGCGCGACTGGAGCAAGGTGCTGGCGCTCGTCGAGGGCCTGATCCCGCTGCAGGCGCGCCCGAAAGCGCTGGCGATCGCGAGGGAGATCGACGCCGTGCTCGCCGAGTACCTGCGCGGCGAGGTGCTCGTCATCCTGATCATGAGCACCTACTACGTGGTGGCGCTCTCGCTTACGCGGCTCGAGTTCGCCCTGCCGATCGGCATCATCGCCGGCCTCGCGGTGATCGTCCCTTACGTGGGCATCACCATCGGCGTGTTTCTCGCGACGGCGGCGGCGCTGCTGCAGTTCGATAACCTCGCGGGGGTGCTCTGGGTCTGGCTCGCCATCGGCATCGGGCAGGCGCTGGAAGGCATCGCGGTGACGCCGCTCGTCGTCGGCAACCGTATCGGCCTGCATCCGGTCGCGGTGATCTTCGCGCTGCTCGCCTTCGGCCAGGTGTTCGGGTTTCTCGGGGTGCTGCTCGCGCTGCCGGCGAGCGCCGCGGTGCTCGTGGGCCTGCGCCATCTTCGCGCCGCCTACGTCGCCAGTCCCCTGTATGGGAAATGAGCGGCAAATGGGCGCCAAACAGGCGGAAAATGCGCGGGTGGCCAACGACATGCGGCAGCTGCCGCTCGAGATCTCGCCCCCGCCCGAGCCGGGCTTCGACAACTTCCTGGCCGGAAGCAATGCCGAGGCGCTCGCCCGGGTAAGAGCGCTCGCGCAAGGCGCGCTGCGCGAGGCGATCGTCTATCTCTGGGGCGAGCCCGGCAGCGGACGCAGCCACCTGCTGCGCTCGGCGGCCCGCGTCAATCCCTCGCTGGTCATCGCCGACGACGTGCAGGGACTCGACGCGCCGGCCCAGCAGGCGCTGTTCGTGGCGATCAACGCGGCGCGCGAGGGGCAGGCGGCGGTGCTCGCCGCGGGCGATGCGCCGCCCGCGCAGCTCGCGTTGCGCGAGGACCTGCGCAGCCGCCTCGCCTGGGGGCTGGTCTATCAGCTCAAACCGCTCAACGATGCCGAAAAGGCGCTGCACATGCGGGCCGAGGCGGCGCGGCGCGGGCTCGAGTTGAGCGAGGAAGTCGTCGGGTATCTCCTGACGCGCCTGCCGCGCGATATCTCGAGCCTCAACGGCGTGCTCGACCTGCTCGACCGGGACTCGCTCGCTCGCCAGCGGCCGCTGACGCTTCCCTTTGTGCGCGAAGCACTTAACGCAGTGCAGGCGCGTGGATTTGGTCCTCGACAAAGCGAATCCTCTTGAGTAAATTCAACCCAAGACCCGATCCGAGCCCGCCGTGAAAAAGCCAATCCCGACCCTGCTTTTCTGCAGCGCGCTCGCCGCGGCCCTTCCGGCGTTCGGGGAAGAAGGCCTGAAGCTGCCGAACCGGCCCGAGCCGGGGCTCGATCCGTCGTTCGCCGCCGGCTGGCTCAGTCCCGAGCGCGAGCGCGTGGGCTTCGAGCGCTTGCATTGGCGCGACGCGATCGGCTTCACGCCGACCCAGCGCATGCAGTGGTCCTATTCCCTGGGCCAGAACAGCAGCCTCGGCATGTCGGTGGCGAACGGGCGCGATTTCGACGCCTCGCCGATCTACGGCGCCGAGACGCGCCAGTACGGCCTCTTCGGCCGCTATTCGCTTGCCCCGGACTGGTCGCTGAATGCCGAAACCACGGTATCGCGCGACCCGGTCAACAGCCTCCTGCGCCAGGAGTTCCGCTTCGGCGTGCGGCGGCAGTTCTGAGCCCCAAAGGGGTAGCCCCCTTTTTCCGTAGAATGCGGGGCGCCGCATGCGCCTCGCCCTGTTCGACTTAGACAATACCCTGCTCGCTTGCGACAGCGACTACGAGTGGGGCCAGTTCCTCGTCGACCGCGGCGTGCTCGAGCGTGCCGCTTACGAAGCCCAGAACCGCGCCTACTACGACCAGTACGTCGCCGGCACCCTCGACATCCACGAATTCCTCGGCTTCGCCCTGCGGCCGCTGGCCGAGCACACGCCCGAGGACCTCGCGCGCTGGCACCGGGAGTTCATGCGCGAGCGCATCGTCCCGGCGATCACGCCGCAGGCGCGCGCGCTGGTGCGCAAGCACCTCGGCAACGACGAGCTCTGCGCCATCATCACCGCCACCAACAGCTTCGTCACGGCGCCGATCGCGCGCGAGTTCGGCGTGGCGCACCTGGTCGCCACCGAGCCCGAGATGCGCGACGGGCGCTATACCGGGCGGGTGGCGGGCACCCCCTGCTTTCGCGAAGGCAAGCTGCGCCGCCTGGACGAATGGCTGGCGGGCCTCGGTCATCGGTTCGCCGATTTCGCCGAGAGCACCTGCTATAGCGATTCGCACAACGACCTGCCGCTGCTCGAGCGGGTGAAGCAGCCGGTCGCGGTCGATCCGGACCCGAAGCTCGGCGCCGAGGCGCGCCGGCGCGGCTGGCAGGTGATCTCGCTGCGCTCCGGCAAGGTCCGCGCCCTCCGATGATCAAGCGCTTCATCCGGCGGGTTTTCGGGCTGCCCGCGGAGGGGGAAGGGATGGTGCGGGTCGCGCGCGAGAAGCACGGCCTTTCGCGCGACGCGATCAGCCCCGCCGCCGCCAAGGTCTGCGCGGTGCTGCGGGAGGCGGGATTCTCGGGCTACGTGGTCGGCGGCGCGGTGCGCGACCTTCTCCTCGGTATCGTGCCGAAGGACTTCGACATCGCCACCGATGCGCGCCCGGAGCAGATCAAGCCGCTCTTCCGGCGCGCTTTCATCATCGGCCGGCGCTTTCGGCTGGTGCATGTCATGCTGGGGCCCGAAACCGTGGAAGTGTCGACCTTCCGCTCGGCCGATCCGGATACCTCCGAGAAAGACGAGCACGGCCGCGTGCTGCGCGACAACGTCTTCGGCTCCCAGGAGGACGATGCCCGGCGCCGCGACTTCAGCGTCAACGCGCTGTACTTCGATCCGGCGAGCGAGGAGGTGGTGGATTTCCACGGCGGCCTTGCCGACCTGAAAAAACGCGTGATGCGCGTGATCGGCGACCCGGCGACGCGCTATCGCGAGGACCCGATCCGGATGCTGCGCGCGGTGCGCCTCGCGGCGAAGCTCGGCCTCACGATCGACGCCGCGACCCGCGAGCCGATCGCCGAGCTCGCGCCGCTGCTCGAGCGCGTGCCCCCGGCGCGGCTTTTCGACGAGATGCTGAAGCTCTTGCTCTCCGGCCACGCCAGCGCCTGCCTGCGACAGCTGCGCGAAGTCGGCCTGCACAAGGGCGTGCTGCCGCTGCTCGACGTGATCCTCGAGCAGCCCCTGGGCGAGCGCTTCGTCACGCTCGCGCTCGCGCAGACCGACGAGCGCGTGCAGACCGACCGGCCGGTCTCGCCCGCCTTCCTCTTCGCGGCGCTGCTGTGGCACGAGGTGCTCGCGGCCTGGAAAGCGCGCGAAAAGCGCGGCGAGCGCTCGATCCCGGCGCTCGAGTCGGCGATGGACGAGATCCTCGACGTGCAATGCGAGAAGCTCGCCATCACGCGCAAGCTCACCGCGACGATGCGCGAGGTGTGGGCGATGCAGCCGCGCTTCGAGCAGCGCTCCGGGCAGCGCGCCTACCGCCTGCTCGAGTCGCCGCGCTTTCGCATGTCGTACGATTTCCTCGCGCTGCGCGCGGCGAGCGGCGAGGTCCCGGCCGAGCTCGAGGCCTGGTGGCGCGCCTTCCAGGGCGCCGACGGCGAGACGCGCCAGGCGATGCTCCTGCCCGATACCGGGCCGCGCAAGCGCCGCCGCCGCCGGCGCGGGAAGAAGCGCCCCGACGAGGCCGCGCCCGAGTCCGAGGCGGCCTGAGCGCGCCCCGGGCAGGCACGACCCGAACAAAGTGACCATCGCCTACGTGGGCCTCGGCTCGAACCTCGACGAACCGGAAAATCAGGTGGAGCAGGCGCTCGCCGAGCTCGACCGGCTCCCCCATAGCCGCCTCGTCGGCCGCTCCTCGCTGTACCGGTCGGCGCCGCTCGGGTTCGCGGGCCAGCCGCAGTTCGTCAACGCCGTCGCCCGCCTCGAGACGGGCCTGCCGGCCGAGCGCCTGCTGTCGGACCTGCAGGACATCGAATCCCGCCACGGCCGCACGCGCAGCTTCGCCAACGCCCCGCGCACGCTCGATCTCGATCTTTTGCTCTTCGAAAAGCTGCAATTGAAAACGCCCAGACTGACGGTGCCGCACCCGCGCATGCACGAACGCGCGTTCGTCCTGAAGCCGCTTGTGGAAATCTCGCCCGAGGTCTCGATTCCCGGCCTCGGCCCGGCGAAGGATTTCCTGGAGAAGGTCGCAAACCAACCGGTGGAAAAGCTCGGCTGATGCAGCTCCCGCCCATCGTGGTGTCCGCGGCCCTGCTCGTGGCCTCGAACGTCTTCATGACCTTCGCCTGGTACGCGCACCTGAAGCATCTCTCGGCGAAGCCCTGGTGGATCGCGGCGCTCGTGAGCTGGGGCATCGCGCTCTTCGAGTATCTTCTGCAGGTGCCGGCCAACCGCATCGGCTTCACCCAGCTGTCGCTCGCGCAGCTTAAGATCATGCAGGAGGCGATCACCCTCATGGTGTTCGTGCCGTTCGCGATCTTCTACATGGAGCAGCCGGTCAAGCTCGACTACCTGTGGGCGGCGCTCTGCCTCGTCGGCGCGGTGTATTTCATTTTCCGTGGATAAATTCCGCCACGTCGCGGTGGAGGGGCCGATCGGCGCCGGCAAGACGAGCCTCGCCCGGCGCCTGGCGGCGCGCCTGTCGGCCGACCTCATCCTCGAGCAGCCGGGAGAGAACCCGTTCCTCGCGCGCTTCTACCAGGACATGCCGCGCTACGCGCTGCCGGCGCAGCTCTTCTTCCTCTTCCAGCGCTCGCGCATGCTGGAGGCGCTCGCGCAGCCCGACATGTTCGGCCGCGCGGTGGTGGCGGACTTCCTGCTCGACAAGGACCCGCTGTTCGCCCGCCTCACGCTCTCGGGCGACGAGATGGCGCTCTACCAGAAGATCTTCGATGCGCTCGCGCCGCAGGCGCCGGCACCCGACCTCGTCATCTATCTGCAGGCGCAGCCCGCCACGCTCGTCGAGCGCGTGCGCCGGCGCGCCGCGGGCTACGAGCGCGGCATCAGCGAGGACTACCTCGCGCTGCTCGCCGAGAGCTACGCGCGCTTCTTCTACCACTACTCGGGCGCCCCGGTGCTGATCGTGAACTCCGAAAATCTGAACTTCGTCGACCGCGACAAGGACTTCGAGCTGCTGGTGTCGCGCATGCGCGGCATGAAGAGCCGCCGCGAGTTCTTCAGCCTCGGCTGATGCGCATCGTCCGCGACATCGCCGAGCTGCGCAGCGCGGTGGCCGCCGCCGGCCCGGTGGCGTTCGTGCCGACGATGGGAAACCTGCACGAGGGCCATCTTTCGCTCGCCCGCCTCGCGCGCAGCCGCGCGCCGGCGGTCGTGGTCAGCATCTTCGTGAACCGGCTGCAGTTCGCCCCCAGCGAGGACTTCGAGCGCTATCCGCGCACTTTCGCGCGCGACTGCGCGTTGCTCGAGGCGGAAGGGGTCGAGCTGCTGTTCGCGCCCGATGAGCGGGTCCTCTATCCGGAGCCGCAGACTTATCTCGTGCGGCCGCCGGCGATCGCGGAGGAGCTCGAAGGCCGGTTCCGCCCGGGCTTCTTCAGCGGCGTGGCCACCGTGGTGCTCAAGCTCCTGAACTGCGTGCGGCCCGAGGTCGCGGTCTTCGGCAAGAAGGACTACCAGCAGCTCCATGTCGTGCGGGGCATGGTCCGCCAGCTCGACCTGCCCGTGGAAATCGTCGCCGGGGAAACCGTGCGCGAGGCCGACGGCCTGGCGATGAGCTCGCGCAACGCCTACCTCTCGGCCTCGGAGCGCGCCGAGGCGCCGCGCCTGAATCGCCTGCTCCGCGAGGTCGCCGGCGGCAAAACCACCATCGAGAATTCCCTACAGGCGCTCGCCGCCGCGGGCTGGAAGACGGACTATGTCGAAGTCCGGCGAAGATCCGACCTCGCGCCGGCCAACGCCGGCGATCGCGAAAGGGTGGCGCTGGCGGCGGCCAGGCTGGGCACAACGCGCCTCATCGACAGCGTCGAGTTTTAGCTTCTTATCTAGCCGGGATAGGGGTCGAAGGTCATGGACTCGACCGGGCAGCCCATCGCCTTGGCCATCTTGTCCATCGCGTCGTCGGTGAGCTGCACCGGTTGGAAGTCGCCGGCCCCGCCCTTGGCGGAAATGAACGCCTTCGCCGCGTCCTCGGTGTTCCAGGTCACCACCGGGTCTGGGCTGACGCCGGCAATCTGCCGGCAGATCGGAAAGCCGTCGGATTTGTAGACGATCGCGTACACGTTATACCCCCCACCCACCGTAATTTACCCGATGTGGCAGGAGGACAACAAGCAAATCCCCCGACAAACCGAGCATTGCGTCCTTGGCAACAACAGGCGTTTAATGCCTTCGGGTGGTATCGCAGCCGTCGACGGAGAAATGCGCGCGAGCCGTAGCACACCAGCCCCCTCCCCCACGGGGGCGCATCTTTTGGGAAGGAGATCTCATGAGCCACATGCACGAGGTTGTTGGGCTGCGGGTGCCGTATGGTGACGTCCGCGGCCAGTTCGATACCGAGTTCGAGCCCGCGATCGGCACCACCTGGGGCTACATGAATCCGAAAGGGACTCCGTGCTTCAGCCTCGGTCTGCTCAAGGCCATCCGCGCGCACGACGCGGCGCTCGAGTCGAACGCGGGGCGCATCCAGGTCGACGGCACATGGCATCCGGTTCACTACTACGTGGGCGCCTCGCGCACGCACAAGGTGTACAACCTCGGCGGCGATCTCGCGCTGTTCCAGCTCCTCATCAAGGCGCGCGACCGGCAGGCGCTGGCGAACTACGCGAAGATGTGCCTCGACAACCTGCACCCCCGCATAGAGAACTACGGCTGCTCGACGCTCACCACCATCTCCCTCGTGCAGGGCGATGCGCTCGGCGGCGGCTTCGAATGCGCGCTTACCTCAGACGTGATCATCGCCGAGGAAAGCGCGCAGATGGGCCTGCCCGAGATGCTCTTCAACATGTTCCCCGGCATGGGCGCCTACAGCCTGCTCTCCCGGCGCGTCGGCCAGCGCGAGGCGGAGCGCATGATCCTCTCCGGACGCGTGATCGGAGCGCGCAAGCTGCATGAGATCGGCATCGTCGACGTGCTCGCGAAAGACGGCGAAGGCGAGGCCACGGTGCGCCGCTGGATCGCGACGAACAACCGGCGCCGCAACGGCAGCCAGGGCATGTATCTCGCGCGCAGGCTGGTGAATCCGATCACTCGCGCGGAGCTCGATGCGGTGGCGGAAGCGTGGGTCGACACGGCGCTGCAGCTGGAGCCGCGCGACCTCAAGATGATGGACTTCCTGGTGCGGGCGCAGGCGTTGCGCATGGAAGACGCGAGCGTCGACGTGATCGCGAAGGACGTGAGCCCGGAGCTGGTAGCGCAGGCGGGTTGAAGGGATCAGCTATTCCCTTCGAGAAGCGCGAGCAGGCGGGGCCACAGGATTTCGCCCGCGTCGCGCCTGAAGAAGCCGAAGTGACCGAGCCGTCGCGCATTCACGTCGGCGGGGCCGAGCACGACATGCTGCGCATGCAGGCGCGCGAAGCACGCGAGCAGCCGCTTCGCGCCAGCGACCGTTGCCAGCGCGTCGTCACTGACGCTGATCGCCAGCGCCGGACGCTCCAGCGCCGCGCAACGATCCAGGATCCGCCGCATGCGCTCGGGTTCCGCGCCCGCAGAGGAGGGCCGGAGATTGCCCGCGCGGCGCGCCGCCCAATGCAGCGCGATGTCCGCCGGCAAATCCTCGCCCAGCGCGAGCCGGCGCGCCGGAAAGTAACCCGCGACCCGCGTGATCACCGGCATCAGGCCGTGCCATAAGATCGTCATCCCTAATCGGTAGCGCGCGCGATAGTCGCCGAAATACGCGGTATGCGGGCCGATCAGAACGAGCCGGGCCTGCTCCTGCGCGTTGGGCGCGCCGACCAGGGGAAACGCCCCGATCGAATGCGAGATGCCCAGGATCTCGTCGCCAGGAAACCGCGCGCGCAGCCAGGCGATCGCTGCGGCGCCGTCGTAATCGCACCAGTCCGCCATCGTCGCGCGAAACCCGCGCAGCGATGCGGGCCTGGACAGGCCAATGCCGCGGTAGTCGTAGGTCAGTACGTGGATTCCCGAATTCGCGAGGAACTGGGCGAAGCGCCGATAGCGCGGCGCCGAGATGCCCGCACCGCCGTGGAACACCGCGACCCGGCCCGGCACGCGAGGCCGGGCCGCCTCGTAGAACACCGCGCCGAGCTCGTAGCCGTCCAATGCGTGCAGCCGAAGCGGCTTGACGCCGCCCGGTTCGAGATCTTCGCTGAAAGGTTTGTGCGTCCCCACGATCGCGGCACATCCTACCGGCACGCGGAACGCCGGGCCAGTTAGCTCGCCGAGCTCTGGCGTTCCTGCACGTAGCGCTCGAGCTGCGTGCTTGCCGCGCCCAGCTCATCGGTAAGCATGCGCACCAGCGCCGCCGTCTGCAGGCGCAGCTCGGCGTCGGAAAGCTTGTCGAGGCCGGCGCAGAGCTGCGTCAGACGGTCGGTGCCGACGCTGGCCGAGGAGCCCTTCATCGCGTGCAGCAGGGAACGAAATTCCCGGTAGTTGCGTCCGGCGAGCGCCTGCTCGATGCGCGTGAGAAGCGCCGAATTGTCTCCGAGGAACATCTTGACCAGACGCTCGACGAAGCCGGGCGTCGAGCCGAGCTCCTGCAGGTGCTCGAGCGTCTGCAGGTTGACTACCGGAACCGCGTCCGCGGTCTTTGCCGGCCGCGCCGGCGGCGCCTCGGGACGGGCGCCATCGCTCGGCGCCGAGCCGCAAAGCGACTGGATCTCCTCGAGCAGGCGCACCGCCTCGACGGGCTTGGGCAGGAACAGATCGGCCCCGGCCTCGAGCGCCTCGCGCTTCGCGAGCGGCGTGACGTCGGCGGAAAGGATGATCACCGGAAGGCGCTCGCGGCCGCGGGTCATGAGGCGCAGCGCCTGCAGCGCCTCGAGGCCGCCGATGCCCGGCATATTACGGTCCAGGATGACGGCGTCGAACGCTTCGCGCTCCAGCGCATCGAGCGCCTGCTCGCCGTCGTTGACCAGCGTGACCGCGTGCCCGCCGCGCTCGAGGATCTTGCTGATCACCTCGCGGTTCGTGGGATTGTCGTCGGCCACCAGCACGCGCAGCTTCCTGGTCGAGGGACTGCGGCGCGCGTAGTCCTGCAGGCGCACCACCCCATCGCCGATCTCCTCGCCGGCCGAGACCGAGTGCAGCACGTTGAACAGGTGGCGCTTGTCGAACGGCAGCTCGAGAATGGCGGCGAAGCCGGAGGTGAGCGCTTCGAAGCGCTGCACGTCGGCCTCGTGCGGGATCGCGAGAATGGTCGCGGGCGCGGGGTTGGGCGCGGCGCGGCGAAAGCGCTGCGCGAGCTTGAGGTCCTCGCCCGACGAATACAGGAGCGCGCTGTGATAAGCCCGCGCGAGGCTGATCTCGGACACGAGGCGCGCGACGCCCGCTTCGACCGTCGCGGCCGTGATCGGCGTCGCGCCCCACCCGGCGAGGGCCTGCTCGAGCGGCTCGCGCTGCGCGGCGGGAAACCCTACCAGCAGCACTCTCGCGCCCGCGAGCTCGCCCGCGCCGGCGGCGCCGGGACGCTCGGGCTGCTTCTCCAGGTCGAGCTCGACCCAGAAGGTGCTGCCCAGGCCGACCGCGCTTTCCATGCCGATCCTGCCGCCGAGCAGCTCGGCGAGCTGCTTGGCGATGGTGGTGCCCAGGCCCGTGCCGCCGAAGCGGCGCGTCGTCGACTGGTCGGCCTGCGCGAAGCTGTCGAAGATGCGCGCCTGCGCTTCCGACGGAATGCCGATGCCGGTGTCGCGGATCGAGAACTTGAGCCGGACGTGGCTCTCGGTCTCCGATTGCGCCGACACGTGCACCGTCACGCTGCCGTGCTCGGTGAACTTCACCGCGTTGCCGGCGAGGTTGATGAGGATCTGGCGCAGGTGATGCGGGTCGCTGCGCACGGCGGGAGGCACCTCGGGCATGATCGAGACGATGAACTCGACGCCCTTCGCCGCCGCCTGCGCGGCGACGATGCGGCAGGTGCTGTTGACGAGCGCATGCAGGTCGAAGTCGGTCTTCTCCAGGACGAGCTTGCCGGCTTCGATCTTGGAGAAGTCGAGGACGTCCTCGACCAGGCCGAGCATGACGCGCGAGGAGCCGCGCAGCGTCTGCAGCATGTCCGCCTGCTCGCGATTCAGCGAGGTGTCGCGCAGCAGGTCCGACATGCCGATGATCGCGTTGAGCGGCGTGCGCATCTCGTGGCTCACCACCGAGATGAAGCGGCTCTTCGCCTGGTTGGCGGCCTCGGCGCGGGCGAGCGCCTCGAACAACTGCCGCACCAGCTTGCGCACGTAGAGGCAAAGGACGATCAGCCCGGCCATGAACCCCAGGCCCATTCCCGGCCGCTCGCGCCAGAACTCGCCCATCGCGAGCACGTAAGCGAAGCCGGCCACGCAAAGGACCAGCGAAATCGTGAGCTGCCGGGGCCCGTAGCGAAACCCCATGCCGATCGTCGACCAGAGATAGATGAGGATCATCGGCGCCGCGGCCGCATCGAAATGCACCATGCACCAGGTCGTGGTGGCGGCGTCGAGGGCCGCGGCCAGCGTGCGCCGCAGGGTCGAGACGCCGGGGCTCGCCACGATCCAGACGAACAGCGCCGCCGACAGCGAGAGAAACGCCATCCACACCAGGATGTGCGGCTCGCCGGCGGCGCGGCGCTCGAGGATCTCCGGGAGCAGGTACAGGCCGAGCGCGATGCCGACCGCGACCCGCACGAGCACCTGCTCGTGCTCGGTGTCCGGCCGCGCCCTGAGGCGCTCGCGCAGCCAGCCCAGGCTCGCTTTCAACGCTGAGAGGACCGGTCGGACCATTCGCTCTGGATCTGCAGGATCTGGGTCTTCGCGCTCATGAAGGCGGCGGCGAGGCGCGGGTCGAAATGCTTGCCGCGCTGCTCGTCGATGTATTCGAAGGCGCGCTCGCTCGGCCAGGCCTGCTTGTAGGGCCGCACCGAGGTGAGGGCGTCGAACACGTCCGCGACCGCGATGATGCGCGCGCAGAGCGGGATGTGCTCGCCGACCAGGCCGTTCGGATAGCCCGTGCCGTCGTACTTCTCATGGTGGCCGAGCGCGATGAGCGCCCCCATGCGCACGTATTTGGAGCCGCTGCCCTTGAGGATCTCGTGGCCCATCACCGGGTGGCGCCGCATGGTCTGCCATTCGCTCTCGTCGAGCTTGCCGGGCTTGAGCAGGATGTGGTCCGGGATGCCGATCTTGCCGATGTCGTGCAGGGGCGCGGCGAGCTCGACCGTCTCGCACTCGTCGGCCTCCAGGCCGATCAGGTCGGCGATCAGCCGCGAGTAGCGCGCCATGCGGATCAGATGGTTGCCGGTCTCGCCGTCGTGGAACTCGCCCGCGCGCGCGAGGCGCAGCAGCGTGTCTTTCTCGCGCTCGCGCACTTCCCGGGTCGCGTCCTCGACCATGTGCTCGAGCAGCCGCTTGCGGTCCTCGAGCGCGAGCTGCTGGCGGCGCAAGGTGAGCAGGTTGCGGCAGCGGGCGAGGCACTCGCGGGCGTCGACCGGCTTGGTGAGGAAGTCGGTGATCCCGGCGTCGAGCGCCGCGTAGCGCACCTTGCGGTCGTCGTGCACCGTCACCATGACGATCGGCACGTGCTCGTAGCCCGGAAGCGCGCGCAGGCGCTTGACGAACTCGATGCCGTCCATCTCCGGCATCATGTAGTCGACCAGGACGAGATCCGAGACGTGGCGCGTGGCCCAGACCACGGCGTCGATCGGCCGGGCGAAGCCCTCCACCGCGACGCGCTCGTCGAGGCTGCGGATCACCTGCTCGAGGATGGCGCGGCCGGTCGACTGATCGTCGACCACCATGACCGTATTGCGCGCAGAAGCGAGCACCCTCAACTGCGGCTGCGCCATCGTCCTCCCCCGGTGATATCGCGAGAAAAAGACTACGCTGCGGGCCCCGCGCTGTCCAGCGAGGAAGGCCGCTCGCAGCAATTTTTACAAGGGATGCCAGGCACTTACGCCAGGCACTTATCTTTGCGTATTTCGTGGTGCCGGAAGAGAGAATCGAACTCTCATGACCTTGCGGTCGGCGGATTTTGAGTCCGCTGCGTCTACCAGTTCCACCATTCCGGCCCGAGCCTGCGCAAGGCGTGAAATTATAATTCGCGCCGGTCC
>CAYOVM010000078.1:0-5315 GCA_964407355.1 uncultured Enterobacteriaceae bacterium
ATGTAATTCGAGCCGCCGTTGACGTTGCCGAGGAGGCGCGAGGTGCCGAAGATGCCGGAGCGGTGCGAGACGCCGAGGCCGAGGAAGGTGTCGTGCCATTTCTTCGAGCCGAGGAGGTCGCCGAGGCTGAAGTCGACGGTGGGGTCGAAGGTGTTGAGGAGCTTCGACTCGTCGCGGCCGCGCTCGGAGAGGTCGCGGTGCTCGCTGAAGGGGATGCGCGGCGCCCACGACAGGCCGACGCCCAGGCCGACGCGGGTGCGCAGGCGCGAATCCCAGGGAAAGCCGTAGAAGTAAGGCTTGACGTAGGTCCGGAACGACCAGAAGTCGGGCTGGTTGCCGTCCTCGAAGTGCCGCTGCACGCCGATGAAGCCGGCGATGTCGAGCGGCCAGCCGTTCACCCGCTCGAGGAGCGGTCTTCCGAGCTCGAAGCCGGCGAGGCCGGTCTTGTCCTTGGTATGGATCGAGGCGCAGCGCAGTTGCGCGATGTGGCCGACGTTGCAGTCGCTCGAGGCGCCGTAGTAGCCGCGCACGATGAGCGGACCGGTCTGCGTCCATTCTTTGTGCTCGGGCGTGAAGTCGTAGCCGATTCCGACCGTGGCCTGCCACGTCAGCCGGTTGTCCACGATCGGGCTGTCGCCGACGCTGGCGGGCCAGCGCTTGAGCGAGTAGCCGCCGATCAGCCTCCAGCGCTGCGTGAGGTTGTAGGCCGCGTAGACGCCGATCTCCGGAGAGACGCCGGCGCCGGCCGAATAGGCGGGCCGCGTCGCGGTCGCCTCGTCCGCGCGCACGCCATAGTAGTAATCGTTCAGCGCGCCGTTTCGCCAGCCGAGCGCGGCATGGGGAAGCAGCCACCACGCGCCCCGGCGCATCGGGTACTTGTATCCCACGCGCAGCTCGCGGCCATGCGAGCTGTCGGAAACGTCCGCTAGATATTCGACGAAGCCGATGCCCCAGTCGCCGCTCATCTGCGCGCTCGCGCCCGCATCGACGCCGAGCTCGCGCTTCGCCATGCCGGCGAGGCTCTCGGGCGGGCGATGGTAAGGCGTGCCTTCGAAACGCCGCCGGATGAAGAGGTCCAAGCGCGGCTCGCGGGTCCCGGGACCGAACTTCAGACCCGCGCTTTGGGAATGTAGATAGAGATTCTCTCTCTCGTAAACGTATAAGGGCAGATAGTCGTACTGAATGCCGGCGCCCCGGTACGGCGAGCGCTCGGCGGTCACGATTCCGGCGATTCCGGCGCCGCCCGCCGGCACGACCCCGGTGAGCGGATCGCTGCTCGCGGCCGCGTGCCCTGCCGCGGCGGCACCGGCGAGCGCGAGGCACAGCTTAGGCAGTAGACTTTCGATTCCGCGGAAGATGCCGCCACCTCTGATACCCATGACGACTTATCTTAGATGGATTGTTGTTGGCTTCGTATTGTCGGTGATGCAGGCGCACGCCCAGGAGCCGGTGAAGCTGCAGCGCCTGAAAACGCCGCCGCCGCCCTGGCCCTCGGGCGACGAGCGCGGCATGGCGAACCAGGTCGGACCGGCGACGTGGGCGCGCTGCGCCTACCACCTGTCGCTGCCCGGCGCGAAAGTGTACGAAGTATCGCAGCCGCGGTCGAATTCCATGCCGCTGTCGCCCTTCGCCGGGCCCTACGCGGTGAAGCCCAAGCCCACCGCCGGCATTCCCGGCTCGGCGCACGCCTTCAACAGCGAGGCGATGAACGAGGGCGCCGAGCCCGCCCAGCAGGGCACGCAGATCGATGCCCTCGGCCACTTCGCCTCGCTCAAGGAGCCGTGGGACGGAAAGGAGCCGTTTCCCTCGGACCAGGCGACCTACTACAACGGCTATTCGCAGGGCCAGGTCAAGCCCGCCGCGGACTCGCCGCTCCTCAAGCTCGGCATGGAAAAGGCGCCGCCGATCGTCACCAGCGCCGTCGTGCTCGATGCGAAAGCGCACGTGGGCGGAGGCCAGCCCATGAAAGCGGGCGAGCTCGTCACGGCGAAGCACATCGTGGAGATGCTGAAGGCGCAGGGCCTTGGCCAGCGCGGCATCCTGCCCGGCGACGTCGTCTACATCTACACCGGCTGGGGCGATTACTGGCGCGATCCGGATACGGACAAGGTCTATTACAGCAAGGCGCCGGGCCTTTCCTACGACGCCGCGCGTTACCTCGGGGAGCGGCGCATCGTGGCGATCGGGCTCGACACGCCCTTCATCGATCCGGTGCCCGAAGGCATGCTCGAGGGCAAGGGCGGCCCCGCGGCGGGAACCCCCGCCGGGCTACCCTTCGCCGTTCACCACCATCTGATTTCCCAGATGGGAATCCACCACATCGAGAACGCGAAGCTCGACGAGCTCGCCCGCGAGCACGTGTGGACCTCGTGCACCATGGTGCTGCCGCTGCGCGACCGGGGAGCGGCGGGCTCCCCGGTGCGGCCGGTGGCCTACGGCCTTCCTACAGTAGCTGCAGGAAGATCAGGACGAGGCCGATGAACGAGACGAGCCACACGCCGGTGCGCACCCACGGAATGCCCGCCAGGTAGACCGCCGCGTAGGCGACGCGTCCCCAGAAAAAGAGCTGCGCGCCGAGCAGGGTGGTCTGGTTGGTCTTGCCGGCGACGACGGCCACCAGCACCAGCGCGACGAACAGCACCAGGCTCTCGAGCATGTTGAAGTGCGCGCGCTGCGCGCGCCAGGCCCAGCCGGTGAGCGGCGGCATCTTGTCGCGGTTGCTCGAGAGCATCGGCAGGCCCACCTGCAACGCGGCCCCGCTCAGTGCGATAAGCATCTGGACGACGGTGAGCGCGACCGCCCACACCAGCAACACCAGTTCAGGTTTCATGGCCCCTCCCTTTGGAAGGGCTATTGTCGCTGAAAAGCTACCCCTGTAGTTACACCCGAATAGATGTACCGCCGAAAGCTACTTGGCCTGGCCGCTTTGCCAGGGGGCGCGCCTGAACTGCTTGCGCCGATTCTGCACCGCGAGGCGGCGGCCGGCGAACTCGTGCACCTTCTCGCGCACCTCGCGCTTGATCTTGTCGGGGAGCGCGGCGGCGGCTTCCTCGAAGCGCGCGACGAACTCCGCGGCGCCGGGCTCGCCGTCGTGGAAGAGCCCCCGCGCCTTGTCCCAGACCAGCGCGCGCTCGGTCGAGTCTATTCCATAACAAAGCTGGAACAAAGTGACTTCATCGCCTGTCTCCCAGACGAATAGGTCGAAATAGTCGTCGTGGAACCAGCGCCTGCGCGCCGGCGGATCGTCCGCGAGGCCGAAGATCTCTCTCATCATTGTTTCGTCTGTTGTTCGGTCAACTGTTCGGCCATAGGTCCGTTGGACAGGTTCAGGCGTTGCTTCGTGATGGATAGAGACGAACGAATCATGCTCTAACGATATCAGAGGAATTGAGTTGACCGCCTACTGAAAGGTGCGCCATGAATAGCCCGATCGCAGGAGTTCCGCAGCGGCATTCCGAACTGCTCAAGTCTCTGGCGCAGTTCGGCAAGCAGCATCGCGCAGCGCGCTGGGCCGGGACCTTTTCCAGCTTCCTCGAAGGGGTTTTCCCGACCGACCCGGGCGGCATCGCGCGTTCCAGCCATCAGTATATCTGGGACATGATGCGCGTCGAGGGCTTCGACGACAGCGCCGGCCGCTGGCGCTGTAAGCTTTTCGAGGACGAGCTCTACGGCATCGACGACACGATCGAGCGGCTGGTCGACTATTTCAAGGCCGCGGCGGCGGGCTCCGAAGTTGGCAGACGGCTTCTGCTGCTGCTAGGTCCGCCCTCCGGCGGCAAGTCCTCGCTGGTAATCCTCCTCAAGCGAGGCCTGGAAGAGTACAGCCACACCGAGGCGGGGGCGCTCTACGCGATCCACGGC
Source organism: uncultured Enterobacteriaceae bacterium (assembly GCA_964407355.1). Taxonomy (GTDB): domain Bacteria; phylum Pseudomonadota; class Gammaproteobacteria; order Burkholderiales; family SG8-39; genus SCGC-AG-212-J23. The sequence goes on from CAYOVM010000078.1 coordinate 3,862, forward strand.
TGCCCGGTGCACGAGTCGCCGCTGCACCTCGTGCCGCACACGCTTCGCGGCCAGATGCGCGAGGCGCACGGCATCGACATCCGCGGCGAGCTCTGCCCGCATTGCGTCAGCCGCCTCGCGCACGAGTACAACGGCGACTTCATGCAGATGCCGGTCGAGCGCATCTTCCTGTCCGAAGCCGGCCGCATGGGCGTGGGCACCTACGCGCCGCACGACCCGACCACCGCCGACATCGCCGACCTCGTCGGCTCGGTGGATCTTTCGAAGGTCTCCGAGATCGGCGACGAGGGCGACCCGCGCGCCTGGTCCTGGTCGGGCGCGGTGTTCGCCGCGAGCCGCGGCATGCTCGAGATGATCGAGATCCTCAAGGTGAAGCGCGAGTTCCTGTATCTGCTGCTCACGCTCACGCAGGAGAAGAACGTCAAGGTATCGCGCTTCCCGCTCATCCATCTGGATGAAACGATCATCGCGCACACCAACCTCGCCGAGTTCCGCAAGTTCCTGCAGGAGCCGGAGAACGAGGCGCTGCTCGACCGCATGGTCATCATCCAGGTCCCCTACACCCTCTCCTACAAGGAGGAGGCGCGCATCTACCGCAAGCTCACCTCCTCGACGCAGGCGTTCCGCGAGGTCCACCTCGACCCGCACGCCCTGCACGTCGCCGCCGCTTTCGCGGTCCTCACCCGGATGCAGGAAGGCGACGACCACGAGGCCGAGAACGTGAAGAAGACCCGGCTCTACGCCGGCGAGGACGTCGAGGGCATGGCGCAGTCCGAGATCGAGAAGATCCGCGCGCGCTCGCCGGAGGAAGGCCTCGCCGGCGTCTCGCCGCGCTTCGTCATCAACGCCCTCTCCAACGCGATCATCCAGTCGCAGGCGAAGAGCCTCACCACCATGGACGTCCTGATCGCCCTCAAGGACGCGATCGAGTCCGACGTGCGCATGGACGGCAAGAAGAAGAGGAAGTGGGTCGATTTCCTGGTCCTCGTGCGCAAGGACTTCTACAACCGCTGGGTGAAGGAGGACGTGCACAAGGCGCTCTTCGTGTCCTTCGAGCAGGAGGCGCAGCAGCTCCTCGACAAGTATCTCGACGAGGTCGAGGCGCAGCTCGACAGCCGCACCATCAAGGACCCGATCACCAACGAGGAGCGAAAGCCCGACGAGCGCTTCCTGCGCTCGGTCGAGGAGAAGATCCGCATCTCGGAGTCGGGCAAGCTCTCGTTCCGCCAGGAAGTGGTCAGGAAGGCGATGGGCGCGTACAAGCGCGGCGAGAAGTTCACGCTCGACAGCCACGCGCCGCTGCACGACGCGGTCGAGCAGTACCTGTTCGAGCAGCGCCGCGACGTGCTGCGCCTGGTCAGCTCCAGCACCCGCCCCGACGACGAGACGCGCAACAAGGTCTCGGCGGTCGAGAAGCGCCTGGTCGACGAGTACGGCTACGACCCGCACAGCGC
>CAYOVM010000078.1:5415-13775 GCA_964407355.1 uncultured Enterobacteriaceae bacterium
ATCGCAGCCGAGACGCCGTGGTACGACCTGTTCTCGCGCGGAGCGCGCGACTGGCTGCGGCACAACCAGAAGGTGCGCGAGGCGGTGAAGAGCACGCTGCCCGACCTGCTGGCGAACGAGAACCTGATCACCCAGTCGGGCAACCGCACGGTGCTCGTGCCGGTGCGCTTCCTCGAGCACGCGCGCCTGCGCCTCTCGGAGAAAGCCGAGCAGACCGGCGCCGGCCAGGGCGAGGGCAAGCCCGGCGACGTGCTGCGCCCCGGGCGCGAGGACGGCGAGAGCTCGGGCAAGGGCGGCACCGAGAACGGCGAGATCAGGTTCGTGGTCGAGCTGAAGATCGACGAGATCGTCGACTGGCTGTGGGAGGAGCTGAAGCTCCCGGAGCTCAAGCCGCGGCGCTCCGCGACCCTGGACGAGCCGGACTGGACCCGCGAAGGCTGGGACAAGCGCGGCGCGCGCTCGCGCCTGGACCGGCGCAAGACCATCAAGGAGGCGGTGAAGCGGCGCTCGATCCAGGAAAAGCTCGGGCCCGACGTCGTGCCGATCACGAACGAAGACCTGCGCTTTCGCCAGCTCGTCAAGCGCACCACGCCGGCGACCAACGCCGCGGTCATTTTCGCGCTCGACGTCTCGGGCAGCATGGACGAGGCGCAGCGCCGGCTCGCCAAGACCTTCTTCTTCTTCGCGCTGCAGGGCATCCGGCGCCAGTACACGAAGGTGGAAACGGTGTTCATCGCCCACGCCGGCGAGGCCTGGGAGTTCGAGGAAAGCGAGTTCTTCCAGGCCCAGTCGAGCGGCGGCACGGTGTCCTCCACCGCGTTCAAGCTCGCGCTCGACGTGACGAAGACGCGCTACGACGCGAGCCGCTACAACGTCTACTTCTTCTACGCTTCCGACGGCGAGAACGCCGCCGAGGACCGCGCAGCCGCGAGCGCTTCCCTGGGCGAGCTCGCCCGCCAGGTCAATTACGCGGGCTACGTCGAGACCGGCGGCATCGCGACCTTCCGGCCGCGCGAGACGCAGCTCGCCGAGCTCTTCGCCGAGATGCGCGCCGGCGGCCTGCCGGTGAGCTCGAGCCGCCTCGGCTCGCAGGAAGACGTGTGGCGCGCCATCCGCGAGTTCTTCAAGGACGAGAGCGAGAAGCAGGCGGCATGAACCCGGCCCCCTCCGAGCTCGAGGCCTACGCGGCGCAGATCGAGGAGCTGGCGCACCGGCTCGGGCTCGACTATTACCCGGTCGACTTCGAGGTCGCGCCGGCGAGCCTGATGACCGAGATCGCGGTCTACGGCCTGCCGATCCGCATGCCGCACTGGTCCTTCGGCGTGCGCTATATCCACCAGCTCGTGCGCCAGAGCATGGGCCACTCGAAGATCTTCGAGGTGATGTTTCCCGGCGATCCCTGCCGCGCCTTCCTGATGGACGCCAACTCGCTCGCCGAGAACACGCTGGTCACGGCGCACGTCCTGGGGCACGCCGACTTCGCCAAGAACAACCAGCTCTTCGCCCGCTTCCACGAGATGGCCGGCGGCAACATCGTCGAGCACGCCGCGGCGCACGCGCAGCGCATCCAGCAGGCGATCCAGGCGGTCGGCCTCGAGCGCGTCGAGCTGGTGCTCGACGCGGCGCTCGCGCTCGAGTCGCACGTCGACGTCGGCGGCGAGCTGCACCGGTCGCGGTATCCCGAATTCGTCTCTGAAAAACAAAAACTGATCGAGTCCGAGTTCCAGAAGCGCTACGGGCAGCTCCCCGGCGTAGCCGCGAAGGCGAGCCTGCCGAACACCGGCCCGCTGCGCGCGGCGGTGCCGCCGCACCCCGAGTACGACCTCCTGTGGTTCATCGCGCAGTACGCGCCCGAGCTCGAGCAATGGGAGCGCGACATCTTCCTGATGGTGCGCGCCGAGTCGCTGTACTTCTACCCGGTGTTCGCCTGCCAGATCATGAACGAGGGCTGGGCCTCCTACTGGCACGCGCGCCTGCTGCGCGAGGCGGACTTCCTGCCGCAGCCGCTGTACCTCTCGGCGATCAAGGCGCACTCCGACGTGGTGCGGCCGTTCGCCTCGGGACGCGAAGCGTCGCTTGCGGTCAATCCCTACCACCTGGGCTTCACGATCTGGGAGCACATCGTCGAGACCCACGGCCTCGCGAGAGCGATGGAAGTGCGCCGCGACGAGGACGACTTCGGCTTCATCCGCAACTGGCTCGGCCGCGAGCTCGCCGAGACCTCGGGCCTCTTCGTCTACGAGGAGAAGCAGGACCAGGAGATCCGCGTCACGACGCGGGAGCTCGACGCGGTGCGCGAAGCGATCCTCGCGCCGAAGTTCAACTACGGCGCGCCGCGGGTCGCCGCCGTCGAGATGAGGACCGACGGCGCTCTGGAGCTCGTCCACGACCACGCGAGCGACGGCCGCGGACTCGACGCGGCGCGCGCCCGCAAGGTGCTCGAGTACGTGCGGCGGGTCTGGCGGCGCCCGGTGCGCCTTCGCACCGTGAACGAGCGCCGCGAGACCATCGAACTAGCTGCTTAGCCTCAGATAAGGATCAGGATAAGCAGGACGATCACCAGGATGATCAGGAGGTCCTGGTTGCTGAGCGCGCCGCCGGCGGGCAGCGCCTCGAGCTTGCCGGCGAGGCTCGCGACCTCCGCCTCGGTCATCGCCGCGACGCGATCCTTCGCCTGGCCCTGCGGGATTCCCATCTTCTCGAGCTGCTGAGCCACCTCGGGCCGCTCGATCAGCGCCATCAGGCGCTCGCGCTCCGAGCCTTCGGTGGGGATGAGAGCGGCGTATGCGTGCGGAGCGGCGAGCGCGACTGCGAACAGCAGACCGGTTAGTAGTTTTTTCATTGGTCTTTCTCCTGACTGGAAACGGGGGAGTCCCGAATATAAGCGGTTCAGACTTTTACAACAATCTTGCCCACATGCGCGTCGGATTCCATGTACGCCTTCGCCTTCTCCAGGTCCTCGAAGCCAAAGACGCGGTCAATCAGCGGCTTGATGCGCCCGCCGGTGAAAAGCGGCATGAAGTCGGCCGTGAAGCCTTTCACGGTCGCGGCGCGCTGCTCGGCGTTGCGCTGCTTGTTGGACACGCCGAAGATGCGCAGCCGCTTCACGTGCACCGCCTCGAGATCGAAGTCGCCCTTCAGGACGCCGTCGACATAGCCGACGATCGCGAGCCGTCCCTCGAAGCCGAGCGCGCGCACGCATTCGGCGAACACCGACCCGCCGACCGTGTTGACGCACAGGTTCGCGCCCTTGCCTTCGGTCTTTTCGAGAACTGTTTTCGCGAAGTCAGGCTTTCTCGTTTCGATACCTAGATCGAGACCTTGTTTCTTCAGCGCTTCGAGTTTTTTCGAAGAACCGGACGTTCCAATGACCCGGGCACCCAGGGCATGCGCGGCCTGCAGGGCGGCGACGCCGACCCCCGACGACACGCCTGTCACGAGCAGCCACTCCCCCGCCTTCAGCTTTCCCTGCTCGAGCAGCATGTCGTGCACGACCATGAACGTGAGCGGGATCGACGCCGCCTCTTCCCAGGAGAGGTTCGCCGGCACCGGGACCGCTTCGCGCTCGTCCATCAGCGCGTACTCGGCGAACGCGCCGGGACAGCGGCCCATCACGCGCTGGCCGGCGCGCAGGCCGGCGCGCTCGCCGCCCTCCACCACCTCGCCCGCCGCCTCGTTGCCGGCCGGCTTCGCGGCGCCCGCCTTGACGAGCCCACCGACGATGAATTCGCCGCGGTTGAGCCCCACCGCTCTTACTTTGACGAGCACTTGTCCCGCGGCGGGTTTCGGTTGGGGCGCGTCCCGCTTCTCAAGGACGGTCTTGCCGCCCACGGCCGAGATGTAAAAGGCTTTCATGTAACCCCTATTGCGCCTGGATGCCGGCCTGCTTCACGACCTTGCCCCAGGTCTCGTACTCGCGCTTCATGTAGGCGGCGAGCGCCTCCGGCGTGCCCGGGTCGGGCTCGACGCCCTGGCCGTCCAGGAGCTTGACCGCCTCCGGCATGCGCAGCACCTTCACGATCTCGCGGTTGAGCCGGTCGATGATGTCGCGCGGCGTCTTGGCCGGCGCGAGATAGGCGTACCAGTTCAGCGCCTCGTAGCCCGCGTAGCCGGATTCGGCCACCGTCGGCACATCGGGCAGCGAAGCCGAGCGCTTCGCTCCGGTGGTTGCGACGGCGATCGCCTTGCCGCTCTTGATGTGCGGCAGCGCGGCGACCGGGGTCGCGAAATAGGAGTCGATCTCGCCGCCGAGCAGGCCGCGCATCGCCGGCCCGCCGCCCTTGTAGGGCACGTGCACGAGCTTGACGTGCGCGACCATCTCGAGCAGCGCACCCGCGAGGTGCCCCGCGCCGCCCACGCCGGAGGAGCCGTAGGTGATGATATTGGGTTTTTCCTTCGCGAGCTTCACGTACTCGGCCAGCGTCTTCGTCGCGATCCGCGGGTGCGCGACGATGACGTTCGGGAACACCACCGCCATGGTCACCGGCGTGAGATCGCGCAGCGGGTCGTAGGCGAGCTTCATGATGTGCGGGTTGACGGTGAGCGCGCCGACGTTGGCGAGCACCAGGGTGTAGCCGTCGGGCGCGGCCTTCGTCACGTAGTCGACGGCGATGTTGCCGCCGGCGCCGGCGCGGTTCTCGACCACCACCTGCTGGCCGACGTTCTCGCTCAGGAACTTGGCGACGATGCGCGCCACGGTGTCGGTGCCGCCGCCGGGCTCGAAGCCCACCACCATGGTGATCGGCTTCGACGGGAACGTCTGCGCGTAAATCGCGCTCGAAAAGACCAATGCAAAAACCGCGGCTGCGAGCCTCATCTCATCCTCCTCCGTAAACGCCCTTCGTTAGCGTCCCTTGAACGCGGGCTTTCTCTTTTCCATGAAGGCTTTCCTGCCTTCCTTGTAATCCTCGCTGTCGAAGCATTCCTTCGCCCAGGCCTTGCACTTCGCGGCGTCGTAGTTGGTCTTCACGACCTCGCGGATGATGCGCTTCGCCGCGCTCATGGTGAGCGGGGCGTTGCCGGAAATGGTCTCGCAGTACTCCTTGACCGTTTTTTCCAGCGCTTCCACGGACGTTACCTTATTGACCAAACCCATTTCCCTGGCTTCGCTCGCGCTGAACTGGCGCGCGGTGATCATGATCTCGCGCGCGGACGCCGCGCCGACGATGTCGACCAGGTTCTTCATCGACGAGGCGCGATAGCCCAGGCCCATCTTCGCCGCCGGGATGCCGAAGCGCGCGTCGTCGGCCGCGATGCGGATGTCGCACAGCACCGCGATGTTGAGGCCGCCGCCCAGGCAGTAGCCGCGGATCATCGCGATCACCGGCTTGTGGCAGTCCTGCAGCTTCGCCGCCGCCGCTTCGGCGAGCTCCTCGTAGCGCTGCACCGCCTCCTCGCTCGAGCGCTGCTTCTCGAACTGCGAGATATCCGCGCCGGAGACGAAGGCTTTGTCCCCGGCGCCGGTCAGCACGATGACGCGGATCTCCGGATCCGCTTCGTACTGCGCCAGCACGCGGGGGATCGCCTCCCACATGTCGACCGAGACCGCGTTGCGGCGCTCGGGGTTGTTGAAGATGAGCCAGCCCACCGCGCCGTCCTTGCGCGCGATGATCCTTTCGGTCAGCTCGAGGACGCCCATCAGATGACTCCCTTGCTTTTCAAAGAGGAAATTTCGTCCGCCTTGTAGCCCAGCTCCTGCAGGATCTCGCCGGTGTGCTCGCCGAGCTCGGGCGTCGGCGCGACCACCGCCGCCGGCGTGCGCGAGAGCCGGGCGGCCTGGTTGAGCACGTTGAGCTTGCCCAGGCGCGGATGCTCGACCTCGACCGCCACCTTCATGTGCCGCACCTGCGGATCGGCGAACACCTCGTCCATGCGATAGATCGGACCGCAGGGCACGCCGGCCTTGTTGAGCGTGTCGATCCACGCCTCGCTCTTGCCCTTCGAGAAAGCGTCGTTCAGGATCTCGTTCAGCTGCTTGCGGTTGATCGAGCGGTTCTCGTTTGTGCCGAACTCGGGGCGCGCGGCCAGGTCCTCGCGCCCGAGGATGTTGCACAGGCGCTTCCACATGCCGTCGCCCGAGCAGGCGACGTTGATGTAGCCGTCGGCGGTCCGGTAGGCCGAGGTCGGCATGCTGGTCGGGTGGTCGTTGCCCATCTGCGGCGGGACTTCGCCTTTCATCGCGTAGCGCGCGGCCTGGAAGTCGAGCAGCGCGATGCCCGACTGCAGCAGCGACGACTGCACCCACTGCCCCTTGCCCGAAACCTCGCGCTCGAGCAGCGCGGTCATGATGCCGAGCGCCGCGAAAAGCCCCCCGGCGACGTCGGCGATCGCCGCGCCGCTGCGCATCGGCTTGCCGGGCTCGCCGGTGACGCCCATGAGCCCGCTCATGCCCTGCGCGATCTGGTCGAAGCCGGGCCGGTCGCGATAGGGGCCGTCCTGGCCGAAGCCGGAGACGCTGGCGAGGATGATGCGCGGATTGATCTTGCTCAGCGACTCGTAGTCGATCCCCAGGCGGAACTTGACGTCCGGGCGGTAGTTCTCGACCACCACGTCGGCGGTCTTCACCAGTCGCGCCATCACCTCGCGCGACTCCGGCAGCTTGAGGTTCAGGGTCATCGAGCGCTTGTTGCGGTGCAGGTTCTGCATGTCCGGGCCGTCGCGCGGCCCGCCCATGCCCTCGTTCGGGTCGACGCCCGGCGGCGACTCGATCTTGATGACATCGGCGCCGAAGTCCGCGAACTGCTTGACGCAGGTCGGCCCGGCCCTCACCCTCGACAGATCGAGGATGCGAAGGCGTGCGAGCGCGGTGGACGCGGAAATTTTCGGCATGGGAATATTGTAATGGGCCCGGTGTTCGGCTACAGGAACCGACAGGTAGTCTCTCAATCTGCATCTTTCACTTAGGAGGAGACAATGACGATCGTCAAGAAAGCAGCGGCGGCAGTTGCCGTTCTCTCGCTCGTGGCGTGCTCCACGATAAGCGGCATGATGGGCGGCGGGACCAAGGCCCGCCTGACGGGCGCCGAGGAAGTCCCCCCGGTCTCGACCTCCGCGACGGGCGATGCCAACTTCACCGTCGGCTCCGACGGCTCGGTGAAAGGCTGCGTCACCACCACGGGCGTACAGGTCACCGCGGCGCACATCCACCAGGGCGCCAAGGGCCAGAACGGCGGCGTGATCGTGCCGCTGACCAAGAGCGGCGACAACAAGTACTGCGCGCCCGACGGGGCGAAGCTCACCGAGGCGCAGCTCTCCGCGTTCAAGGCCGGCAACACTTACGTCAACGTGCACAGCGCGGCGAACAAGGGCGGCGAGATCCGCGGCCAGCTCAGGCCGTAGCATTTTCCCGCAGGAAGGGGTTAGCATGCGCCCCAGCATGGTCCGCCCCTTCCTGCTTCGCCCCTTCCTGTTCCGGCTTCTGTTTCTGCAGTGGCTGGTTGCCGCCGCTTCGGCGGCATTCGCGCAGTATCCCGATCATGCGATCCGCATGGTCGTGCCGCAGGCCACCGGCAGCGCCACGGACAATTTCGCGCGGCTGCTCGCGCCGGAGCTCGGCAAGCAGCTCGGCCAGCCGGTCGTGGTCGACAACCGACCCGGCGGCGCGCTCACCGTCGGCATCGACGCGGTGGCGAAAGCGGCGCCCGACGGCTACACGATCGGGCTCGGCCCGGTGGGCGCGCTCGCCATCACGCGCCACATGGTCGCGAAGCTTCCCTACGACATCGAGCGCGACCTGCAGCCGGTGGCGCTCGTCGGCTACAGCTACATGCTGCTCGCGGTCTCGCCCAAGCTCCCGGTCAGGAACGTCGTCGAGCTGATCGACTACGCGAAGAAGAATCCCGGCAAGCTGTTCAACGCCTCGTCGAGCAACGGCTCGCCGGGGCACGTGAGCGGGGAGCTGTTCAAGGTCATGACCGGCACGCAGATCACCCACGTGCCGTACAAGGGCGGCGCCGCCGCGATCGGCGATCTCATCTCCGGCAACGTGCAGCTCATGTTCGAGAGCACCAACTCGATCGCGCCGCACGTCAAGGCGGGCCGCGTGCGCGGCCTCGCGGTGAGCGGCGCGAAGCGCTCGATCGCCTTTCCGGAGCTGCCGACGCTCGCCGAGGCCGGCGTTCCGGGCTACGAGGTCACTTCATGGTCGGGCATCATCGCCCCCGCCGGCCTGCCGCGCGCGCTGCTCGACAAGCTCAATGCCGCCGCCAACGCGACGCTGCAGGCGCCCGAGGTCAAGGAGCGCCTGCTGCAGCTCGGCAACGAAGGCGGCGGCGGCACGCCCGAGCAGTTCGGCGAGCTGATCCGGCGCGACTCGGCGAAGTGGGCCGAGGTGATCCGCCTCTCCGGCGCGCGGATCGACT
>CAYOVM010000079.1:0-10887 GCA_964407355.1 uncultured Enterobacteriaceae bacterium
CCAGCACGTACATCTGAGCGGTCTTCTTGAGCACGGTCTTGCATTGCGGACATACAATGTTTTCCGACGCCATATTCACCCCCCCTGGTGAAAAGCCTGCCCCGGAAGTCTAGCGGACGTTTTGGCTTTGGCCGCGCCGTCCGATGGGCGCGTCGATCCAGAAAGCTACATCGGCGGAATCTGGCCCTTCAAGCCGACGTTGACGCGCGGCGCGGTGAGCGAGCCGTCGGGCTGCTTCTGCGAGTTGACGAACACCTGCGCGCCGGGCTTGAGCTCGCTCTTGTCGGCCGGCTGGAACGCGACCACGACGGCGTTCTCGGGAATCAGGACCTTCTTCTCGCCGCCTTTGTACTGCACGGTCATGACGCGGTCCTTGCCGACGCCGGTGACGTTCGCGACGTTGGCGTTGGTCATCTTGCTGTTGGGCCGCAGGTCCCAGTCGTAGTGGCCTTCGCCGGTGCCGCGCATGTTCTCGGGGAAGATGTGGATTTCCTCGGCGATGAGGTTGCCGTCGCGCTCGCCGACCGTGGTGGTGCCGATGAACTTGCCGCTGCTCACGTCGCTCACGCTCGCCTTGGCGATGCCCATCACGGTGTAGTTGTCGGCGAGCTTCACCGTCATCGACTGGCCGTTGCGGGCCTTCACCGTCAGCATGTTGCCGTCGATCTTCTCGACGGTGCCGCGGATCCTCACGGGCGGGTTGGCCGGCGCCTGCGCGAGCGCGACGCTGGATACGGCGACAAGAAGAAGTGCGGCGAACGTGCGGTTCATGGAAATCTCCGGGGAGTGGGGGGCTACAGGGCCGCTAACGCAAAAGAAGCGCGGCTTATTCCCTTAACCCCTGCCGGGCGAGACCACGCCCTGGCTGCCTTCGCAATGTGAATATTCCCGACACAAGAGGAGCCTAAAGAGAGAAAGTACCGGGGGGGCTGCTTGCCGGCGGGGGGGGACCTTACCGGCGTGCAGAAACAAAAAAGCCGCAACAGCTGGCGAGGGTTGTCATGATCGATTTCCGCTTTTCCTGTCCGAGCGCCGTCGCGGTCGTCTTTCTCGCGGCACTGCTTTCGGGTTGCGTGGGGCTGCGGCCCGACCCGATGCTCAGAACCGGTCCCGGGTTCGATTTCAACTCGGAAGAAGTGAAGACCTTCCGGGAAAATCAGGACAAGGTTCTGGCCGAGCTCTACGTATCCGCAGGGCTGGCGAAGAATGCGCAGCCTTCCGGCGCCGACGATTGGGCAAAGGTGATCCGGGCGGGAATGGACTATGCCGACCAGCGGTGCGAGGCCTACATGAACGCGCTGTTTCGGCTCAACCGCGACAAGAACACCGCGGTTTCCCAGCTCGGGCTGCTCGGCACCGCGACCGCGGGCATCCTTGCCGCGGCCTCGGCCGCCGCGAAGGAAGTCGCGGCAACCGCCATCCTCTTCGGGCTCGGCGCGTCGACCATAGAGAATTACAGCAGCAACCTGCTGTACGAGATGGAACCCTCTTCGGTGCGATCGCTGGTCAGGGGATTGCAGCTGGGATACAGGGAGAACCTGCCGGCCAGCTACAGCACCCGGCCGGCCGCCGTCAGCGTAATAAGGAGTTACGCAACCCTGTGCACGCCCGCGAACATCGAAGCCGAGGTCAACCTGGCAGTGAAGAAGTCCCGGCCGGATGCGAGCCGAGGGGATGGCTCGAGCGGCCAGCCGCCCGTCGTCAGCCACAATCTGCCGGTTGCGTCGGTAGGGCAGATCCGGGACGCGGAAAAGATCAATCTTGCGGTGGCGGCGCTGGCAAAGGACCCCGCCAAGCTGGCCGAGATCAACCGCGTGCTGAAGGAAGTCGGCGCGACAAGGGCGGACATCGCCGACTTTCCGGCGGCAGTGAAGGCCCTTACCGGCGCGTTCCGGGCGATGAAGCCCGATGAAACGCAAAAATGGCTGAACGCGCTGCGCCTAGCCCCCTCGATTTAAAAAAACCACTGGGAGATTCGACCATGGCGGATATGACCAAACCGGTGCCGGGCATGCTTTCGCTTGCCGAGATCGAGCGGGCGATAACGTTCGAGGAAAAGAAATCCTATGAGCTCCTCGGATCGAGGATCGACGCCAACAAGGACAATCAGGTCGATTTCAAGGAGCTGGAGCTGGGCAGCTTTCCAAAGGACCTGAAGCTGACCCTCGATTCGGATCCGCCGCCGGACGGCTACTCGCGCTTCCTCAACGGACCCGTCGTCATGATCGTGGGCGGCTCGAGAAAGAGCGTGCTCACATGGCGCAAGCTGTAGCGAGGCCGGCATGACTGCGCCGCTGGTTCGCCCGGTCGTAATGTCGGTCTACGAGGTGAACGGCCACCGCGTGCTCATGCCCGAGCGCATGGCGCGCTCGACGCCCGACATGAAGAAGGCCATCTACGGCATTCGTGCCGACGTCGAGGCCGCGGGCGGGAAGCTCGCGTTGTCGGATCTTTTTCGCAGCTACGACATGCAGCTCCAGGCGCACCTCGACTATACGAGCGGCAAGAAAAAGGCCTTCAGCCCGGCGCCGGGGAGCAGCATGCACGAGGCCGGGCGCGCGTTCGACGTGGATCTCAAGTCGCTGGAGATGCCGCTCGAGGCGTTCTGGCAGATCGCGAAGAAGTGGGGCACCGTTCCCATCATCGCGGAACCGGACCCGAAGGCTTCCGAGGCATGGCACTTCGAATGCCGCGGCAGCCACCAGCTCGTGTACGACTACTACAAGGCGGGGAAAGGGACCAATTTCAAGCCGGCGGCCGCGATGGCGGCGAGCGCCATTATCGCGGCGGGGCTGGAGCACGACCAGTTCAAGGGCAAGGAAGAAGCGGCGTATATCCAGTCGGCCCTCATCCGCCTCGGGCGGGATATCGGCAACATCGACGGCCAGATCGGCCCCAGGACCAACGGAGTGCTCGCCAGCGTCGGCGGCGCGAGCGCGGGGCGCAAGGAACAGCTCCAGGCGCTGGAAGCGCTGCTGCAGCAGAAGTTTCCGGACGAATTCTTCGACCGCGCTCCCGAAGAAGCCACGCACTTGGTGTAGCTCAGGGCGCCTTTCAGATGACGACCTTGGTCATGATGCCCGCGGGGAAGATCTCCTCGGGCTTGAACTGGCGGTGCGCGATGCCCTGCTGGAAGGTGTAGAGCGCCATCTGCTCCCAGGTCGGGCGGTTCTCCTCGATGCCGTAGGGAAAGAGATCGCCGCCGAAGAGATCGCGCATGCGGCGCGCGTAAGTCGCGAGCCAGGGGACCGGGTAGCGCGAGACCGCCGGATCGAGCAGGCGCTCCACGCTGCGGCGCTTGGACTCCACGAACGCGTTGTAGAGATTGCGCGCGGCCCAGGGATTGTCGTCCAGGATCGCCTTGCGCATCGCGATGATGTGCATGATCGGCCAGACCCGGGTGCGCTTGTAGTACTCCTCCTCCATGTCCAGGTAGTCCGGGAAAAGGCGCACGACGTCCGGATGGCCCTCGAGAAAGCAGGTCGGCGGCCGCGCGATGATGGCGCAGTCGATCTCGCCCGCGGCGAGCAGCTGGCTGAGCGACTTGTCGGCGACGCGCGTGAGCTTGACGCCGGCGGGAAGGCTGAGCTCGACCTTCTCCTCCCGCCCCGGCGCGTTCGCCCCCGCCTGGTACCAGTGGATCTCGGTGAGCTTCACCCCCATCTCGTTGTGCAGCCAGCCGCGCATGTACACCGCCGCCGAGTGCGCCCATTCCGGCGAGCCGACCTTCTTCCCTCGCAGGTCCCGCGCCGTGCGGATGCCGCTCTTGCGGTTCACGTAGAAGGAGCTGAAGCGAAACAGCCGCGAGCACACCACCGGCAGTCCGACGATGTCGCTCTCCCTGCGCGTGACCTGGGTCGCGAACTTGGCGAACGAAAGCTCCGCGAGGTCGAACTCGCGGTTGGCGGTGAAGCGCGCGAAACACTCGTGGTGCCCCAGGTCGAGCCAGTTGTGGTCGATCCCCTCGGCCTTCACGACCCCGAGCCGGAAATCGCGGAAGTGGTCGTAGTCCGTCGTGGCGATGGAAAGTTTGAGTTTCGACATGGGCCCCCTTTGCGCTATTCTCCTACAGCATGTTCGAAAACACATTCAAGAAAAACGCGCCTCCTGCGCCGGCCGCGCAGCAGGCGCCCGGAATTCCCGAAGCCGACCTGCAAGCCTGGCGGGAAAGGATCCTCGCGGCCGAAGGCGACGATGCGGCGCTCCTGCAGCTCGCGAAAGAGGCGCCCGGCGTCGATCTGAAGCTCGCCGTGGTCTCGGCCCTCACACGGGAAGAGGTGCTCAAGCAGGCGGTGCGGGAGTTCCGCGACCAGGACAAGCGCCTGTACCGCGCGGCCAAGTCGCGCTGGCAGGAGGCGGTCGCGAGGCGCGAAGCGCTCGCCGAGGCCCCGCTCCTGATCGCCGCCGCGCGCAACCTGGTCGGGCAGGAGAGCGTGCCCGCCAACCGCCTGGTCGAGCTCGATCGCGCCTGGGAAGCTCTGAACGCCGGGTTGCTCGACGACGCGCTGGTGAGCGAATTCGCGGAGGCGCGCGCCCAGCTCGTCGCCAAGGTGCGCCAGTACGGCGAGGGCGAGCAGGCCGTCGCGCGCTGGCTCGCCGCCGCGGACGCCGCGATCCACGCCTTGACGCAGGGCCTCGCCGCCGTGGCCCAGGGTACGACAGCGGACACGAGCGCGCCCGCGGACTCGCCCGCGGCGAAAGCGGCGGCGCTCCTGCAATTGCTGGAGGAGGTTCCCGGCGCGACCGGCACCGCCAGCGACGCGCGCTGCATCGAGAAGACCGACGCCGCCCGGCGGGCGCTGGCCCTCGCCTCGAGCGTGGTGCAGCGCGCCGAGTTCCTGAAGTCGCTGCCGCCGGCGGGCGTTGCCGACGAAGCCGAGGAAAAGGCGAGGATCGACCAGTGGCGCGGCTTCCCGGAGGTCGCCGACGAAGGATTGCAGGCGCTGCTCGCGCACCGTTTCTCGGCCTGGCGCAACGCCGGCAGCGAGAAGCGCCAGCGCGACGAAGAGGCGCGGCGCGCGCACGAGCGCGAGACCAGCGCGGAGGAAAGAAAGCGGCGCCTCGCCGCCATCCAGCGCCATGTCGAGTCGGCCGAGGCGGCGCAGGCCGGCGGCCACGTGGACGAGCTCACGCGCCTGATGGCGCTACTCGACAAGGCGCTCGAGCGCGGTCCGGTGAACGCGGCGCTCACCAAGCGCATAGACGCGCTGCGCCAGGAGCAGATCCGGCTGCGCGACTGGCAGCGCTGGGCCGGCGCGCAGCGGCGCGAGGAGCTGGTGACCGAGGCGCAGGCGCTCGCCAAAGCGGCCGGCGAGAAGATCTCCGTCAAGGCCCACGCCGACGCCATCGACAAGCTGCGCGAGCGCTGGAAGGAGCTCGACAAGCTCGGCGGTGCGACCAGCAAGGCGTTGTGGACGGCGTTCGACGGCGCGCTGAAGAGCGCTTATGCGCCGGTGGCCGCGCACCTGGAAAAGCTCAAGGCGGCGCGCAACGAGAACCTCGCCGCGCGCAACCGCGTGATCGAGGGGCTGGTGAAGGCCGCCGCCGCGACGCCGGTGGATCTGCGCTCGCGCGCCCGCGCCCTCGAAGAAGCGAGGATCGCGTGGCGCAAGCTCGGCCCGATCGAGCACACCGTGCCGCGCCAGGCGCAAAAGGGCGACGACGCCGTGACCGCGCGCTACGCCGCCGCGGTGCAGGCGCTGGAAGCGCCGCTCAGCCAGGCCTACGGCGACGCCACCAGGGAGCGCGAGCGCCTCATCGCCGCGGCGAAGAGCCTCGGCGAGGCGCGGCCGCTCGCGCGGGACGCGATCGACAAGGTGCGCGCGCTGCAGGCGCAATGGCAGGCGCATGCGAAATCCCTGGCTTTGCCGCGGCGCGACGAGAACGCGCTGTGGACCGCGTTCAAGGCCGCGACCGACTCGGTGTTCACCGCGCGCGACGCCGCCCGCGCGGCGCGGGATGCCGAAGCCGGCGAGCGCAACAAGGCGCGGGCCGAGCGCGATGCGGCTCGCACGGCGCGCGAGGCCGAAGCGGCGCGCCAGCGCGCGAGCGCCGCCCAGGCCGCGCAGGCGCGCTTCGACGCGCTCATCGAAGCGATGCGGCTGTGCGACGAGCGCGAAGCGGCCGGCGAAGCCTCACCGGAGCTCGAGGCACGCTGGAGCGCCGTCGCGAATCTCCCCAAGGCGTGGAAGCCCGCGATGGAAGCGCGCTTCCGCGGCACCTCGCCTAAAGGCGATCTGCCCGCCGCGCTGCTGAACCTGGAGGTCGCGTGCGGCATCGACAGCCCTGCCGAGTTCGCCGAAGCGCGGCGCAAGCTGAAATTGCTGGCGCTGAAAAACGCGATGGAAAGCCGGCGCGGCGCTGCTGCCGCGCCGCCCGACCTCGAGCGCGACCTGCTCGCCGCCGCCGCCATGCCGAACCCCGACGATGCGTCGCGGGCGCGGCTGGCGAAGATCATCGCCGCGGTCCGGACCCGGCGCTCTTAACTGGAAGCTTTTTCGAGCCGCGCGCAGAGCGCGGCTGTCATCGTTTTCGTGCCGAGCGCGCCGCCCAGGTCGCGCGTCCTGGTCGCAGGGTCCCGCACGAGAGCGTCGACCGCTTGCTCCAGCGCGCTCTCGGCGGCCGCGAAGCCCGGATTGCGGTTTCGTCTTCCCAGCCAGCCGAGCAGCATTCCCGCGGACAGCACGAGCGACAGCGGGTTGGCGAGGTCCTTGCCGGCGATGTCCGGCGCCGAGCCGTGCTGGGCCTGCGCCATGCAGTGCGCCTCGCCCGCGTTGATCGACGCCGCGAGGCCGAGGCTGCCGGAGAGCTCCGAGGCCTCGTCGGAGAGGATGTCGCCGAACATGTTGGTCGTCACCACCACATCGAAGCGCGCCGCGTCGCGCACCAGCAGCGCCGCCATGGAGTCGACCAGTTGCTCTTCGTAGGTGATATCGCCGAACTCTTCAGCAACCATTCTTGTGTGTTTTAAAAAAAGCGCTTCGGTGACCTTCAAAACATTGCTCTTGTGCACCGCGGTCACTTTCTTGCGCCGCGTGCGCGCCAGCTCGAAGGCGGCGCGCGCGATGCGGCGCGAGCCCCCGGCCGTGATCTTGCGCACCGACAGCGCCACGTCGGGCGTGGGCATGAACTCGCCCGGACCCTGGTGCATGTTGCGATCGGCGTAGAAGCCCTCCGTGTTCTCGCGCACGATGACGAGGTCCATCGGCGTGCGTCCCCAGTGCGGCAGGCCGTTGCGCGAGCGCGCCGGGCGGATGTTCGCGTACAGGTCGAGCCCGATGCGCAGCTCGCCCGAGGGATTGCGCCCGCCCTCGGCGCGCGGCGGATAGTCCTGGTGCGACACCGGCCCGAGGACGATACCCGCGGCGGCGCGGCACGCGTCGAGCACTTGGCCGGGAAAGGTGCTGCCGTTCTTCTCGAGGCTCGCAAGACCTATCGCGTACGTCTCGAACGCGAGATCCAGCGTGAATTTCCTGCTCAGCAGCTCGAGAACCGCAAGCGTCGCGGCGCAGATCTCGGGCCCGATGCCGTCGCCGTGAAGCACCGCGATCCTAGCGGCCAAAGCACTTCCCCGTCATTCGGCGGTGATGCCGGCTTCCCTGACCACTTTGGTCCATTTCACCATCTCGGCGGACATGAAGCGCCCGAACTCGGCCGGGTCCATGCGCACGACGTCGGCGCCTTCGCTTTCGAGGCGCTTCCTGGTCTCGGCGGACTTCAGCAGGACCTCCAGCTCCGAATGCAGCTTGCTCAGCACCGCGGCGGGCGTTCCCGCGGGCGCCACCAGGCCCCACCAGTTGGTGGCGTCGTAGCCGGGAACCGTCTCGGCCACCGTCGGCACGTCGGGAAACAGGCTGCTGCGCTTCGCGCCGCTCGTCGCGAGCATCCTCAGCTTGCCGCTCTTCGCGTGCGGGATCATCTGGATGAGCGAGGCCATGTTGATCTGCGCCTGCCCGGCGAGGGTGTCCATCATCGCCGGCCCGCCGCCCTTGTACGGGATGTGGACGATGTTCACGCCGGTGTGCAGCTTGAACAGCTCGCTCGCGAGGTGCTGGAAGCTGCCGACGCCCGCGGTCGCGTAGTTCAGCTCGCCGGGCTTCGCCTTGGCGAGCGCGATCAGCTCCTTCACCGAGGTCGCGGGCACCGAAGGGTGCACCATCAGCGCAACGGGTCCCGCCGCGACCAGCCCGATCGGCGCGAAGGATTTCTCCGGATCGTAGGGCAGCTTCTTGTACATCGCCGGATTGAACGCGTGCGCGACCGAGATCAGCAGCAGCGTATAGCCGTCCGGCGCCGCCTTCGCGGCAATGTCCGTGCCGATCGTGCCCCCCGCGCCGCCGCGGTTGTCGACCACCACCGACTGGCCCAGGCGCTCGCCGAGCTGCGCCGCGATCATCCGCCCGACGATGTCGTTGCTCCCGCCCGGCGGGAACGGCACGATAAGTCGTATGGGTCTCGCCGGATAGGTTTGCGCTTCGATCGCGCCGTGGAACACCATGAAGGCAAGCGCGACGACACAAGAAACTAATCTCATTCGACTTTCATCCCGTTTCCTGTCGAGTATATGCGATCCTCTCGCATGGCCGCAGCGCGCCGCTTTTCCCTGCGAACCCCGTCATTGGAGGCCCTTTCCCTGCACGGCCGGCTGCTGCTGGTCATCGCGGTCGCGCTGTTTCCGGTGGTGATGCTCGCCGTCGTGGCGCTGGTCGCGCTCGGGCACCAGCAGAGCGCGCAGGCGCAGCGGGCGCTCATCGAGCGGGCGCGGGCGATCGGCAGCGCGGTCGATCTCGAGCTTTTCAATTCCATCGAGGCCCTCAAGGTGCTCGCTCTCTCGGACCGGCTCGATTCGCGCGACCTCGCGCGCTTTCACGCCCAGGCCGCGGCGTCCACCCAAGCGCACGCCGGCTGGGACGGCCTCATCCTTGCCGACCCGGCCGGAAAGCGGCTGCTGAACACGCGCGTGCCCTACGGCGCGCCGTTTCCCGGCGGCGACGCGGTGATCGAGAAGGAGTCCTTCGACTCGGTGCTCGCGACGCGCCAGCCGTCGATCGGCAACATCCTGCGCGGGCCCGGCGGGCGCCCGCGCTTCGCGATTCGCGTGCCGGTGGTGCGCGACGGCGAGCTGCGCTACGTCCTCACCGCGTTCGTGAAGCCGGACCTGATGCTGGACATCCTCGCCCGCCAGAAGGTGCCGCAGGAATCGGTCAGCACCGTGTTCGACGCGAAGATGACGGTGGTCGCGCGCTCGCGCAATCACGACCAGTTCGTCGGCATGCCAGTCTCCAGCTCGCTGCTGCGCATGGCGCACGGGACCGACGAGGGCGCCGGGCTCACCAGCACGCTCGAGGGCCAGAAGGTCTACTCCGCGTTCGCACGCTCCGTCGCCAGCGGATGGGGCATCGCGCTCGGCGTGCCGAAGGAGGTGGTCGACGGCCCGATCTGGCGCTCCTACGCCCTGTCCGGCGCGGGGCTCGCGCTCTCGCTCGCGCTCGGCGTGATCGCCTCCGCGTTGCTCGCGCGGCGCATCGCGCGCCAGTTGCAGACGGCGAGCGCGGCGCTGGAGGCCTCGAACAAGGAGCTCGAGGCGTTTTCCTATTCCGTGTCGCACGACCTGCGCGGACCGGTGCGCGCGATCGACGGGTATTCGAGCATGCTGCTGCTCGACTACGCCGATGCCCTGCCCGTCGAGGGCAGGCGCTACCTCGAGACGGTGCGCTCGAGCGCGAAGCAGATGGGCCAGCTGATCGACGACCTGCTCGCCTTCGCGCACCTCGCGCGCCACGAGATCGGACGGCAACGCTTCTACCCGCGGCCGCTGGTCGACGAATGCTTCGAGAAGCTCCGGGCGCAGACCGGCAGCACGGCGGTGGAATGCGTCGCCGGCGCGCTGCCCGTCTGCGAGGCCGATCCTGCGCTCGTGCGCCAGGTGTTCATGAACCTGATCGGCAACGCGTTCAAGTATTCAAGCAAGGCCGAGCGCCCGCGCGTCGAGGTGGGCTGCGAGCGCCACGACGGCGAGGACGCGTACTTCGTGCGCGACAACGGCGTGGGCTTCGACATGAAATACGCGGGCAAGCTCTTCGGCGTCTTCCAGCGCCTGCACCGCCAGGATGAATTCGAGGGAACGGGCGTCGGCCTCGCGATCGTGCACCGCATCGTGCAGCGCCACGGCGGCCGGGTCTGGGCGCGGGCGGCGCCGGGCGAAGGCGCGACGTTCTATTTCACGCTCGCGGAGCGTGGCTCCGCGGACGGCTAGGCCGGCGCTTCCTCGACTTCGTCGATTTCGCCGGCTTCGTCGTCTTCCTCGATTCCGGCGGCTTCTTCGCCTTCAAGATCGGTGGCGTGGACCGGCCGGCCCTGCTCGTTCAGCAGGCCGAGCACCCGCTGGTCGAACTTGGTGATCGGGTACAGGGGGCTCGTCCAGCTCAGGAATTCAACGAGGTGCGCGATGCGCTCGGGATGGCGGCAGGCGCTCGCCGCCGGAGTGAACGCGGCGCCGCTCGGCTGGCGCGCGACCCGCTCCGGGACCAGGGAGACAATCCTGTCGATCATCGCTGCCTTCATGCCGGCCTCGCGTCGTCTGAATATGCGCGCAGCGTACAGCGCATGGACACGCTCTCATAGACGCCGAACACCGCGAGTTCGTAGAACCGAAAAGCTACGGGGTGTCGACAAACAGCGGCGGGCGCGCGGCGGCGCCTCGAATGCCGCCCTTCAGGCGTCGCCGACGACGATCGCCGGCGTCGCCGCGGCAAGCCGTTTCGGCGCGTCGGACTCGTGCGCCGCGCTCGCCGGCGCGAGGTACGCCTGCTGCGCGGCCTGACCTGCGCCGGCCTGCCCTTCATCCACCTTGAACACGCTCACCAGCTCGACGAGGTGGTGCGCCTG
>CAYOVM010000079.1:10987-13694 GCA_964407355.1 uncultured Enterobacteriaceae bacterium
ACGAGGTGGTGCGCCTGCCGCTCGAGCTGCTCGCCGGCGGCGGTGGCCTGCTCGACCATCGCCGCGTTCTGCTGGGTAATGCGCTCCATGTCGTTCAGGGTCTGGGCGACCTGCCCGATCCCGGCGGTCTGCTCCTGCGACGCGTTGGCGATGCTCGTCATGATCTTGCTGACCTTCTCGATGCTCTCGAGGATCTCCGCCATCGTCCGGCCGGCCTCGTCGACGAGCTTGGCGCCGTCCGCGACCTTGCCCACCGAGGCGCCGATCAGCTGCTTGATCTCCTTCGCCGCCTCCGCGCTGCGCTGCGCGAGGCTGCGCACCTCCGCCGCCACCACGGCGAAGCCGCGGCCGTGCTCGCCGGCCCTCGCCGCCTCCACCGCCGCGTTGAGCGCGAGGATGTTGGTCTGGAAGGCGATGCCGTCGATGACGCCGGTGATGTCGCCGATCTGCTTCGAGCTCGCGTTGATCGAGCCCATGGTCTGCACCACGCGCCCGACCACTTCGCCGCCCCGGCCCGCGACGCGGGCGGCGTTGACCGCGAGCTCGCTCGCCTGCTTCGCGTTGTCCGCGTTCTGGGTGATCGTCGCGCTGAACTCCTCCATGGTCGAGGAGGTCTCCTCGAGCGACGCCGCCTGCTCCTCGGTGCGCTGCGAAAGATCGCTGTTGCCGGCGAGCAGCTCGCGCGCCGCGGAGGCGATCGCGTCGCTGCTCACGTGCACCTCGCCCACGATCCGGTGCAGGCTCGTGTTCATGCTCGCGAGCGCCCCGAGCAGCTGGCTCGTCTCGGAGGTGCCCTTGACGTCGATGCGGCTGGTGAGATCGCCCGCGGCCACGCGGCCGGCGATCACCACCGCCTCGGTGAGCGGGACGGTGACGCTGCGCGAGATCCAGACGGCGAGCATCAGCGACACCGCGATCGAGACGAAGGTGAGAAGCAGCGTCAGGTTGCGGGCGCGCACGTAGGAAGCCTCGGCCTCCTTCTGCCCTTCCTGCATGAGCGCGCTCTGGTAGCGGCTGAAATCCTGCATCGCCTTGAAAGTGCCGTCGAGCTCGGACCAGACCTCGTTGTTGAGCAGCGTTTTCGCCTCCTCGACCTTGCCCGCCTCCAGCGTGCGGGTGAATTTCACCAGGCTCACGAGGAAGGTCGAGCTGCGATCGTGCACCACCTGCTGCAGGTCCTTCGCCTTCTGGTCTTCGGCGCCGAAGGACTTGTCGAGCTGCTCGAGCAGCCAGGCGAGGTTCTGCTTGGAGGTGTCGATGCGGCCGAGCTCCCGGCGCAAGTCCTTGTCGCCGACGATGAGCGTGCGCTGCACCGACCGCGTCATCGCGTTCAGCTCGTCGATGACGTCGTGGGCGAGGGTCGTCTTGGCGTGGCGCTCGACGACCATCACCGTGAACTGGCCGTTGAGCGAGCGCAGCTGCGCGAGGCCGACGAACGCGATCGCCAGCATCAGGGCGAGCAGCAGCCCGAGCGTCAGGGCGAGCGGCATGCCGGCGCGCATCTTACCGGCGGCCATCGTGTCCCCCGGCGGCGTGCCCGCAGGCCGGGCTCATTTGGCGACTTCGACCACCATTTTCATCTCCGGATGGATCGCGCATTCGATCTCGACGGTTCCGGGCTTGTCGAAGGTCACCTTGCGGGTCTGCCCCTTCGGGAAGCTGCCGAGGTCGAAGGTCCGCGCCGGCGAAAGCGAGAACACGTTGTGGAAAAACGCGTCGTCGTTGCGAAAACCGACGCTGTCCCCCACCTTGACGTTCAGCTTGTTGGCGCTGAATGTCTTGTTCTTCTGCCCGACGACGTGCTCTTCGGCGTGTACCGCCCCGCAGAACGGCAGCAGGAGCATGGCTAGGGCAAGCAGCGGAATCGGTCGAATCGAGCTCATACGGCGGCCTCTTTTAATTCGATAGAAAAGGGTACCACCCGGGCGCAGCGTGCTTTGTAAACTTGTCCCCCGGCTCACAATGTCTTGCATCATAGTACGCAAATGAAAATCGCGAGCGTAGAAACGTGCGTTCTCACCGTCCCGACGCCGCATCCGATGGCGCTCGAATTCGCGCACCACAAGCTGGTCGTCGCCCAGATCATGACCGACGAAGGCCTGCGCGGCCTGGGCTACAGCCTGGTGTTCGGCGGCGGCGGCGCCGAGGCGGTGCTCGCCTACCTCGACACGCGCCTCAAGCCGCTCCTCCTAGGCGAGGACCCCCGGGACGTCGAGCGGCTCTGGGAGAAGATGTACCGCGGCGACCGCGGCGTGCGCCGCGTCGGGCTCGCCGGCATGGCGATCTCGGCGATCGACATCGGGCTGTGGGACATCGCGGGCAAGGCGGCGAAGCTTCCGCTCTACAGGCTGTGGGGCGCGTTCACCGACCGGGTGCGCTGCTACGGCAGCGGCGGCTGGGGCCGCTATACGGAGAAAGACCTCGTCGCCGAGGCCGAGCGCTACGCCGCGATGGGCTGCCGCTATTACAAGATGAAGATCCACGACCCCGATCCGCGCGCGAACCGCAAGCGCGTGGAGACGGTGCGCAACGCGCTGGGCGGGGGCGTGCGCATGATGGTCGACGTCAACCAGAAGCTCGACGTCCTCGGCAACATCCGCCAGGCGGCGGCGCTGGAGGACCTCGACCTGGTCTGGTACGAGGAGCCCGTAGTCGCCGACGATTTGGCGGCTTGTGAAGAAGTTTCGAAAAAAATCAATATCCCGGT
>CAYOVM010000080.1:0-11437 GCA_964407355.1 uncultured Enterobacteriaceae bacterium
ATCGCCAAGCGCTATCTCGTGAAGCGCCAGCTCGAGGCCAACGGCCTGAAGAGCGCAGACCCGGCGCTCGAGAACGTCGCGATCAGCGACGAAGCCCTGAAAGCCATCATCGCCGATTACACCCGCGAGGCCGGCGTGCGCAACCTCGAGCGCGAGATCGGCTCGGTGCTGCGGCATGCCGCGATGCGGATCGCCGAAGGGTTCTCCGGCAAGATCCTGATCCAGCCCGCGGACCTGCACGCGATCCTTGGGCCGAAGCGCTTCGAGAACGAGGTCGCCGACCGGACCTCGGTTCCAGGGGTGGCGACGGGCCTTGCCTGGACCCCGGTCGGAGGCGACATCCTGTTCATCGAGGCGTCGAAGGTGCCGGGATCGGGCAAGCTCATCCTCACCGGGCAGCTCGGCGAGGTGATGAAGGAGTCGGCGCAGACCGCGCTGACTCTCGCGAAGATATTCACCTCGGAGACGCTCGAGAAGACCGACATCCATATCCACGTTCCCGCCGGCGCGACCCCGAAGGACGGCCCGAGCGCGGGCGTGGCGATGTTCCTCGCGCTGGTCTCGCTGCTCACCGGCACGCCCGTGCGGCCCGACGTTGCCATGACCGGCGAGATCTCGCTGCGCGGCCTGGTGCTGCCCATCGGCGGCGTGAAGGAGAAGACCCTGGCTGCGCTGCGCGCCGGGATCAAGACCGTGATGGTGCCCAGACGCAACGAGAAAGACCTCGAGGATGTGCCCGCAGAAGCCCGCAAAAAGCTCGAGTTCGTGTTTCTGGACCGGGTCGAGGACGCGGTGAAGACCGCGATCGGCGAGCTGCCCCGCGTCGAGCGCCGCGCCGCCTGAGGAAGGCGGCTGCGCGCTCGTTTTCCTGCAGTTGTTAACGTTTCTGGCGGTCTGCCAGCAAGTAAAATCGGGACCATCGAAGGCGCGCATATAGCGTCGCAGCGGCTGCTCCGAGGGGAGAGGGTGTGCCGTCTTGGTGGTTTCCTGGTGTGTTGCGGGGAGGGTGGGCGCGCTCTGCGCCGGCGCTTACGCTCGCGCTTTGCCTTTCCGGCTGCGCGAGCATGCAAAGCTACGACAACTCGATGCGCGGGACGCTCAACCAGGCCGGCAGCGGCGGCATGGCGGGCGCGATCCGGATGCTCGACGCGGCCAACCCCGGGCCGTTCAAGGACCTGCTCTACCATCTCGAGCTGGGGATGCTGCTGCGCCTGGACGGCCGCTACGAGGAGAGCCAGAAATCCTGGAAGGCCGCGGCCGAGCAGATCCAGCCTGCGGAGCAATCGATCGAGGACGACGTCGTCAATCTGCTGAAGGGCGCTTCGAGCTATGTCGTCAACGACAGCCTGCGCGCCTATCCGGGATACGACTACGAGAAGGTCATGCTTCTCACCCACATCGCGCTCAACTACCTCGCGATGGGCGACTTCGACCGGGCGCGCGTGGCGATCAAGCAGACTCACGAGCTCGAGGCGCTGATCGCGGAGGCGCGCAGCAAGGAGCTCGCCGAGGTCGAGGAAAAAGCGAAAAAGCACGGCGCGCGCACGAGCTTCAAGGAGCTGAACGGCTATCCGGTCGAGACGATCGACAATCCCGAGGTCAAGGCGCTGAAGAACAGCTACCAGAGCGCGCTCTCCCACTATCTGGCCGGCTTCGTCTACGAGGCGCTCGGCGAGCCCGGCCTCGCGGCGCCCGGCTACCGGCTGGCGAACGAGCTCCAGCCCAACCAGCCGCTGCTCGAAGAAGCGCTGCGCGAGCTCGACCGGCGCGCCGGCGCGAGGGACGACGGCCTGACCGACGTCCTCTTCGTGATCGGATCGGGCACCGCGCCGGCGTTGCAGTCGCGCCAGTTCCGCCTGCCGGTGCCGGTAGGCAACGGCCTGACCATGGTCGTCGCTTCGTTCCCCGTGATGGCCGCGACCGGTCTGTCGCGCCCGTGGTCGCAGCTCGCCTTCGACGGCGGGCCCGCGCTCGCCGTCGCGCCGATCACCAGCATCGATCTCATGGCACGCCGCAGGCTGAGCGACGACATGCCGGGCATCATGCTTCGCACCAGCGTGCGCGCCGGCACCCGGGCGCTTCTGCAGGCCGGCCTGCAGCATGGCGGCGGCAATGACCGGCACGCCGCCGCCGCCGGAATCGCGGCGATCGCCATCGCCGCGGGCGCGATCCTTACCGAGAAAGCCGACGAGCGCACCTGGCGCACGCTGCCCGCGGAAATCTCGATCGCGCGCGCACGCGTTCCGTCAGGTGTGCATACCGTCACGCTGCAGACGCCGGAAGGCGCGCGCAGCGCGCGGCTGAATCTTTCCGGGCGCTACGCGGTGGTAGACTTGCGCTTGCTGCGCAATCAGCTCTTCGTCAGCGCATTTTCAGCTCGCGGCGCTCCGGAAACGTTAGAGCCGAAACCGCAACCGAGGGAGACTTCAAGATGAGATGGACGATCGCCGCACTCCTAGTGGCCGCGCTCGCGGGCTGCTCGAGCACTCCGAAGGGCTTCGAAATACCCGGCCAGGCCTTCGGCTGCCCGATCGGGGACGCCAAGGTCAGCTCGATGGACGACCTGGTGAAGCTTAAGGTGGTGAGCGAGGGCCGGCGCACCACCATCGTGCCGACCGAGATGCGCTGCAGCCGCTCGGGCGATCTGCTGAAGATCGACGCCAACCTCAACAATGACAGCTCGACCGTCAAGCGCATCGCCTACAAATTCCGCTGGATCGACCGGGAGGGCATGCGCGCCTGGGAGGAGGAGAACTGGAAGCCGCTCCTCATGTACGAGAATTCCAACCTCGTGATCAATACCGTGTCGCCGACGAACCGGGCGGCCGACTTCCGCCTGATCCTGAGGAGCCAGGAATGAGCACGCCGCCCCGCACGCCCGGCCTCGCGCTGGCGCTCGCGCTCGCCGCCGCGCTCGTCGCCGGCTGCGCCGCCCCGGAGAAGACCCGCTACGGCGACGCGAGGGGCGTCGAGACCCTCACCAACCAGTTCGGCTCGACCGACCTGCAGATGATCGCCGAGTCGATGACGCGCTCGATGCTGCAGGCGCCGGTGATCGTCAGCGGCAACCTGCCGATCGTCACCGTGCAGGAAGTCCGCAACAAGACCAGCGAGTACATCGATACGCGCTCGATCACCGACACCATCCGCTCCGAGCTGCAAAAAGGCGGCAAGGTGCGCTTCGCGGTCGATGCGGTGGGGATGAACCCGCAGATCGACGAGATCAAGCGGCAGCAAGGCGAGTACTACGCGAAGGAGCAGGCGGTGGAAAAGGGCCAGATGGTGGGCGCCCAGTACCGCATGGAGGGCAACATCACCTCCATCGTGAAGCAGGTGAAGGACACGAAGGACGTCTACTACAAGTTCAACCTGCAGCTCTGGAACATCCGCAACGGGCTGCTCGAATGGTCCGACGAGAAAGAAATCCGCAAGACCACGACGCGGGGCTGAGCGCCGTGCGCAAGGTCCTGCTCCTCGCCCCGCTTCTCGTCCTCGCCGGCTGCGCGACCAACGAGATCACCGGGCGTAGCCAGCTGCTGGTGGTGCCGGAGAGCATGGCCATCAGCAGCTCGGCTTCGGCCTACAGCTCGATGATGGGCGACCTGGGCAAGAAGAAGCAGGTCGAGTCCCTGGACACCGAGCGGACGAAGAAAATCCACGAGATCACCAACCGGCTGATCGCGCAGGCGATCCGCTTCCGGCCGGATTCGGCCAACTGGAAGTGGGAAGTGCAGGTCATCAACGACCCGAAGAACGTCAACGCGTTCTGCATGGCGGGCGGCAAGATGGCCATCTATACCGGCCTGCTGGAGCAGCTGAAGCCGACCGACGACGAGGTCGCCCAGGTGATGGGCCACGAGATCGCTCATGCGCTCGTCAACCATACCCAGGAGCGCATGTCGATCGCCATGACCTCGCAGGTCGGACTCGAGCTGGCCGCTATCGCGCTGGGCGGACGCCAGGGCGCGGGCCTCGGGCTGACCGGCGCACAGCTCGCCGCGATCTATGCCATCCAGCTGCCGAACAGCCGCGAGAGCGAGAGCGAAGCCGACCGGATCGGCATCGAGCTCGCCGCGCGCGCGGGGTACGACCCCAAGTCCGCGGTGACGCTGTGGGAGAAGATGGAGAAAGCCGGGGGCAAAGGGCCGCCGCAATTTCTCTCGACGCATCCGTCGCCGCAGAATCGCAGGGAGCGGCTGGCGCAGCTCGGCCCGCAGATGGACCCGCTCTATCAGGAGGCGAAGGCGCACCCGCCCGCAAACGCGCCTTCGTTCCTCTATGGAAAAGCCGGCGCTCCCACGGAAAACGTCAATGAGCGCGCGGTCACGCGGGAAAACGTCAACGAGCGGGCCGTCACCAAGCCCGCGGAGCTCAAGCGCTAGCTAGCGCGAGTCGCGCCGGATCCGGTCGAGCTCCTGCTGGGCGCGCTGGACCGCTTCCTGGTACGGCTGCAGCCGCTCCTGCACGCGCGCGTAGTTGCGCTCACCGCCTTCGCGGACCGCCTCCTGCTCCGCGAGCTTGCTCTTTGCCTCGGCGAGCCTCGCTTCCGCGTCGGCGAGCCGCGTATCGGCCTCGCGCTGCGAATTCCGACCCTCCTCCGGGCGCTGCCGGCGGCCGCGTTCCTCCGACTCGATGTTCGCTCTCGGGTCCTTTTGCGGCGCGACGATGTTCATCGCGTCCTTGACCGGCTTGCACTTCGCCTCGCCCGCCATGCTTTCGTCGAGGTAGCGGATCTTGCCCGACGCGTCGA
This sequence comes from uncultured Enterobacteriaceae bacterium, assembly GCA_964407355.1. Lineage (GTDB taxonomy): Bacteria > Pseudomonadota > Gammaproteobacteria > Burkholderiales > SG8-39 > SCGC-AG-212-J23. The sequence continues at coordinate 4,751 of CAYOVM010000080.1, forward strand.
CGCACTTCACGGGCTGGGCCGCGGCGCCGCCGGCGAGAAGGAAGAGCGACGCTGCGAAGGCGAGGCGGCTCATGGGCTCGCGCCCATTATCCTTCTTTCGCCGGCACGTTCGCCAGGTCCGCAAGCCAGGCGCCGGCGCTGCCGTCCGAGGGCGCCCGCCAGTCGCCGCGCGGCGAGAGCGAGCCCCCCGAGCCGACCTTCGGCGCATTGGGCGCGACGCTGCGCTTGAACTGGTTGCGGAAGAACCGGGTGAGGAACACCCCCAGCCATTTCCTGATCGCCGGCAGCTTGTACTTGCCCTTCCACGCGTGCATCGCGAGAAAAGCGACTTTGCTCGGCGCATACCCGAAACGCAGGATGTAGTAGAGGTTGAAGTCCTGCAGCTCGTAAGGACCGACCATGTCCTCGGTGCGCTGCTTGCCGGGAACCAGCTCCGGGCTGATCTCCGTATCGAGCACGCGATGCAGCGCGCGCTTCACGTCGGCGCCGAGCCCGCCCGACTCCGCCACCCACGCGATGAGGTACTGGATGAGGGTCTTCGGCACGCTGGCGTTGACGTTGTAGTGCGACATATGGTCCCCGACGCCGTAGGTCGACCAGCCGAGCGCGAGCTCGGAGAGGTCCCCGGTGCCGACGACGAAGCCGCCGTGCATGTTGGCGAGGCGAAAGAGGTGATTGGTGCGCTCTCCCGCCTGCACGTTCTCGAACGTTATGTCGTAGACCTTGCGGCCCTTCGCGTAGGGATGGCCGAGGTCTTTGAGCATTTGCAGGCACGAGGGCCGGATGTCGATCTCCTCGGCCGTGGCGCCCACCGCGCGCATCAGCTGCCAGGCCTGGTTGCGGGTGCGGCTCGAGGTCGCGAAGCCCGGCATCGTGTAGGCAAGGATGTTGTCCCGGGGAAGCTTCAGCTCGTCCATCGCCCGGGCGCAGACGAGGAGCGCCTGGGTCGAGTCGAGGCCGCCCGATACGCCGATCACGAGCTTCTTCGTGCCCGTGGCGAGCATGCGGGTGACGAGCCCCTGCACCTGGATCCTGTACACCTCCTCGCAGCGCTCGCCGCGCGTCGACGGGTCGCCGGGCACGTAGGGGAATCGCTCGATCTTTCTTTGGAGCGGCAACTTGCCGGCGGCCAGCGGCACCGAGAAGTCGATCGTCCGGAACTTCGCCGTTTCCGCCGCATGGCGGCGCGCCGAGTCGGCGAAGGTGTTCTGCCGCATGCGGTCGGCGAGGAGCCGCCCCAGATCCACGTCGGCGAGCGCAAGCTGCGGCTCGTTCGAGAAGCGGCGCGACTCCGCGAGCAGGGTGCCGTTCTCGAACACCATGGCGTCGCCGTCCCAGGCGAGGTCGGTGGTCGACTCGCCCAGCCCGGCGGCGCTGTACAGGTAGGCGGCGATGCAGCGCGCCGACTGGTTCGAGGCGAGCTGGCGCCGGTAGCCGTGCTTGCCTACCGTGATATTGGAAGCCGACAGATTGGCGATCACCGTCGCGCCCGCGAGCGCGCCGAACGACGAAGGCGGCACCGGGACCCACAGGTCCTCGCAAATCTCGACATGCAGCGCGAAGGCTTGAATTTCACTGCATCTGAAAATCAGTCCGGCGCCGAAAGCGGCCTTCTGTCCGGCGAGCTCTATCTGCGTGCGCTGCGATACCTCGCCGGGAGTGAACTGGCGCCGCTCGTAGAATTCCCGGTAATTGGGCAGATAGGTCTTCGGGACGACGCCGACCAGCCGGCCGCGGCAGATGAGCGCCGCGCAGTTGTAGAGGAGGCCATCGACCGCGACCGGCAGCCCGACGAGCGTGGCGAGGGGCAGGTTGCGCGTGCGCGCGATGAGGCGCTCGAGCGCGGCTTCGGAAGCCTCGAGCAGCGCTTGCTGGTGGAAAAGGTCGTCGCACGTGTAGCCGGCGAGCCCCAGCTCGGGGAATACCGCGAGCATCGCCTTCTCCCGCGCCGCCTCTCGTATTAGCGCCTCGGTGGCCTCGGCGTTGTGCGCCGGATCGCCGACGCGAACCCGCGGCGTCGCGACCGCCATCCTCACGAATCCGTGCCGGTACAGGTTGAAAAAGTCTTTCACCCGCCGATTTTACCGCACCCGCTATATGGTACGATAAACCATATGATCCTCCTGCAGGAGAGAGCGCTCTTCCGCGGAACATCGCTCGAGATCGAGCTGCACGACGATCTGCGCTACCGGCTGCGCTTCGGCGATCTCGTCGCGTACGAAACCGGCTCGAAGACGATCCGCGGCCGGACGTCCCCATACCAGCTCAGGTCCGTCGAGCAGCTGCGCTACGACTTCGAGCGCGACGTGCGCGCGGCGGGAGGAAGCCTTGGCTAGGATTCTCGAGATCCGCGTCGGTCCGCCGGGCGATGCGCTGGACCGCTTCGAGGCGGCGTGGAACCGCGCGGCCGAAGGGCGCAAAGTCTCGCCGCTCCGGGTCCTGTCCCTGGAGGACCTGCCTCTTTTGCTGAAGACCCTGACGCCGGCGCGCTGGGCGATTCTGGAAAGGCTGAAAAGCGAAGGGCCTTGCTCGATCTATGAGCTCGCGAAGCGGCTCGGGCGCAACTACAAGAACGTCCACACCGACGTTTCGCAGCTCATTGAATTGGATTTAATCCAGCGAAATGAAAAAACAGAGGTCGCCGTCGCCTGGGATGCCGTGCGGGCCGAGCTGCGGCTTTAAAGCCAACCGGCTTTTCTGAAACGGGTGAAAAGAAAGCCGTCGATCGCCACCATCATGCCGATGGCGAAGGGATAGCCGAGGCTCCAGTCGAGCTCCGGCATGTGCTTGAAGTTCATGCCGTAGACGCCGGCGACCATCGTCGGGACCGCCACGAGAGCGGCGTAGGCGGCGAGGCGCTTGGTCACCTCGTTCTCGCTGATGGTAATCATCGCCAGGTTCACCTGGATCGCGGTGCCTACCGTGTCGCGCGCCGAATCGATCGACTGGTTGAGGCGGGTAAGGTGGTCGTAGATGTCGCGGAAGTACTCCCCCAGACCCGAGCAGACCTGCGGCACGCGGCCGCCAAAGAGCTTGCCCGAGTACTCGAGCAGCGGCGCGGCGGCGTGCTTCAGCATGGTGAGCTTCTGCTTCACGAAATACAGCGCCTCGATGTTGCTGCGCGCGGCGCTGGGCGAGCTGGTGGCGAGGAACAGCTGGCTCTCGATGGTCTCGAGCTCGATCTCGATCGAGTCGAGCACCGGGAAATAGCGGTCGACAACGGCATCCATGAGGGCGTACAGGACGTAGCCGGAGCCGTTGCGCAGGAGCTCCGGCTCGCGCTCGCAGCGCGCGCGCACCTCCTGGAAGCCGCGCTCGGTGTGCTGGCGGATGGACAGGATGTAGTTCCTGCCGACGAACACGTTCATCTCGCCGAGCTTCAGCTCATCGGTGGGCGAGAGCTCGGCGGTGGTCATGACGACGAACAGCTGGTCGCCGTACTCCTCGATCTTCGGCCGCTGGTGGCCGTGGCTCGCGTCCTCGACCGCCAGCGGGTGCAGGTCGAATTCCTCGCGCATCTCCTCCAGCTCGGCCTCGGTCGGCTCCTTCAGCGCCACCCAGACGAAGCAGCCTGGCTGCGCCAGGTACTCGCTGATCTGGCGCTTTTCGATGTCGGCGAGCTTGCGGCCGTCCTTGTAGGCGACACAGTTGATGAGCATGGGCGTTTCGGGTCGGTTTTCGCAGCGCGATGTTACTCCGATAAAATCGGCGGTTTGGAAAAAAGTAGACCCCATGCCCGACATCAGCCGCCGCGCTTCAGCCCTTGGCACCGAGAACGCCTTTGTCGTGCTCGCCGAGGTCAATGCCCTCGCGCGCCAGGGCAAGGACATCATCAGCTTCTGCATCGGCCAGCCGGACTTTCCCGCCCCCGTGCATGTCCAGGAAGCCGCGATCCGGGCGATCAAGGGCGGCAAGCACGGCTACACGCCCTCGGCCGGCATCGACGAGCTGCGTGACGCGGCGGCGCGCTACCTCGGCGCGAGGCGGGGCGGCCTGCCGATCCGTCCCGAGGACGTGGTGGTCGGCGCGGGCGCGAAGCCTTTCATCGCCTACGCCATCCTCTCGACGACCGACCACGGCGCGGGCGACGAGGTGATCTACCCGAATCCGGGCTTCCCCATCTACGAATCGCAGATCCTGGCCAACGGCGCGAAGCCGGTGCCGCTCAACCTGCACGAGAAGCGGGATTTCGCGTTCGATCCGGCCGAGCTGGAAAAGCTGCTTAGCAAGAAAACCAAGCTGCTGATCCTCAACTATCCCCACAATCCCACCGGGGGCTCGCTGTCTAGAAAGGACCTCGAGCAGATCGGGAAAATCCTGCAGAAGCACCCGCAGGTCTGGGTGTACGCGGACGAGATCTACTCCCGCCTGGTGTATGGAACAGATGCGGGCGGTGAATTCTTCTCGATCGCCCGGGTGCCGGGAATGTACGAGCGCACCATCATTTCCGACGGCGCCTCGAAGACCTGGGCGATGACCGGCTGGCGCATCGGCTTCACCTCGAACCCGAAGCTCGCTCCGGTATTCACCCGCTGGATCACCAACACCGATTCCTGCGCCTCGCAGATCAGCCAGTGGGCGGCGGTGGAGGCGATCAACGGCCCGCAGGAGGCGGCGGAGATGATGAAGGCCAGCTTCCTCGAGCGAAGGGACCTGATCGTTTCCCGGCTGAACGAGGTCCCGGGCGTGCAATGCCGCGTGCCGGGCGGCGCCTTCTACGCCTGGCCCAACGTCACCGAGGCCTGCCGCATGATCGGCGCCAAGGATTCCGAGGAGTTCAGGAAGCGCCTGCTCCATGAGGCGGGGGTCGCCGTCCTTGCGGATATCCACTTCGGCTCCCGCGTGCCCGGCGAGGGGCAGCACGTGCGCTTCTCCTACGCCGCCTCCAAGCAGGCGATCGAGGCAGGTATCGAGCGAATGACCGGCTTCATCCGCAAGAACACCCGCAAGGTCGCCTGAGCTTTGAGCCCCTGGAAGCCCAGCGCGACCGTCGCGGCGGTGATCGAACGCGGCGGCAAGCTTCTGTTCGTGCAGGAGCGGATCGAAGGCCGGCTGGTGCTCAACCAGCCCGCCGGCCATCTCGATCCCGGGGAGTCGCTCATCGCCGCGTGCAGCCGCGAGGTGCTCGAGGAGACCGCCCACCGCTTCACGCCCACCGCCCTCGTCGGAATCTACCGCTGGCACTACGCCGCCAAGGACGTCACGTTCCTGCGCTTTTGCTTCTCGGGAGCGCTCGAGGGCGTGGAGCGGGGCCGGGCGCTCGACAAGGAGATCGTCGCGCTCGAATGGCTCGACGCCGCGGAGCTGCGGCGAAGGAAGGCCGAGCACCGCTCGCCGCTCGTGCAGAAGTGCGCCGACGATTTCCTCGCCGGCAAGCGCTATCCGCTGGAAGTTCTTTCCGCGGAGTTCTCATGAAGGTCGTGGTCGGCATGTCCGGCGGCGTGGACTCCTCCGTGGCGGCGCTGCTCCTGAAAAGGGCGGGCCACGAAGTCACGGGCCTCTTCATGAAGAACTGGGAGGACGACGACAACGACGAGTACTGCTCGACGCGCGAGGACCTCATCGACGCGGCGGCGGCGGCCGACGTCATCGGCATCGAGCTGGAAGCGGTCAATTTCGCCGCCGAGTACAAGGACCGGGTGTTCGCCGATTTCCTGCGCGAATACGCGGCGGGGCGCACGCCCAATCCCGACGTGCTTTGCAACGCCGAAATCAAGTTCAAGGCTTTCCTCGACCATGCCATGCGCCTGGGCGCTGAAAAAATCGCCACCGGCCACTACGCGCGCGTCGGCTTTTCGGAAAACGCCTTTCAGCTCCTGAAGGGCACGGACGAAGGCAAGGATCAGAGCTACTTCCTGCACCGCCTGAGCCAGCAGCAGCTCGCGCGCGTGCTGTTCCCGATCGGCGAGCTGCAAAAAACGCAAGTGCGGCGCATCGCGCGCGAAGCCGGCCTGCCGAACCACGCCAAGAAGGACTCGACCGGCATCTGCTTCATCGGCGAGCGGCCGTTCCGCGAATTCCTGAATCGCTACCTGAAGAAAGAGCCCGGAAGGATCGTGGACGAAAAGGGCGCCACCCTGGGGGAGCACGTCGGGCTCGCCTTCTACACGATCGGCCAGAGGAAAGGCATCGGCATCGGCGGCCAGAAGGACGCTGGCGGCGAGGCCTGGTACGTCGCGGAAAAGCGCATGGCCACGAACGAGCTCGTCGTGGTGCAGGGCCACGACCATCCGTTGCTGCTCAGGAAATCGCTCAAAGCGGCCGATGCGAGCTGGGTGGCGGGCTCCCCCGAAAAAGCAAGAAGTCTATCGGCCAAGACGCGGTACCGGCAGGCCGACGCGGCTTGCACGCTCGCGAGCGCGGCGGAAAACGAGCTGGCAGTCGAGTTTTCCGCACCGCAGTGGGCGGTAACGCCCGGGCAGTCGGTGGTTCTTTACGACCGCGAGGTCTGCCTCGGAGGGGGGGTCATCACCTAGAAATCAGGGACAGACCACGTTTTCCTCGGGATCCCCTTCGAGGATCCTTCAGCGGAAAACGTGGTCTGTCCCCGATTTCAGGGGCGGGTGATTATTTGGGTACTTGCGGGATCGTGTCCGCGAAGGCGGGGCGTTCCATCAGCTTGTGGTAGTGCTTGGCGAGCGCCGGATATTCCTGGTGCCAGTCGACGCCGCCGGGCTTGCGGAAATC
>CAYOVM010000080.1:11537-13659 GCA_964407355.1 uncultured Enterobacteriaceae bacterium
TGGCGAGCGCCGGATATTCCTGGTGCCAGTCGACGCCGCCGGGCTTGCGGAAATCGACCCAGCCCAGGCAGCAGCCCAGGGCGATGTCGGCCAGCGTGTATCGATCGCCGTTGCACCAGCTGCGCTCGCCGAGCTCCGCCGCCATCTGCGTCATGCCGCGGCGCATGCGCGCCAGCTGCTTGTCGACCCAGGCCCGGCTTTGCTCCTTCTTGTCGCGCACCGACTCGTAGCGCACCAGAACGCCCGCGTCCGTCACGCCGTCGGCGAGCGCTTCCCAGCGCCGCACCGCGAGGCGATCGCGCGTGCCCTCGGGAATCAGCCGGCTGATCGGCGAGACGCTGTCGAGGAATTCGACGATCACGCGCGAGTCGTACAGCGCGGTGCCGTCGTCGAGGATCAGCGTCGGGATCTTGCCGAGGGGGTTGTGCGTGTTGACCGGATTGTCGATCGGCGTGATGTCGACCGGCACGAGCTCGCACTCGATCTTCTTCTCGGCGAGAACGATGCGGACCTTGCGTGTGTAGGGGCTGGCGGTAGAGGAGAGGAGCTTCATGGAGGGCGCGGATTATACCCGCGGGACGCTGCTTGCATTCATGTGCATTTGAACGCGCTTGCGCAGCTCGGGGATGACAAGCCGCGTGAACCACGGGTTCTTCCTGATCCAGCCCCTGTTTCGCCAGCTGGGGTGCGGCAGCACAAAGAACTCGGGGAGGTATTCCCGGAACCCGCGGACCGTTTCAGCGAGCGTCCGCTTCTTCCGGCCTTTCAGGTAGTACGCCTGGGCATAGCTGCCGACGAGCAAGGTCATTTCGATGAACGGCAGGGCCGATCGAAAACGCGGCTGCCAGCGCGGCGCGCACTCGGGCCGCGGCGGCAGGTCGGCGCCCTCGACGGTGCCCGGATAGCAAAGGCCGACCGGGACGATGGCGATGCGGGAAGTGTCGTAGAACGTCTCGCGGTCGAGGGCGAGCCACTCGCGCAGCACGTCGCCGGAGGGATCGTTCCACGGGATGCCGGTTTCATGCACCCTGCGCCCCGGCGCCTGGCCGACGACGAGCAGGCGCGCCCGGCGCCCGACGCGGAACACGGGCCGCGGTTCGTGGGGAAGCGCCCGCTCGCACGAGCGGCAGCCCCTGGCTTCGAGGACGAGGGGTTTGAGCGAAAAAGCGGTTGCCACGGCCCCTCTATAATAGAGCCCTATGCCCTCGCCGCTCGCCGCGCTGTCGCCCCTCGACGGCCGGTACGCCAGGACCGCCGATCCCCTGCGCGAGCACTTCAGCGAGCAGGCGCTCATCCGCTACCGCGTAAAGGTGGAGCTCGCCTGGCTGGAGGCCCTGGCCGCCGAGCCCGCCATCCGCGAGATCAAGAGATTCTCCAGGCGCACCTGCGCCGAGTTCTCCAGGCTGATCAAGAGCTTCTCCGAGCGCGACGCCGAGCACATCAAGAACATCGAGGCCGAGACCAACCACGACGTCAAGGCGATCGAGTACTGGATCAAGTCGAAGCTCGCGAACAACAAGGAAGTGCAGCGCTCGCTCGAGTTCGTGCATTTCGCCTGCACCTCGGAGGACATCAACAACCTCGCCTACGCGCTGATGCTCGCCGAGTCGCGCGAGAAGGTGATGCTGCCGAAACTCGGGCAGCTGATCGATGCGCTGCGCGCGCTCGCGCGAAAGCATGCCGCGCTTCCCATGCTGTCGCGCACCCACGGCCAGCCGGCGTCGCCGACGACGCTCGGCAAGGAGATGGCGAACTTCGCGCAGCGCCTGGCGCGGCTGCGCAGCCGCATCGCCGGGGTCGCGGCGCTCGGCAAGGCGAACGGCGCGGTCGGCAACTACAACGCCCACCTCGCGGCTTATCCCGGCTTCAACTGGGAGCGCTTCTCCCGGCGCTTCGTCGAGCGGCTCGGCCTGGAGTTCAACGCCTACACCACGCAGATCGAGCCGCACGACTGGATCGCCGAGCTCTTCGACGCGTACGCGGGCGCGAACACGGTGCTGCTCGACCTCGACCGCGACCTTTGGGGCTATATCTCGCTCGGCTACTTCAAGCAAAGGCTGAAGGCGGGCGAGGTCGGCTCCTCCACCATGCCGCACAAGGTGAACCCGATCGACTTCGAGAA
>CAYOVM010000081.1:0-13600 GCA_964407355.1 uncultured Enterobacteriaceae bacterium
CCGGCATGGTGATCGTCGAAACCATCGCGCTCTCCACGATGGTGTGCAACGACCTCGTCATGCCGGTGCTGCTGCGGTGGCGCCCGCTGCGCCTTAACGAGCGCAGCGACCTGACGGGATTGCTGCTCGGCATCCGCCGCGGGGCGATCGTCCTCATCCTGCTGCTCGGCTATCTGTACTTCAGGCTCGCCGGAGAGGCTTATGCGCTCGTGTCGATCGGCCTGATCTCGTTCGCGGCGGTGGCCCAGTTCGCGCCGGCGGCGCTCGGCGGGATCTTCTGGAAGGGAGGCACGCGCCGCGGGGCGCTGGCCGGCCTCGGCGCGGGCTTCGCGGTCTGGTTCTACACGCTCCTGCTGCCGGCATTCGCCCGCTCCGGCTGGCTGCCCATCGGATTGCTCGAGCTCGGGCCGTTCGGAATCGAGCTGCTGAGGCCGCTCGCGCTGTTCGGCGTCTCGGGGCTCGATCAGATCACCCACGCGATGATGTGGAGCATGCTCGCCAACATCGGCGGGTACGTGGCGGTGTCGCTCATGTGGGCGCCGGGCGCGGAGGAGCATCGCCAGGCGAGCCTGTTCGTGGACGTCTTCAAGCGCAAGGCGGCGGGCGCGCGCTTCTGGCGCGGAACCGCGTCCGTGCCGGACCTCTACAACCTGCTCGCGCGCTTCGTCGGCGCGCCCGCGGCGGAGGAGGCGTTCGCCGGCTACGCGCGCGCGCGCGGGCTCGAGCGCTCGGACGCGCGGTTCGCCGCCGACGCCGACCTCGTGCATTTCGTCGAGACGCAGCTCGCCGGCGTCATCGGCGCAGCCTCGGCGCACATCATGGTTGCCGCCGTCGTGAAGGAAGAGGCGCTGTCGCTGGAAGAGGTGCGCACGATGCTCGACGAGGCCTCGCAGGTCATCGTCTACAGCCACAAGCTCGAGCAGAAGTCGCAGGAGCTCGAGCGCGCGACGCGGGAGCTGCGCGCGGCCAACGAGCGCCTTACCGACCTCGACCGGCTGAAGGACGAGTTCGTCTCCACCGTTTCCCACGAGCTGCGCACGCCGCTCACGTCGATCCGCGCGTTCACCGAGATCCTGCACGATCACCCGGCCCTGCCGGAGGCCGAGCGCAGCCGGTTCCTCGGCATCATCGTCAAGGAGGTGGAGCGGCTTACGCGCCTGATCAACCAGATCCTCGACCTGTCCAGGCTCGAATCGGGCCGGGCGGAGTGGAACGAGTCGCTCGTCGACCTGAGGAGCGTGATAGAGGATACGATCGCGGCCAACAGCCAGCTCTTCAAGGAGCGCGGCGTGCTCCTCGATGCGAACCTGCCGGAGCGGGCGCCCAAGGTGCGCGCGGATCTCGACCGGATCGTCCAGGTGGTGGTGAATCTGCTTTCGAACGCGGTCAAGTTCATCGAGCCCGGTCGCGGCCGGGTGGAGATCGCCCTGATGGAAGAGGGCGGCTTCCTGCGCGTGGACGTGCGCGACAACGGCTGCGGCATCGCGCCGCAGGACCAGGAAGTGATCTTCGACAAGTTCCGCCAGGCGGGCGACGCGCTGACCGAAAAGCCGCAGGGCAGCGGGCTCGGCCTGCACATCAGCCGGCGCATCGTCGAGCATTTCGGCGGCCGGATCTGGGTCGCGAGCCGCCGCGGCGAAGGCGCGTGCTTTTCCTTCACTCTGCCGCGCGCGCCGGAGCCGGCGCTCGAGCGCGCCGCCTGAGGCGCGGGACGCGCAGATGACCTGGAAGGTGCTGATCGCCGAAGACGAGCCGAACATCGTGGCTTCGCTCGAGTTCGTGCTGAAGAGCCGTTACGACGTGCGGGTCGCGCGCGACGGCGAGGCGGCGGTCAGCGCCGCGGAGACCTTCATCCCGGATCTCGTGCTGCTCGACGTCATGATGCCGGTGAGGAACGGTTTCGAGGTTTGCCGCGCGATCCGCGCGAATCCCTCGCTGCGGGGCGTCAAGATCGTCATGCTCACGGCGCGCGGCCGCGACGTCGAGCGCGACAAGGGACTCGGGCTCGGGGCCGATGCCTACGTCACCAAGCCTTTCTCCACCAAGGAGCTGCTCGCGAGGCTCGGCGAGCTGCTCGCCGCCGGCGAATCGCATCCGGCCCGGGCGAAATGAACAAGCCCGCGTCGCCCGCCCTCCTGCCGGCCGCGTACGTCGTCGACGACGACGAGTCGACGCGCACCCTCTGGCGCTGGCTCATGGAATCCAACGGCATCGCCGTGCGCACCTTCTCGACGGCGAAAGAGTTCATCGACGGCTACGAGCGGGAGGCGCCCGGCTGCCTGGTCCTCGACCTGCGGCTTCCAGGCATGAGCGGACTCGAGCTTCAGGAATATCTGAAGGAAAAGGGCATCGAAATCCCGATCGTTTTCGTCACCGGGCACGGAAACGTAGCGAGCGCGGTGACCGCGATCAAGGGCGGGGCGGTCGATTTCATCGAAAAGCCGTTCAGCTACCGGCAGGTGCTGGCGATCATCGAAAAGGCCTTTCAGCGCGATGCCGAAAACCGCGCCCGGCGCGCGCGCCAGGCGAGCTCGGCCTCCCGGATAGCATTGCTGACGGAGCGCGAACGTGCGGTGCTGCGCTGCATCATCGAGGGCAAGCAAAACAAGGTGATCGCGCGCGAGCTCGGCATCAGCATCAAGACGGTGGAGGTCCATCGGTCCAAGCTGATGGAAAAGATGAAGGCCGATTCCATAGCCGAGCTGGTACAGGCGACCCTAGGGTTTTCCCTAATGGAAGCGCCGAGGTCGGGCGACTAACATCGGCTGGCTTGTCCGGGAGTCCGCTCACGAAGGCTCCCGACATCGAAGTTCCGAGGAGGGGTGATGGCTACGCTAGAATTCCGGGCTCGCGGAGAGATGGCCGAGCGGCTTAAGGCGCACGCTTGGAAAGCGTGTGTACGTTAATAGCGTACCGTGGGTTCGAATCCCACTCTCTCCGCCAGCCGACACGGGAAGCAGCCTAACTGCGCCGAGTCATTTGGAACATTTTCCGGCCGGCCGCGGAATGGGCGGCTCTTCGGGCCGTCGATCCCACGCCCTCTGCTATCCCGGCTTGCCGCCGATGCTGGGCTGCCGCGAATCGGAGTCGGCGCTCTCTCTCTATGTGGCGGCCGCGGCCTCCGTAACCGGGCTCGCATCGATGCTGCTCGGCGGATTGTGCAGTGCGGCGGGTGTGCTTTGATTTGCGCGAGCGCGGAAATGGTGTAAGCATCGGAAGGCAACTCCTAGGGGAATTCCTAGGTTTCTTTTTTCGAGGGGGAGCTTGAATTGGAACTTACGCAAAAACATAAAGAGTATTGGCACAAGAACCTCGTCATCACCGCGATATTGATGGTGATCTGGTTCGTCGTCACGTTCGTCGAAGCCTGGTATGCCCGGGAGCTCAACAGCGTGACGTTCTTGGGCTTCCCGCTCGGCTTCTACATGTCCGCGCAGGGTTCGCTGGTGGTCTATGTGGTCATTATCTTCGTCTACGCGCGCTACATGAATGCGCTGGACCGGAAATACGACGTGCACGAAGGGGAAGACGAATGAGTCAAGCTGCCGGCTTCAGCCACAAGTCCTTCAACAGCCAGCTCAAGAAGTTCTACGGAATCTACGCGGGCGGCTTCATCGCCTTCGTGATCGCGCTCGCCATCGCCGAGCAGGTCGGCATGTCGCGCAAATGGATCGGCTACTGGTTCCTGTTCGCCACCATCCTGCTGTACGCGGTCATCGGCATCATCAGCCGCACCGTCGACGCGGCGGAGTACTACGTCGCCGGACGTCGCGTGCCGGCGTTCTTCAACGGCATGGCGACCGGCGCGGACTGGATGAGCGCGGCGTCGTTCATCGGCATGGCCGGAACGCTCTACCTGTCGGGCTTCGACGGCCTGTCGTTCGTGATGGGCTGGACCGGCGGCTACGTGCTGGTGGCGTTATTCCTCGCGCCGTACCTGCGCAAGTTCGGCCAGTTCACGATTCCCGACTTCCTGGGGGCGCGCTACGGCGGGAACATCGTGCGCAGCATCGGCATCTTCGCCGCCATCCTTTGCTCGTTCACCTACGTGGTCGCGCAGATCTACGGTGTCGGCATCATCACCAGCCGGTTCACCGGGCTCGAGTTCGGCATCGGCGTGTTCGTCGGCCTGGCGGGCATTCTCGTGTGCTCGTTCCTCGGCGGCATGCGCGCGGTCACCTGGACCCAGGTGGCGCAGTACATCATCCTGATCATCGCGTACCTGACGCCGGTGGTGTGGCTGGGAGTGAAGCACACCGGCATCCCGATTCCGCAGATCGCTTACGGCGTCACGCTGCAGAAGGTGGGCGAGCTCGAGAAGAAATTTACGGCCGACCCGAAGGAGCAGGAAGCAAGAGCGCTCGCCAAGCAGGCCGCGGCCGAAGCGGCGGCGGCGCCTAAAGACATGCCGAAGGCGACCGCGGCGCGCAAAGCGCAGCTCGAAGCCGAGCTCGCTAAAGCCAAGGCGAGCAACGCGCCCGCCCACGTGGTGAAGTCGATCGAGAATGCGATCGCCCAGTGGCCGAGCGACCCCGAGAAGGCGCGGCCGTTCTTCGCCGCAAGGACGGGCCTCGCCGCAAACGCGAATCCGCCCAGGCCGCATGCGCAGCCGTTCCCCGGCGCGACGGAGCAGGCGCAAAACACGGCGCGCCTGAACTTCCTCGGCATCGTGTTCTGCATGATGTTCGGCACGGCAGCGCTGCCGCACATTCTCATGCGCTACTACACGACGCCGAGCGTCCGCCAGGCCCGCACCTCGGTGTTCTGGTCGCTGTTCTTCATCTTCCTGCTGTATTTCACGGCGCCTTGCCTCGCGGTGCTTGCGAAGTACGACGTGTATACGAACCTCGTGGGCAGCAAGTTCGCCGAGCTGCCGGCATGGGCGGCGGCGTGGCGGCTGGTGGATCCGTCGCTATTGACTATCACGGATCTCAACTTCGACGGCATCGTGCAGCTCGCCGAGATCGTGATCGGCGGCGACATCATCGTGCTGGCGACGCCGGAGATCGCGGGCCTGCCGTACGTGGTATCCGGTCTCGTGGCGGCCGGCGGCCTGGCGGCCGCGCTTTCCACCGCGGACGGATTGCTGCTGACGATCGCCAACGCGCTTTCGCATGACCTGTACTACAAGATGATCGATCCGAGCGCGCCTACCGGCCGCCGTGTGACGGTCTCGAAGATCCTGCTGCTCTTCGTGGCCATCGTCGCGGCCTGGGTCACTTCCTACAAGCCCGGGAACATCCTGTTCCTGGTGGGCGCCGCGTTCTCGCTGGCGGCGTCGGCGTTCTTCCCGGCGCTGGTTCTGGGCATATTCTGGAAGCGCGCGAACAAGTGGGGAGCGATCTGCGGGATGGTGGCCGGCCTCGCCGTATGCATGTACTACATGTCGGTCACCTATCCGTTCTTCCGCGACCTTCTGGGCGTGACGGCGCCGGTCGCGTCCTATCAGTGGTTCGGCATGAACGCGATCTCCGCAGGGGTCTTCGGCGTTCCCGTAGGCATACTGACGATCATCATCGTCAGCCTTCTGACGGGCGAGCCGGAGAAGAAAGTCCAGGATCTCGTGGACCACGTGCGCTACCCGGTGCTCGAGGGCGATATCGACACGCGAGCCGCGTAGCGAAAATCCGCCTTGCAGGATCGACGAGGCCCGCGCGAGCGGGCCTCGTTTTTTCAGACCATGAGATCCTTGACCAGGTGCGCGAGGTCGCTGCGCCCGGCGTCGTGGATCAGCCGCCGGCTCATGACCGGGTCGAAGCGAAACAGGTGCTCGATGACTTCCTTGACCTTGTCCGGGTTGTGGCAATGGTGATGCGCCATTCCCAGGGCATACCACGCGTGCGGATTCATCGGCTGCAGCCGCGCCGCTTCGTCGAACGCGCGCGCCGCGTCCGGGTGCTCTCCCAGCGCGGCGTGAGCCATGCCCAGGCCGTACCAGGCGCGATCGAGAGTCGGGCGCAGCCGCACGGCCTCGCGAAACGCTTCGATCGCGGCGTCGCGCCGGCGCAGCTTCTCGCGCACGAACCCGAGATTGAAGTGCGCGTAGGCGTCGTCCGGCTCGACGCGGACTGCTTCGGCAAAGTTCTCCTCGGCGGCGGCGAAGCGGCTTTCCGACGCCAGGAGAAAGCCGATCTTGTTCAAGGCCTTGGCGAAGCGCGGGTTGAAACGCAGGGCGCGGCGGTATTCTTCGAGCGCGCGCTCCTTGCGCCGCGCGATCTCGAAGAGGCGCGCGAGCCAGAAGTGACGCCAATGTGCCAGATACATGACCCTGCCGTATCGAAGGATGGAGTGTGTTCGAGACTATAGTCGTTCTGAAAGGATTGACCGAGATCGCGGGTCTGGCGGTTCTCGGCCAGGGGCTGCTTTACGTGCTCGCGGGCTCGCAGCGCGAGCGCAACGTCTTCTATGCCATCCTGAAGACCGTGACTTCGCCGGTGATGCGGGCGACCCGCTTCATCGCGCCGCGGTTCATCCTGGACCAGCACATAGGCTTTCTTGCCTTTTTCCTGCTCTTCGTGCTGTGGCTGGGACTGACCGTCGTGAAAATCAGGATCGTCCTCGAGAGCCAGCCTGCCGGCTGATGTCTTAGTCCGTATCGATGAGCCGCCATTCGTTGCTGCACTTGCGGCAGCAGACTCTGAAGGGCGAGACCATTCTGAAGCGGGCGTACGTGCCGCAGGCGCCGCAGGTCGCCTGTTGGGCGATGCGCTCGGCCTGGAGAAGAATTTTCTGGTACCGGGCGACCCCGTAGATCGTCGCCGCGGTGGCCCCCGCGACGACCACGACGTAGACCATCAGACGTGTGATCGACCCCCTGACGCCGAGCTCCTCGATGCAGGCGGCTACGGTAATCATGGAGATGAAGCCGGTGACAAGCCATGCATGCCCCTCGATCAATCGGCGCTCGTACCACCGGTTGAAGCCGAGGCGGGCGATGCTGTCCGAGGGTTCCATATCCGACGAAATATGGGCGCTGACCCTAATTCCACAAGGGCGGCACGCGATCGCCGCGCGCCAAAAGAAAACGCCCGGCGGCCGCTTTCGACGCTGGGCGTTTGAACCATCGCGCCAACCGCACGCGATGGAGGAGGATTCGTCGGAAAAGGGTACCGCCGGCGTCCCTCGCGCGCCTGACTTCAGGCTTGCTAATTCCTGACGACGAATGTCGTTGCACTACGGCATAATGGGAACCGGCGGGCCTCCCCGCATCGCAGCCTGGTGAACCTGGTCAGGTCCGGAAGGAAGCAGCCACAGCCGGTCCCTGCGAGTGCCGGGGGTCGGGCTCGCCAAAAATTCATATCGCATGAGCTATCAGGTACTTGCGCGCAAATGGCGGCCGAAGGATTTCGGCAGCCTGGTCGGCCAGGAGCACGTCGTGCGCGCGTTGCGCCACGCGCTCGAGCAGAAACGCCTGCATCACGCCTATCTCTTCACCGGGACGCGCGGCGTGGGCAAGACCACCCTGGCGCGGATCCTGGCGAAGTGCCTGAATTGCGAGACCGGCCTTACCGCCCAGCCCTGCGGAAAGTGCGGCGCCTGCCTGGAGATCGACGGCGGCCGGTTCGTCGACCTGCTCGAAGTAGACGCCGCGACCAATACCAAGGTCGACGAGATGCGCCAGCTCCTCGAGACCGCGCAATACGCCCCCAGCCGCGGGCGCTTCAAGGTCTATGTGATCGACGAAGTCCACATGCTCTCGACCTCGGCCTTCAACGCGATGCTGAAGACGCTGGAGGAGCCGCCCGAGCACCTGAAATTCATCCTCGCCACGACCGATCCGCAGAAGATCCCGGTCACGGTCCTCAGCCGCTGCCTGCAGTTCAATCTGAAGCAGATGCCGCCGGCGGCGATCGTGGCGCACCTCGGCAAAGTCCTCGCGCAGGAAAGCATCGAGCACGAGAAGGAAGCGCTGCTGCTGATCGCCCGCGCGGCCGCGGGCAGCATGCGCGACGCGTTGTCGCTGCTCGACCAGGCGATCGCGCACGGCGGCGGCAAGGTTTCCGCGCAAAGCGTCGGCGAGATGCTCGGTGCGATCGACCAGGGCTATCTCCTGCGCCTGATGGAAAGCGTGTCCGGCGGCGACGCCGCCGCCGGCCTGAAGATCGCGCAGGAGATGCAGGGGCGCAGCCTGTCCTTCGATGCCGCGCTCGCGGATCTGGCGAGCCTGCTCCTGCAGGTGGCGCTGGCGCAGTCCGTGCCCGAGGCGCTCGAGGAGGACCTGCCGGACCGCGAGCGCATTGCCGGGCTCGCCGCCGCCATCGATCCGGAATCGGTGCAGCTTTTCTATCAGATCGCGCTGCAGGGCCGCGAAGACCTGCCATTGGCGCCCGACGAGCACGCGGGATTCGTGATGACGCTTCTCCGGATGCTTGCCTTCAGCCCGCACGGTGTCGCGCCGGAGTTGCCGCGCCCGGCGGCGGGTGAGAAGAAGGAGTCGCTTAGGAAGCCGTCTCTCGCGCCAGCCGCGGCTGCTCCGTCGAAATCAGCGATGGGCGAATGGCCGCAGCTCGCGCAGGAGCTGCCCGTCACCGGCGCTACCCGCGAGCTCGCGCGGAACGCCGAGCTGCGCAGCAGGGACGGCGGCATCTTCGATCTGGTCGTGCCGAAGGCGAAAGCCTATCTCGCCAACCGCGGCTACCAGGAAAACCTGAAAGCGGCGCTCGAGAAGCACCTCGGCGGCCCCGTGACCGTAAAAGTCGCCGTGGGCGAGATCGCCGGCACGACCGCCGCGGCGATCGAAGCCGAGACCCGCGACGCGCGGCAGGCGGACGCCGTGCGCGCGGTGCAGTCCGACGGCTTCGTGAAGGATCTCGTCAACCTGTTCGACGGCAAGGTCGTCGACTCCACCATCCGGGACGATCAAAAATGAAAGGCAATATCGGTCAGCTGATGAAGCAGGCGCAGATGATGCAGGAGAAGATGCGCCTCATGCAGGAGCAGCTGGCAAGCCTCGAGGTCGAAGGCCAGTCCGGCGCCGGCATGGTCAAGGTCCAGATGACCTGCAAATACGAGGTGAAGCGGGTCGCCATCGATCCCTCGCTCGTCGGAGACGATCGCGAGATGCTCGAGGACCTGGTGGCGGCGGCCTTCAACGATGCGGCGCACCGCGTCGAGAGCACGATCGCGGAGAAGATGGGCGGTGTGACCGCCGGCCTCGGCCTGCCCGCCGGCTTCAAGCTGCCGTTTTGAAGAACAAAGACCCGCTTCCCACCTCCACGGGGCTCGAGCGGCTGGTCGAGGCGTTGCGGGTTCTCCCCGGGGTCGGCCCGCGTTCCGCGCAGCGCATGGCGTACCACCTGCTCCAGCACGACCGCGGCGGCGCAGAGCGCCTCGCGCAGGCGCTTTCGGGCGCGCTGGCGGTAGTGCGGCGCTGCGTGAGATGCAACAATTTCTCCGAAGAGGAGGTCTGCGGGCTGTGCCGTTCAGCGCGCCGCGATGCTTCGACGCTGTGCGTTGTCGAGACCCCCGCCGATCTCGCGACCGTCGAGCAGACGCTGAGCTATTCCGGGATGTACTTCGTGCTGATGGGGCGCCTGTCGCCCCTTGACGGGGTCGGGCCGCGCGATATCGGCCTCGACCGGCTGCTGGCGCGGGCGACGGAAGGCGAGGTGCAGGAGGTCATTCTCGCCACCAATTTCACCAACGAGGGCGAGGCGACCGCGCACTACATCGCCGAGATGCTGCGCGCGCGCAATGTGAAGGTAAGCCGGATCGCGCGCGGCGTGCCCCTGGGTGGCGAGCTCGAATACGTGGATATCGGAACGATCTCGCAGGCCCTGCTGGATCGCCGGGGAATCTAGTAAATTCGCATCCCAGGAGGAGGCGCATGAGAAAAATTCTATTGAGGCTGGCCGCCGTATCGCTGCTCGCGACGGCTTTCCAGGGTCACGCGCAGATCGAGAAGCGCGATGTGCACATCGCGGTAGGAGGTAAAACCGCGCTGTACTACCTGCCGCTGACGATCACCGAGCGGCTCGGCTACTTCAAGGACGAAGGCCTCAACGTCCGGATCAGCGACTTCGCCGGCGGCACGCGCTCGCTGGAAGCCGTGGTGGGCGGGAGCGCGGACGTGGTGTCGGGTGCCTACGAGCATACGATCAACATGCAATCGCGGATGCAGCACTTCCGGGCTTTCGTGCTCTCCGGCGCGGCGCCGCAGATCACGGTCGCAATCTCCAGCAAGCTCGCGGCGAAGTACAAGTCGCCGAAAGACCTGAAGGGCCTGAAGGTGGGCGTCAGCGCGCCCGGCTCCAGCACGAACATGGTGATCAACTATGTGCTCGCCAAGGGCGGGCTCAAGCCCACGGATGTGGCGATCATCGGCATCGGACAGGGCGCGAGCGTCATCTCGGCGATAGAC
This sequence comes from uncultured Enterobacteriaceae bacterium, assembly GCA_964407355.1. GTDB lineage: Bacteria > Pseudomonadota > Gammaproteobacteria > Burkholderiales > SG8-39 > SCGC-AG-212-J23. Next base: position 10,361 of record CAYOVM010000081.1, read on the forward strand.
CAGGGCAGGGTGGACGTCGTCTCGCAGACCGATCCCGCCGTGACGATCCTCGAAAAAGAGGGCAAGGTAAAAGTGATCGCCGAGACGCGCACCCCCCAAGGCACGGAAAGCCTTTTCGGCGGGCCGATGCCCGCCGCCAGCCTCTACGCGCCGGTCGACTATGTGAAGAAAAATCCCGGCACCGTCCAGGCTCTCACGAACGCGATGGTGCGCGCGCTGCTCTGGATGCAGGACGCCTCGCCGCAGCAGATTCTCGCGACGGTGCCGGAGGAGTACACGCTCGGCGACAAGGCGATGTACCTGTTCGCGTACAACAACGTGAAGACCGCTTACTCGAAGGACGGATACTTCAGCGAGGCGGGGGCTAAAACCACTTTGAAGGCGCTCGCGTCGTTCAATCCGGTCATCAAGCCCGAGGCGATCGACCTCAAGGAGACGTACACCAACGACTTCGTCAGGAAGGCGCACGAGAAATTCGGCAAGCGCCCGGCGCAAGCGGCCGCGCCGGCGAAGGAGAAGCAGGCGCAGAAGAAGTAGCGATGCCCGCGGCGACCCCTGCGCTCGCGCTGGAGGACATCACCGTAACTTTCGTGTCCCCGGACGGCGGCCGCTACACCGCCATACGCGACACGACGCTGCGGGTCGCGCCGGGCGAGTTCGTGTCGGTCGTCGGGCCGACCGGCTGCGGCAAATCCACGCTGCTCAACGTCGCCGTCGGCCTGCTGCAGCCCTCGACGGGCCGCACCGAGGTATTCGGCGCGCCTCTCGACGGGCTGAACCGCAAGGCGGGCTACCTTTTCCAGACCGAGGCGCTCATGCCATGGCGCACGGCGCTCGCCAATGTGACCGCCGGCCTGGAATTTCGCGGAATCGAAGAGGCGCAGGCGAGAAGCCAGGGCGAAGCCTGGCTGCAGCGCGTCGGGCTGAGCGGCTTCGGCGAGCGCTATCCGCACCAGCTCTCCGGGGGCATGAGAAAGCGCGTGGCGCTCGCGCAGACGCTGATCCTCGACCCCGAGATCATCCTCATGGACGAGCCTTTCTCGGCGCTCGACATCCAGACGCGGCAGCTGATGGAGAACGAGCTGCTCGAGCTGTGGTCGGCGAACCGCAAGTCGGTGGTCTTCATCACCCACGATCTGGAGGAGGCGATCTCGTTGTCGGACCGCGTGGTGGTGCTCTCCGCGGGCCCCGGGTCCCACCCGATCGGCGAGTTCCTGATCGACCTGCCGCGGCCGCGCGATGTCGCCGAGATACGCCTCACGCCGCGCTTCGTCGAGCTGCACAGCCTGATCTGGGGCGCGATGCGCGAAGAAGTGCTGAAGAGCTATGCCCGGCAACAGAACAAGTAGGTCGTTGCGCTTCTGGCAGGTCGCGCTGTTCGTGGCGCTGCTCGTGCTCTGGCACGTGGCCACCAGCCCGACGCTCCTGCCGCCGGTCTATTTCGACAATCCGCACAAGGCGGCGTTCTTCTTCGGCGAGCCGCTCAAGGTCTTCGGGCGCATCTGGACCTGGTTTTCGACCGGCTACATCTACCCGCACCTCTGGGTGACGCTGCTCGAGACGCTGATGGCTTTCGTGATCGGCACGGTCCTCGGGCTCGCCATGGGTTTGTGGCTCGCGCTCAGCCCGACAGCTTCCACGCTTTTCGATCCGTACATCAAGGCGGTCAACTCGATGCCCCGGGTGATCCTCGCGCCGATCTTCGGCGTCTGGTTCGGCCTGGGCATGGCCTCCAAGGTCGCGCTCGGGGTGACGCTTGTGTTCTTCATCGTCTTTTTCAACGTGTATCAGGGCGTGCGGGAGGTGAGCCACTCGGTTCTCGCCAACGCGCGGATCCTCGGCGCCTCGGATCGCCAGCTCATGCGCCATGTCTACGTTCCGAGCGCGATGAGCTGGGTGTTCGCGAGCCTGCACAACTCGGTGGGCCTCGCGTTCGTCGGCGCGGTCGTGGGCGAATACCTCGGGTCCTCCGAGGGCGTCGGGTACATCATCCTGCAGGCGGAGGGAACCTTCGATATCAATTCCGTCTTCGCTGGAATCCTGGTGCTCACCGCTTTCGCGCTGCTCCTCGACTGGGCGGTCACCCTCGCGGAGCGGCGCCTGCTCGTGTGGCAACCGCGCGGCGGCGAAACGGAGAAGATCTGACGAGAGCGGTTCTCTGGGTGGCGCTCGCGCTGGTTTCTTCTCTGGCCGGCGCGCAGACCTATCCATCGAAGCCCGTGAAGGTGGTGATCCCGTATCCCGCCGGATCGACGCCGGACATCGTCGGCCGGACCGTCTCCGAGCAGCTGCAAAAGGCGCTCGGCCAGCCGTTCGTGGTCGAAAACCGCACCGGCGCGGGAGGAAACATCGGCGCCGACGCCGTGGCGAAATCGCCCGCCGACGGCTACACGCTCCTCGTCGCGATCAACGGCCCGGTGGCCGTGAACAAGCATCTCTACAAGAACCTGCCCTACGACCCCGACCGCGACCTGCTGCCGATATCGCTGCTCGCGTCCGCGCCGCAGATGCTGGTGGTCACGCCCGCTGTGCCCGCGGGGTCCTTCGGCGCATTCCTCGAGTACGCGCGGAGCAATCCGGGACGCCTGTCGTACGGCTCGGTGGGAAGCGGCAGCGCATCGCACTTGACGATGGAGCTGCTGAAGAGCGATGCGAAGGTCTTTCTCGTGCACATTCCGTATCGCGGGTTTCCGCCGGCGCTGACCGACATGCTTTCGGGAAACATCGACACCATGTTCGCCATCATTCCGGCGGTGCTGCCGCAGGTTCGGGCCGGCAGGATCAAGGCGCTCGCCGTCACTGCGCTCAAGCGCTCCAGCCTCGCGCCCGATGTGCCGAGCGTCGCGGAGCTCGGCTATCCGCAGCTCGAGTCGCTCGCCTGGATCGGCCTGCTCGCGCCCGCCGGCACGCCCGCGGAAATCGTCGCGCGGGTGAGCGCGGAAACGATGAAGGGGATGCAAACGCCCGAGACGCGCGAGATGCTCGGCAAGCAGGGCTTCGACGTAGTGGCGAATTCGCCGGGGGAGTTCGCGCGCTGGATCCGCGCGGAGTCCGGGAAGTGGTCCAAGGTAATTCGGGCTAGCGGCGCAACACCGGATTGAGCTACACTCTGCGTTCTGACGCGGGGTGGAGCAGTCTGGCAGCTCGTCGGGCTCATAACCCGAAGGTCATAGGTTCAAATCCTATCCCCGCAACCAATACCTGAAGCGTCCCAGGGCCGGTAGCCACCCCCCGGGGCGC
>CAYOVM010000082.1:0-13596 GCA_964407355.1 uncultured Enterobacteriaceae bacterium
TCGCCTTCCTCGATCTGGATCTCCTCGGAGGGCAGGCCGAGCTCGGTGGCGATGATCTGGGCATAGGTGGTCATGTGGCCCTGGCCCTGCGTCATGGTGCCCAGGCGCGCGATCGCGCTGCCCGTCGGATTGACGCGGATGTCGCAGCTGTCGAAAAGTCCGATGCCGAGGATGTCGCAGACCTTGGTGGGGCCGGCGCCGACGATCTCGGTGAAGGTGCAGATGCCGATTCCCATCAGCTCGCCTTTGGCGCGCTTTGCGGCTTGTTCCTTGCGCAGGCCCTCGTAATCCACCGCCTTCAACACCTTTTCCAGCGCGGCGTGGTAGTTGCCGCTGTCGATCGTCCATCCCAGGCTGGTGTTGTACGGAAACTTGTCCGCCTTCACGAAGTTGCGCCGGCGGATCTCGGCCTTGTCGATCTTGAGCTTCTGCGCGAGCACGTCCATCATGCGCTCGATCAGGTACACCGCCTCGGTCACCCGCAGCGAGCAGCGATAGGCCACGCCGCCGGGCGCCTTGTTGGTATAGACCGCATCGACCCGGCAATAGGCCTTGGGAATGTCGTAGGAGCCGGTGCAGATGTGGAACAGACCCGCCGGCAGCTTGGTGGCCGAGACGTGGGAGTTGAACGCGCCGTGATCGGCGAGCGCGGTGAAGCGCAGGGCCTTGATGCGGCCGTCTTTGTCGGCCGCGAGCTCGCCGACGCCGTGATAGTCGCGGGCGAAGCCGGTGGTGGAGATATTGTCGATGCGCGACTCGATCCACTTGATCGGCACGCCGGTCACGATCGACGCCACGATGGCGACGACATAGCCCGGATAGACCGGCACCTTGTTGCCGAAGCCGCCGCCGATGTCGCCGCCGATGACGCGGATCTTGCTCTCGGGGATGCCCGAGAGCATGGCCACCACGGTGCGCACCAGGTGCGGCGCCTGCGACGTGATGTAGACAGTCAACTGGCCCGTGACCTTGTCGAACGAGGCGACGCAGCCGCAGGTCTCCAGCGGACAGGGATGCACGCGCGGGTTCAGGATCTCTTCCTTGACGGTCACCGCGGCATTGGCGAAGACCGCATCCGTGCCGGCCTTGTCGCCCGCTTCCCAGGTGAAGATGTGGTTCGGATGCGTGCGCTTGCCGTGGCCGACGTCGTCCTTGCCGGCGATGTCCTCGCGGATGACCGGGGCGCCCTTCGCCATGGCCTTGTGCGGATCGACGATCGCGGGCAGCTCCTCGTAATCGACTTCCACCGCGTCCGCGCCGTCGGCGGCGCTGTAGCGGTCGCTCGCGATCACCATCGCCACTTCCTGCATCTGGAAGCAGACTTTCTTGTCGGCGAGCACCGCCTGGACGTCGCCGCCGAGGGTCGGCATCCAGTCGAGCTTCACGGGCTTCAGGTCATCCGCGGTGAGGACCGCGACCACGCCCGGCACGGCGAGCGCCTTCGCCTTGTTGATCGACTTGATCCGCGCATGGGCATAGGGGCTGCGCACGATGGCGCCGAACAGCATGCCCGGCAGCTTGATGTCGTCGACATAGGTTCCGCGGCCGCGGATGAAGCGCGCGTCCTCCTTGCGCAGTCTGGAAACGCCCATTCCCTGAAGCTTGGTTTCGCGCTCTAGCGTATCGGTCGAGGCAGCCATGGTGAATCTCCGGTAGGTAGTTGGTTGGTCAGGCGGTCGCGGACGAAAGTTTCTTCGCCGCGTACTGCACCGCCTTGACGATGTTCTGATAGCCCGTGCAGCGGCAGAGGTTGCCCGCCATCCAGTAGCGGATCTCCTCTTCCGTGGGCTTGGGGTTTTCCTTGAGGAGGCGATAGGCGCGCGTGATCATGCCGGGGGTGCAGTAGCCGCACTGCAGCCCGTGCTCCTGCGTGAAGCCTTCCTGCAGCGCGTGCAGGGCGCCCTTCTGCTCGAAGCCCTCGATGGTGAGCACCTCGGCGTCCTGGCACTGCACGGTGAGCACCGTGCACGACTTCACCGACATGCCGTCCAGATCGACGGTGCAGGCGCCGCAATGCGAAGTCTCGCAGCCGATGTGCGGGCCGGTGTGCGCGAGCTTCTCGCGCAGGCTGTGGATGAGGAGCTCGCGCGGCTCGACCACCACGTCGACCGGCTTGCCGTTGAGCTTGAACGATACCGCTTGTTTCTTGGCCATGTGTTTTTCCTCGGGTGGGGTGCGCAGCGGGTCAGCGGGCGGCGCGCGAGTACGCCACGCGCAGCGAGCGCTGGGTCATCTCGCCGGCCATGGCCCTCTTGTAGTCGGCGTCGCCGCGCTGGTCGACGACGGGATCGCAGATGCTCATCGCGAGCCGGGCGGCTTCCGCGATCGAGGCGTCGTTCAACGCCTTGCCGCGCAGGCTTTTCTCCGCGGCGCTCGCCTTGAGCGGGGTCGGTCCCACGTTGGTGAGCGCGATCGCCACTTCCTGCACCGTCTCGCCCTTCATGCGCAACGTCACGGCCGCCGCGGCGGTCGCGAAATCGCCGACCTTGCGCTTGAGCTTGGAGTAGCAGTAGCCGGTGCCCGCCGCGGGGACCGGGATGCGAATCTCCGTCAGGATCTCGCCGGGCTTGAGCAGGGTGTCGTAGGTTCCGACGAAAAAACCGTCCGCGGCCACGACGCGCTCGCCCGAGGCGCCCTTGAGCACGAACGACGCGCCCAGGGCCAGCATCAGCGCCGGATGGTCGTTGCCCGGATCGCCGTGGGCGATGTCGCCGCCGATCGTGCCCTTGTAGCGCACTTGCGGGTCGGAGATGAGCTTCGCCGCCTCGACCAGCAGGGGGCACTTCTCCTGCAGCACTTTCGACCAGATGAGCTCGTTCTCGGTGGTCATCGCGCCGATGCGCAGCGTGCCGCCTTCCTCGCGGATGCCCTTGAGCTCGCGAATCTTGCCCAGATCGATCAGATGGGCGGGCTGGGCGAGGCGCAGCTTCATCATCGGCAGCAGGCTGTGGCCGCCGGCGAGCAGCTTGGCCTCGTCGCCGAACTGCTTCAGCAGGCCGAGCGCGTCGGGAACGCTCTTCGGTGCGTGGTACTCGAATTCACGTGGAATCACAATACTCCCCCTCTAGGATCTTCCTGCCCCGGAGGCTCCCATAGTGCGCTGCAGCAATGCAATCCCGATTTCCCGGCTTGCGCCATTCGCGCCGCCAGTTGCTGGAATGGCCGTGTGAATTGAGGTAGCCTGACCCGATCGTGTCCGCGGTCATCACACAGGTCGAAGCAAGACGGGATCAGACGTTCCAGCACAAGCTGGAGCAGTTCAATCCGGGCGTCGTGCACCTTGACAAGTTCAATCACGTTGTGGCCTTGAACGACGTCGCGCTGCAGATCCTCGGCCCGGCGGCCGAGGCCTACTTCGGCGTGCGCCAGGATCGCATCCTCGGCATGGACGTCCTGCAGCTGCACCCGGAAAAAAGCCGCGAGAAGCTGCGCCTGCTGCTGCGCTCGGACGAAGCGGCCGGCTGCCCGGTGAAGTCGCCGCCGCCGATGGCCATGATGATCAACATCCCGGACCGCGTGCTCCTGATCAAGGTGTCGAAGCTGATCGGCGCCGAGGGCATCGCGGGCACCTGCATGATCTTCTACGACCTGACCGACGTCACCACCGAAGCGGCCGAAGCGCGCGGCCTGCAGGGTCCGCGGCGCCTCTTCAAGATCCCGGTGTACCGCAAGAACCGTGTCGTCCTCGTGGACCTGAAGGACATCGTGCGCTTCGAGGGCGGCGGGCATTACACGACCATCGTGACGCGCGACGACCGCTTCATCTCGAACCTGTCGCTCTCGGACCTGGAGGCGCGCCTGGACGAGGGTGTCTACGTGCGCGTGCATCGCAGCCACATCATCAACCTGCATTTCGCCGTCGAGTTCAAGCGCGACGAAGAGGCCTTCGGCATCGTGATGGCGGACATCGACGGCACCAGCGTGCCGGTCAGCCGGGCGCGCGTAGCGCGCCTGAAGGAGCTTCTCGGCCTGACTTGGTAGGCGAGGTCGCGCCGGCCGGGCGTTCCGCGTCCGGGCTACCGCACCGCCCGGCTCGCCTCCATGCCGGGCGCGAAGAACTGGAACCGGCCTCTGCCGGTTCGCTTCGCCCGATACATGGCCGCGTCGGCGGCCGCCATCAGCGCGCAGAGGTCGCGGCCGTCCTGCGGGTAGACGCTGACGCCGATGCTGCACGAGACCTCCAGCCGCAGCGCTCCGATGGAGAACGGCCGCGCAAGCTCCGCGAGCACCTTCCTGCAAACCACCTCCGCGCCGCCCGGCGGGACGATCTCGTTCAGCACCAGCACGAACTCGTCGCCGCCGATGCGCGCCACCGTGTCCTCGCGCCGCAGGCAGCCGGTCAGGCGCCGTGCCGCCTCCTTCAGCACCTCGTCGCCCGCGCCGTGGCCGTGGGTATCGTTGACTTGCTTGAAGCGGTCCAGGTCGAGGAACACGATCGCGAAGGACTTGCCGCAGCGGTCGGCATGGAACGCCGCCTGCGCGAGCCGGTCGTCGAGCAGGAAGCGGTTCGGCAGTTGCGTGAGCGCGTCGTGCAGCGCGATGCTGCGCAGTTGCTGGTTCGCCGCCTGCAGCGAGTCGGCGAGCTTCGCGGTGCGCGCGACGAAATGGGCGTCGAGCGCCGAGACGACCAGGGTCGCGGCGAGGATGCCGAGCGTGGCGATGCCGATGAGCGTCGCGAGCATGGCGCTGTCGAGCCCGCCGCTGCCGCCGGCGGCGAGGCACACGCTGCCCGGAGCGAAGCGGGCCGCGGCCATCGCGGTGTAGTGCATGCCCGCGATCGCCGATCCCATCACGGCGGCACTGCCGAGCTTGGCGAGCACGGCCGCGCCGGAGAACCTTTGCTTGAGCAGGAACGCGAGCCACAGGGCGGCGAACGAGGCACCGATCGCGATCATCACCGAGGCGGCGAATAGCGCCGGGTCGTACTGGATCGGGGGCGACATGCGCATCGCCGCCATGCCGGTGTAGTGCATGACGCAGATGCCGGCGCCCATGAGCACCGCCCCGGCCCAGAGGCTTGCGCCGTTGAGCGAGGGCCGGCGCACCACGAAGAGCGCGATCCCCGAAACCGCGACCGCCGCCAGCCACGACAGCGCGTTGATCCGCAGGTCGTAGGCGAGGGGGATGGGCAGGCTGAACGCCAGCATGCCGATGAAATGCATCGACCAGATCCCGGCGCCCATCGACAGCGCGCCGCCGGCGAACCACAGGCGCGAGGCCCCCCCGGAGCGCTGGCTGCTCACCCGGCCGGCGAGATCGAGCGCGGTGTAGGAGGCGATCGACGCCACCACCACCGACAGCGCAACCAGCCTGTAGTCGTAGATCCCCGTCATCCAGGTCGAGCGAACCGCGCCCTCCCTTCTTCGTGCCAGGCAAGAGGAGAGGATAGCTCATGCGAGGCGCCTAAAGAACGCCTTTCACCGCTTCGGCGAGCGCCTCGGGCGTGAAGCCGAAATGCCTGAAGAGCTCGGGCGCGGGCGCCGATTCGCCGAAGCGGTCGAGGCCGAGCACCGCGCCCTCGAGGCCGACATATTTCCTCCAGTAGTCGCTGACGCCGGCCTCGACCGCGGCACGCGGCATGCCGAGGGGCAGCACCGTTTCGCGGTACGAGGCCTCCTGCCGGTCGAAGGCGCTCGTGCACGGCATGGATACGACACGCACCGGCGTTCCACCGGCGGCGAGGAGCTTCTGCGCCTCGAGCGCGAGCGAGACCTCCGAGCCGGTGGCGATGATCGCCGCGCGCGGCGCACCGTCCGCCTCCGAAAGCACGTAGCCGCCGCGGCGCGCGTGCGCGAGCGCTTCGGGCGAGCGCTTCGCGAACGGCAAGCTCTGGCGCGAAAGCAGCAGCGCCGTGGGGCCGCTTTGCCTCTCCAGCGCGGCGTCCCAGGCGAGGGCGGTTTCAACGGTGTCGCAGGGACGCCAGACGTCCATGTTGGGAATCAGCCTCAGGCTCGCGGCGTGCTCGATCGGCTGGTGCGTGGGCCCGTCCTCCCCGAGGCCGATCGAATCGTGCGTGAAGACGAAGATCGAGCGCAGGCCCATGAGGGCGGCCATGCGCAGCGCGCTGCGCGCATAGTCGGAGAAGACGAGGAACGTGCCGCCGTACGGAATCAGCCCGCCGTGCCGGGCGATTCCGTTCATGACGGCGCACATGCCGAATTCGCGCACGCCGTAGAAGACGTAGTTTCCGCCGCCGTTTTGCGCCTTCACCGCTTTCGACGCTTTCGTCATGGTGAGGTTCGAGGCGGCGAGGTCCGCCGAGCCGCCGACGAGCTCCGGCAGCGCGGGCGTGAGGGCTTCGAGGACGAGCTGCGACGCTCGGCGGGTGGCGACGGTTTCGCCCTGGGCGTCGAACTGGCGCACGATCGTCTCCATCCGCGCGCGGTAATCGGGGGGCAGGCTGCCCGCCAGGCGCCGATCGAGCTCGGCGGCGAGCTCCGGGTGCGCCGCCGCGTAGCGCGCGAACAGCTTGCGCCAGCGGCGTTCATCGCGCTCGCCGTCCTTGCGCGCGCTCCACGCTTCGTAGACCGCCTGCGGAATCTCGAACGCGGGCGCGCTCCAGCCGATCTGCCCGCGGGTCGCGGCGATCTCCGCGGCGCCGAGGGGCGCGCCATGCGCCGCGCCCGTATTCGCTTTCGCCGGCGAGCCTTTCCCGATCACCGTCTTGCAGGCGATCAGGACCGGGCGGGACTGCTCGCGCTTCGCCCAGCGGATCTCGCGGTCCACCGCGTCGACGTCGTGGCCGTCGACGCCGGCGCGCACGCGCCAGCCGTAGGACTCGAAGCGGCGCTTCACGTCGTCGGTGTACCACTGGCGGATGTGCCCTTTCTCGGAATCGATCGAGATGCCGTTGTCGTCGTAGATCGCGATGAGCTTCCCCAGGCCGAGCGTGCCGGCGAGCGCGCAGGCCTCGTGCGAGAGGCCTTCCATCATGCAGCCGTCGCCGAGGAAGACGTACGTGTAGTGGTCCACGATCTCGAAATGCGGCCGGTTGAACTCGGCGGCGAGCAGCTTCTCGGCGAGCGCCATGCCGACCGCGTTCGCGATCCCCTGGCCGAGCGGCCCGGTGGTCGTCTCGACCCCGGGCGTGCAGCCGAATTCGGGATGGCCGGGGGTCTTCGAATGCAGCCGCCGGAAGCGCTTCAGCTCGGCCATCGGCAGGGCGTAGCCGGTGAGATGCAGCAGGGCGTACTGCAGCATCGAGCCGTGGCCGTTCGACAGGACGAAGCGGTCGCGGTTGGGCCAGGCGGGGTTCGCGGGATTGTGCTTGAGATGGCGCCGCCACAGCGCCACCGCGATCTCGGCCATGCCCATCGGCATTCCGGGATGTCCCGACTTGGCGGCCTCCACCGCATCCATGGCGAGCGCGCGCAGCGCGTTCGCCAGGTCCGCGCTGTCCGCGCGCGTCAGGCGGTCGGCGGTCTCGAGACGGGTCACGCGGCGCGCCTGAGCTTGATGCGCTCGGCATGGCCGGCGCAGCCGAAGGCCTCGAAGCGCGCCTTGCACAGGCCGCGCGCGGCGAGCATCGCTTCCTTGAAGAACTTGCGCGGATCGAACTCGGCGGGATCCCGCGCCATCGCGCGGCGCATCGCGCCGGTCATCGCGAGGCGGATATCGGTGTCGATGTTGATCTTGCGCACTCCATGACGGATGCCCTCCTGGATCGCTTCCACCGGCACGCCGTAGGTTTCCCTGATCTCGCCGCCGTGCTCCCGAATCACCTCGAGCCAGTCCTGCGGCACGCTGGAGGAGCCGTGCATCACGAGGTGCGTGCCCGGGATCCTGGCGTGGATCTCGCGGATGCGCTCGATCGCGAGCACCTCGCCGGTCGGCGCCTTCCTGAACTTGTAGGCGCCGTGCGAAGTGCCGATCGCGACCGCGAGCGCGTCCACGCCGGTGCGCACCACGAAATCGGCCGCCTGGTCCGGATCGGTCAGCAGCTGCTCGTGCGAGAGCTTGCCTTCGGCCCCCGAGCCGTCCTCCTCGCCCGCCATGCCCGACTCGAGCGAGCCGAGGCAGCCGAGCTCGCCCTCGACCGAGACCCCGACCGCGTGGGCCATCTCCACGACGCGCCGCGTGACCGCCACGTTGTACTCGTAGGAGGCCGGCGTTTTCATGTCCTCCAGCAGCGAGCCGTCCATCATCACGCTCGTGAACCCGGAGCGGATCGACGCCTGGCACACGGCCGGGCTCGCGCCGTGGTCCTGGTGCAGCACGACCGGGATGTGCGGGTAGGCCTCGACCGCCGCTTCGACCATCCTGCGCAAGAATGCCTCGCCGGCGTACTTGCGCGCGCCGGCGGAGGCCTGCAGGATCACCGGGCTCGAGCTCTCGTCGGCCGCCTGCATGATGGCCTGGATCTGCTCGAGGTTGTTGATGTTGAACGCGGGCACGCCGTAGCCGTGCTCCGCGGCGTGGTCCAGCAGCTGCCTCAGTGAGACGAACGCCATGGGGTCGCTCCTCCTCGTTGTCTTGGGTCCGGGCCTACCTGCGCCGCTCGATCAGGCGCCAGATCATCGGCGTGAAAATCAACTGCATCGCGAGATCCATCTTGCCGCCCGAGCACACGATGGTGTTGGCGCGCGACATGAACGAGCCCGGCAGCATCGAGAGCAGGTACGGGAAATCGATGCCGCGCGGGTTGGCGAAACGGATGACGAGCATGCTCTCGTCCGGCGTCGGCACGAAGCGCGCGATGAAGGGGTTCGAGGTATCCACCGTCGGCACGCGCTGGAAGTTGATGTGCGTCCTGGCGAACTGCGGGCAGATGTAGTGCACGTAGTCGTGCATCCGGCGCAGGATCGTGTCGGTCACCGCCTCGGTCGTGTAGCCGCGCGTCGCCTTGTCGCGCTGCAGCTTCTGCGTCCATTCCAGGTTGATCACCGGCGTCACGCCGATCAGGAGGTCGACGTGCTGCCCGACGTCGACTTTCTCGTGCACCACCGCGCCGTGCAGCCCTTCGTAGAACAGCAGATCGGTGCCGGCGGGCAGATCCTCCCAGGGCGTGAACGTGCCCGGCAGCTGCTTGTAGGGCGCCGCCTCTTCCGCGTTGTGCAGATACTTGCGCGTGCGGCCGGTGCCGGTCTCACCGTAGGTGCGAAACAGCGCTTCGAGCTCCTCGAAGAGATTCGCTTCCGGCCCGAAATGGCTGAAGCGCTGGTTGCCGCGCGCGAGCTCTTCGGGCATTTTCCTTTTCATCTCGGCGCGGTCGTAGCGGTGAAAGGCGTCGCCCTCGACGAAGCAGGCGCGCACGCCCTCGCGGCGAAAGATCGTCTCGAAGGTGCGCATCACCGACGTCGTGCCCGCGCCCGAGGAGCCGGTGATGGCGACGATCGGATGCTTGACCGACACGCTCGGCCTTCGCGTCAGGCGGGCGCGCGGAACAAGCCCCGCGTGCCGAAGAGCGGCGCGTCGTACTCGCGCACGTTGTAGTCGCGGTGGTAGCGCTCGATGCGCTCGACTTCCTCGCTCGAGCCGAACACGAGCGCGACGCGCTCGTGCGGCGAGCCGGGAATCACGTCGAGCACGCGCTCGCGGCCGGTGTGCGCGCGGCCTCCGGCCTGCTCGACGATCATGGCGACCGGGTTCGCCTCGTACAGCAGGCGCAGCCGTCCGGCGCGGGTCGCGTGCTTGCCGTCGCGCGGATACAGGAACACGCCGCCGCGCATGAGGATGCGATGGGCCTCGGCGACCAGCGACGCGATCCAGCGCATGTTGAAGTCCCTGCCGCGCGGGCCGCCGCGTCCGGCGAGGCACTCGTCGACGTAGCGCTTCACCGCCGGCTCCCAGAAGCGGCTGTTGGAGGCGTTGATGGCGAATTCGCTGGTCGCCGCCGGGACCCGGATATCGGGGTGGCTGAGGATGAATTCGCCGAGCTGCGGCTCGAGCGTGAAGCCGTGCACGCCGCGTCCGACCGTGAGCACCAGCATGGTCGACGGGCCGTAGATGGCGTAGCCGGCGCACACCTGTTGCGCGCCCGGCTGCAGGAAGTCCGCTGCCGCCGCGTCCGTCCCGGGCCGCGCTGCGCGCAGGATCGAGAAGATGCTGCCGACCGCCACGTTCACATCGATGTTCGACGAGCCGTCGAGCGGATCGAAGGCGAGCAGGTATTTGCCCTTCGGGTAGCGCGGCGGAATGGCGTAGATCTCCTCCATCTCCTCGGAGAGCATCGCGCCGAGCAGCCCGCCCCATTCGTTGCAGCGCACGAAGACGTCGTGGGCGAGCAGATCGAGCTTCTTCTGCGTCTCGCCATGGACATTCGCGGTGGCGGCGCTGCCCAGCACGCCGCCGAGCGCGCCGTAGGCCACCGCCTTGCCGATCGCCTTGCACGCGAGCGCGACGTCGAGGATGAGCGCGTTCAAGTCGCCGCTCGCCTCGGGATAGCGGCGGCGCTCCTCGATGAGGAACTGGGTCAGCGTAGTGCGGTCCGCGAGCATCGTGGCCTCCTCAGGCGGCGGAAGCCGTGCGGGGGATCTGCAGGCTGCAAATCTCGGCCAGGCTGCCGATGATCCAGTCCGGTCGCTCGAACGCGATCGGCTGCGCTCCGTGGTAGCCGTAGGAAACCGCCGCGATCGGGCAACCGGCGGCGCGGGCCGCCGCGACATCGGTGCCCGAGTCTCCGACGCACAGGAGCTCTTCGGGCCGGATCTGCAGCCGCCGCCAGGCCACGAACAGCAGCTCCGGCCCCGGCTTGAAGCTCTCGGGGCGGTGATCGGCGCAAAGCACGAACGCGAAGTGCCTCGAGAGCCCCGCCGCCTCGAGGAGCGGCAGCGCAAAAAGGCGCGCCTTGTTGGTCACGCAGCAAAGCCGCAATCCGCAATTCGCGAGCGCCATCAGGCCTTCCACCACGCCGGGGAACACGCGGCTGCGCACGAAGAGGTGCGCCGCGTATTCGCGCCGGAAGAGATCCGCGGCGGTGCGCCGCTCGGCGGCCCGCGGCGCGGCGCCCGTGCTCTCGGCGAGCGCGCGCTCGACCAGGCGGTCTACTCCGCCGCCGATCATCGCGGCGATGCGGCCATCGGCGAGCAGGGGATGGCCGAGCTGCTTCAGCATAGCGTTGGCGGCGTCGGCGATGTCGGGCGCGCTGTCCACCAGCGTGCCGTCGAGATCGAAGGCGACGGCGCGGATGCGCTCAACGAGCTTAGGCACGCGCCTCCTTTCCGGCGGGGGAAGCGCGCTGCGCCAACCAGGCGGCATGCAGCCGCTCGAGCTCCGTCAGATCGAGATACGGCACGCGCAGCGTCCGGCGGCCTTCGTCGGGCAGGTGATGCTCGGGATCGCCGAGACTAGGCAGGACGAGCTGCGCGGCGGAGAAGTCCTGATCCATGGTCCAGAACGTCGGCGTCACGACCGTGTAGAGTCCCGCGGCGCGCGCGGCGCTCACGCCGTGCGCGGAGTCTTCGAACGCGACGCAGCGCTCGGCGGGAAGCCCGAGGCGCTCGAGCGCGGCCAGATAGACGTCCGCCGCGGGCTTTTTCCGCGGCACCTCGTCGCCTAGCACCGTGACTTCGAACCAGCCCAGGGCTTGCGGGCCGAGCGTGGCGCCGAGGAGGGCCGCCGCGTTCGCCGGCGTCGTGGTCGAAGCGAGCGCGAGGCGCATGCCCGCGTGACGCGCTTCGCGCAGCAGGCGCTCGACCCCGCTGCGCAGCCTCACGGAGCCGATCAACTCGGCGAAGAGGCGGGTCTTGACGCGGTGCACGAGCGGCACCGCCTGCTTCAGCGCATCCTTGCGCGGCGCCGGCTCGTCCAGCGAGTCTATGTAGCGGAGCATCCGCTCCTTGCCGCCGGTCGTGCGCAGCAGCGCGCCGTACTTTACGCGGCCCCAGATCCAGTCCAGGCCCGCCTCGACGAACGCGGCGTTGAACGCCTGGCGGTGGATTTCCTCGGTATCGGCCAACGTGCCGTCGACGTCGAAGATCAGGGCTTGGAGCGTCACGGCGCCTCCGCGTCGGACACTTGCGAGAAAACGCGGCTCGCGCGGATGTCGCCGGCGTCGATCGTCATCAGATCTTCGCGGGTCAGCGCCGCCTCGCGCCGCTCGAAGAGGCGGTTGGCATGGCGCAGGCGGGCGCGATCCAGCGCATTGCGGATCGAGCGGGCGTTGGCGAAATGCGGCTGGCGCCGGCGCAGCGCGATATATTCCGCGAGCGCCTGCTCCGCGCTGCCGCTCAGCGAGTAGTTCATCCTCGCGAGCATCAGCCGGGCGATCGCGAACAGCTCTGCATCGCCGTAGTCGGGGAAGTCGATGTGGTGCGCGACGCGCGACGACATCCCCGGGTTGCTCTGGAAAAAGCGCTCCATGCGGTCCTTGTAGCCGGCGAGCACCACCACCAGGTCGTCGCGCTGGTTCTCCATCACCTGCAGCAGGAGCTCGATCGACTCCTGCCCGTAGTCGCGTTCGTTTTCCGGACGGTAGAGGTAGTAGGCCTCATCGATGAACAGCAGCCCGCCCATCGCGCGTTTCAGCACCTCGCGCGTCTTCGGCGCGGTATGGCCGATGTACTGGCCGACCAGGTCGTCGCGGGTGACCGCCACGAGGTGCCCTTTGCGCAGGTAGCCGAGGTGGTGAAGGATCTCCGCCATCCGCAGCGCCACCGTCGTCTTGCCGGTCCCGGGGTTGCCGGTAAAGGACATGTGCAGGGAAGGCGCTCCGGCCGAGAGGCCGTGCGCGGCGCGCAGCTTGTCCACGAGCAGCAGCGCCGCGATCTCGCGGATGCGCGTCTTCACCGGCGCGAGCCCGACCAGGTCGCGCTCCAGCGCCTCGAGCACTTCGCCGACCTTCGATTGGCGAAACAGCGCCTCGAGATCGGCCATGGGAGCTCCCGGCTGAGGACTATCCATGAGCAGAGGCCGGGCGCTCATCGCTCCTGCGCCTTCAGTAACGCTCGCCTTCGGGTTTGTCGGCCGCATAAGAGCGGACGGTGTAGCCCAGGCTGCGGCCGCTGCGCTCCTCCCGCACCAGGGCGAACCCGGGCTCTTTCTTCGGGCGGTTGACGATGTAGGACATGCGCGGCGATTCCACGCCGCGCGTGCTGTCGAACGCCGTCACCCGGATGTAGTGATTCGGGAAGGTTTTTCGGCATTCGTTGATCTCGGCCAGGATGCCGGCCGGGTCCTTCAGGTCGAACATCGGCATGCCGAACATTTCCCAATACGTGTTGCGCGGATGCGGATCGTCGGTGTACTCGACGTTCACCGCCCAGCCCTTTCGCAGCGCGTACTCGAGCTGCGCCGTGATCTGCGCGTCGGTCAGGTCGGGCAGGAACGAGAACTGGCCTTGCGTGATGCGGCTGCCGTGGTTGGTCATCATGATCGGCCCTTTCGTTGAACCTCAGACGCTCGCCGTCGCGGTCGGCACGAAATCCGCCGTGTCGGTCGATTCGTAGTTGAAGCTGATGTCCTTCCAGGTATCGAGCGCGGCCTTGAGCGGCGCGCACCACCGGGCGGCCGCCTCGAGGATCTGCGGGCCTTCGCGCAGATAGTCGCGGCCCTCGTTGCGCGCGAGGATCATCGCCTCCAGCGCCACGCGGTTGGCGACGGCCCCGGCCTGGATGCCCATCGGGTGGCCGATGGTGCCGCCGCCGAACTGCAGCACCA
>CAYOVM010000083.1:0-13521 GCA_964407355.1 uncultured Enterobacteriaceae bacterium
GGTGACCCAGCCGTAGTCGGCATCGGCGAAGCGCAGCATCGCCATGTCGTCTTCCACGTGGGCGTCGAAGCCGGCGGAGAAGACGACGAGCTCGGGCGCGAAGTCTTCCAGCGCGGGCAGCCAGGCTTCCGTGACGGCCTCGCGGAATTCGCGCGAGCCGGCGCCCGCGGGGAGCGGGACGTTCACCATGTTGCGCGCCGGATCGTCGGCGCCGCTGTACGGGTAGAACGGGTGCTGGAAGATCGACGCCATCAGCACGTGCTCGTCGCCTTCGAAGATGTCCTCGGTGCCGTTGCCGTGGTGCACGTCGAAGTCGATGACCGCGACGCGCTCGAGGCCGTGCGCGTGGATCGCGTGGCGCACCGCCACCGCGACGTTGTTGAAGATGCAAAAGCCCATCGGCCGGGCGCGGCAGGCGTGGTGGCCGGGAGGGCGCACGCTGCAGAACACAGAAGAAAATTTATTTGTTAATACTAAATCAACCGCGAGAACCGCCGCACCCGCAGCGCGCAGCGCCGCCTGCAGCGTGAAGGGATTCATGGCGGTGTCGGGGTCGAGGTGCACGGTGCCCTGCTTCGGCGCCGCATCGCGGATGGCGCTCACGTACTCGATCGGGTGCACGCGCGCGAGCTGCTCGTCGGTGGCGAGCGGCGCCTCGAACCGCGTCAGGTGCTGGCCGATGCCGGAAGCGATCAGCTGGTCCTCGATCGCGCTGAGGCGCGCCGGGCGCTCGGGATGCTGCGCGCCCATGTCGTGCTTCAGGCAGTCGGAATGTGTGACGAATGCAACGCTCATGCGGTCTCAATCTTAGCGCATCGAGTACAATCGTCGCATGCTTCGCAGGGTGAAACTCGGGATACAAATGCGAGGGAAAAGGTGCTTCTGAAAGCCGAGTTCACTCCACGCCCCGGCGCGGCGTCGCCGATCAACCGGGTCATCGCGGCGGCGAGCCAGATCATCCTCGGCAAGGAGCCCCAGCTGCGCCTCGCGCTCGCCTGCGTGCTCGCGCGCGGACACCTGCTGATCGAGGACCTGCCGGGCGTCGGCAAGACGACCCTCGCCCATGTCCTTGCCCGATCGCTCGGCCTGCACTTCCAGCGCATCCAGTTCACGAGCGACATGCTGCCCGCCGACATCCTCGGCGTGGCGGTCTACGAGCGCGACAGCGGCAGCTTCAAGTTCCATCCCGGCCCGATCTTTTCCCAGGTGATCCTCGCCGACGAGGTGAACCGCTCGACGCCGAAGACGCAGTCGGCGCTGCTCGAGGCGATGGAGGAGCACCAGGTCACGGCCGAAGGCGAGACGCGCAAGCTGCCGGAGCCGTTCTTCGTCATCGCCACGCAGAACCCTTCGGAGCAGGTCGGCACCTTCCCGCTTCCCGAATCGCAGCTCGACCGCTTCATGATGCGCATCGAGCTCGGCTATCCCGACCGCGACGCCGAGCGCGCCCTGCTCTCCGGCGCCGACCGGCGCGACCTGCTCGCCACGCTCGACCCGTGCATGTCGCCCGCGGAGCTGATGGAGCTGCAGGCGGCGGTGCAGCGCATCTACGTCGCGCCGGCGCTGCTCGACTACGTGCAGGCGATCGTCGAGCACACACGGCGCTCGCCCGACTACGTCGCGGGCCTCTCGCCGCGTGCCGCGCTCGCCGTGGTGCATTCGGCCCGCGCCTGGGCGATGCTCGAAGGCCGCGACAAGGTGATCCCGGAGGACGTGCAAGCCATCCTCCCCGGGGTCGCCGCGCACCGCCTGCGGCCGGCGCACGACGTGCAGCGGCGCATGGACGTGGGCGCGCAGCTCCTCGCCGCCGTTCCGATTCCTTAAACGCGTCCGGCCTGGCCACTCGCGTAGTGATTCGGCGACAGGCTTGATTTTTCAGCGAACGCGGTCGCGCGCGCGAGACTGCGTTCGGTAGAATTTTTTCCATGCGTCCCGGTACCCGCTTCACCCTGGAAGTCAACCCACGAATCCCGAAGCGCCTCGCCCGGCTCGAAGAGCTGGCGGGCAACCTCTGGTACAGCTGGGATCGCAACACACGAGCGCTGTTCGCGCGGCTGAATCCGTCGCTGTGGGACGCGGTGGGGCACAGCCCCAAGGCCATGCTCAAGCGCATCGACGAGCAGAAGCTGCTCGACGCCGCCGCCGACCCCGCCTTCCTCGACAGCCTGGGCCGGGTGCTCGCCGCGTTCGACGCGTACCTCGCCGAGCCGCCGCTCAGCCAGAACGGCGGCGGCTTCCGGCCCGGAGACCTGGTCGCCTACTTCTGCGCCGAGTTCGGCGTGCACGAGAGCCTGCCGACGTACTCCGGCGGCCTGGGCATCCTCGCGGGCGACCATTGCAAGGCGGCGAGCGACTTCCAGCTTCCCTTCGTCGCCGTGGGCCTGCTCTACCGGCAGGGCTACTTCGTGCAGACGGTCGACGGCGAGGGCCGCCAGCGCGCCACGTACTCGGACTCGGAGTTCGAGGACATGCCGATCGAGCCGGTGAAGCGCGAGGACGGCACCGAGCTGAAGGTCGAGATCGCGTTTCCGGGCAGGAAGATCGTGGCGAAGGTATGGCAGGCGCGGATCGGGCACGTGCGCCTGTTCCTGCTCGACACGGACATCGCCGAGAACAGCGAGCGCGACCGCGCGATCGCGCATCGCCTCTACGGCGGCGACCGCACCACGCGCGTCGAGCAGGAGATGGTGCTCGGCGTGGGCGGGGTGCGCGCGCTCGCCGCGATGAACGTGCGGCCGACGGTGTGGCACATCAACGAGGGCCACGCCGCGTTCCTGATCCTCGAGCGGGTGCGGGCGGCGGTGGCCGAAGGCCTCGACCCGGATGCCGCGCTCGAGGCGGTCGCCGCGAACACCGTGTTCACCACGCACACGCCGGTGCCGGCGGGCCACGACCAGTTCCCCGACCATACGGTGACGCCCTATCTCAAGAGCGGCTTCCCCGAGCTCGGCGCGACCGAGCGCGTCACCGCCCTTGCGCGCCCGCCGACCGGCGGCGACTTCAACATGACAGCGCTCGCGATCCGCGGCTCGCGCTATCACAACGGCGTGTCGCGCATCCACGGCGGCGTGTCGGCGCGCCTGCTGAAGGAGTTCTGGCCGCAGATCTCCGCGGAGGAGAACCCGCTCGACTACGTCACCAACGGCGTGCACGTCACCACGTTCCTCGCGCCGGAGTGGAGCGAGGTGCTGCAGCGCTATCTCGGCGTGGGCTGGATGCACCGCCTCGGCTATCCCGGGATCTGGGAAAAGATCCGCGACATCCCGGACCACATCTTCTGGAGCGTGCGCCAGGACATCAAGGCGCGCATGTTCCACATGGTGCGCCACCGGATGGCGGTGCAGCACGCGCGCAACCACGGCAGCGAGTCGCACCTCGAGCGCCTGCTGCGCTTCGTCGACCCGGCGCGCCCCGACGTCCTCACCATCGGGTTCGGCCGGCGCTTCGCCACCTACAAGCGCGCGACGCTGCTCTTCAACAATCTCGACAGCCTGCGCCGCATCCTCGCCGACCGCGACCGGCCGGTGCTGTTCCTCTTCGCCGGCAAGGCGCATCCCGCGGACGAGCCGGGACAGGAGCTGATCCGCACCATCGCGCACATGGCCCGGCAGGAGGAGTTCGAAGGGCGGATCCTGTTCATCGAGGGCTACGACCTGCACATCGCGCGGCGCCTGGTATCGGGGGTGGACGTGTGGCTGAACAATCCCGTGTACCCGCTCGAGGCCTCCGGCACCTCGGGCATGAAGGCGGGCATGAACGGCGTGATCAACCTTTCGGTGCTCGACGGCTGGTGGGACGAGGGCTACGACACCGAGAACGGCTGGGCGATCAAGCCCGCCTCGCCCGAGCTCGACCCGCACCGGCGCGACCACGAGGAATCCCGCACGCTCTACGAGATCCTGCAGCACCACGTGATCCCGCTCTACTACAACCGGGACGGCCGGGGCGCGGCGGGCGGCGCCGAGCACAGGAGCAGCCCCCCGGCGGCGGGCACCTATTCGCCCGAGTGGGTGCGCATCGCGAAGCGCTCGATCGCCTCGATCCTTCCGCGCTTCGACGCCTCGCGCATGCTCGGGGAGTACGTGTCGAAGTTCTACCTGCCCGCCTCGCGCCAGGGACACCGCTACGCGGAAAACGCGTTCGACGGCGCGAAGAACGTCGCCGCATGGAAAGCGCGCGTGCGCGCCGCGTGGCCCGGCGTGGTCGCGCGGCGGCTCGATACCCCCAAGAGCCGCATCGTATTCGGCGAAACCATTCCGGTCGAGGTGGCGGTGAAGCTGAACGGCCTGCAGCCCTCGGACGTGCGCGTCGAGCTGCTCCTTGCCCGCGAGCCGCGCGACGGCATGCAGCACAAGCACGACCTCGCGCCCGCCGGCACGACCGATTCAAACGAGCAGAAATATTCCCTGGACCTGAAGCCCGGCCTCTCCGGCAAGCTCGACTACCGCATCCGCGTCTATCCGCGCCACGAGCTGCTTACTCATCCGTTCGAGCTGGGGCTGATGACCTGGGTCTAGCCAGTAGAACCAGGGATCTGCTCTTCAAGGGATAGGTTTTTTCGACATTCACGTTTTTTTCTTCCCCGGAAGCGGTGTCCATCAGGACCTGCCAGGATTCCCCGGGAAGAACGAAAGAGATCTCCCCGTCGTGAGCGTTCAATAGCAGGAGCAGCTCGCCCGTCTGCATCCCGAGGCAGCGGGCGAACGGCATCGCCCAGTCGGCCTGCGCCATCTCGCTGCCTTGCGGGGTAAGCCATGCGAGGTCCTTCGCATAGTTTCTCGCCCGGAACGCCTCGGAGGCCTTGCGCAGGCCGACCGCCCGGGCGGTGAACTCGAGCAGATCGCGCCCCGCGGCATCGAGCCCCCATTCGATCCACGAGAGCTCGCTGTCGTGGCAGTAGGCGTTGTTGTTGCCCTGTTGCGTGCGGCCGAGCTCGTCGCCGGCGAGCAGCATCGGCACGCCGCGCGAGAAAAACAGGGTTGCCAAGAGGTTTCGCTTCTGTTTTTCACGTAAAGAACTTATTTGCGCTTGCGCCGTGGGCCCTTCCACCCCGCAATTCCAGCTGCGGTTGTGGTCGGAGCCGTCGCGGTTGTCCTCGTGGTTCGCCTCGTTGTGCTTGGCGTTGTAGCTCACCAGGTCCTGGAGCGTGAAGCCGTCGTGCGCGGTGACGAAGTTGATGCTCGCGGCGGGGCCGCGCCCGCTCGCCGCGAACAGGTCCGGCGAGCCCGACAGGCGCGCGGCGATCTCGCCGATGGTCCCCTCGTCGCCGCGCCAGTAGGAGCGCGCGGCGTCGCGGTACTTGTCGTTCCATTCCGACCACCCCGGCGGAAAGCCGCCGACGCGATAACCGCCCTCGCCGAGATCCCACGGCTCGGCGATCAGCTTCACCTGCGAGAGGGTCGGGTCCTGCCGCACCGCGGAAAGGAATGAAGAATTTTTCTCAAAAGCATATTCACCCCGCGCGAGCGCGGTGGCGAGGTCGAAGCGAAAGCCGTCGACGTGCATCTCGCTCACCCAGTAGCGCAGGCTGTCCATGACGAGCTGCAGCACCGCGGGATGCGCGGCATTGAGAGTGTTGCCCGTGCCCGTGTAATCGATGTAGCGCTTCGGATTCTCCGGGTCGAGCCGGTAGTAAACCGCGTTGTCGATGCCGCGAAAACACAGCGTCGGCCCGTGGTGGTCGCCCTCGCCCGTATGGTTGTAGACCACATCCAGGATGACCTCGATGCCCGCCGCGTGCAGCGTCTTCACCATCGTCTTGAATTCGCCCAGCGTGCCGGTGGCGCTGTAGCGCAGGTCCGGAGCGAAGTAGCCGATGCTGTTGTAGCCCCAGTAATTGCGCAGGCCGTGCTGCAGAAGGCGCTTGTCGTCGACCATGGCGTGGATCGGCAGCAGCTCGATCGCGGTGATGCCCAGCTTCCTGTAATGGCTTATCAAAGGCGCCGAGGCGAGCGCGGCATAGGTGCCGCGAAGCTGCTGCGGCACCTCCGGATGCAGCCGGGTCAGGCCCTTCACGTGCGCTTCGTAGAGGATCGTGTCGCTCCACGGAATGCGCGGCGGCCGGTCGTCGTCCCAGCTGAACGCCGAATCCACCACCTGGCATCGGGCGGCCCCGGCGGAGATCGGCCCGGTAATGAGGCGCGCGTAAGGGTCGAGCAGCAGCCGCTGCGGATTGAAGCGATCGCCCGGCGCGGGATGGCTCGGGCCATGGACGCGGTACGCGTACGGCTGCCCCGGCCGCGCATCGGGCAGGTAGCAATGCCAGACGAAGTCGGTGCGCTCGCGCAGCTCCAGGCGCTCGAGCTCGCGGCGGCCCTTCGGCTCGAAAAGGCACAGCTCCACGCGCTCGGCGCGCTCCGAATAAAGCGCGAAGTTGACGCCCGAGCCGTCCCAGGTGGCGCCCAATGGATAGGGCCGCCCGCGCAGGACGGTGCGCGGGGCGACGAACGGCCGCGACGGAGCTTCCATCCCGCGAGCTTATGCGGGAATGGTCTTTGTTGGAGGCATCATCCTCCGCGCGAGGCGCTTTCCGCCGCGGCCGCGCGATGGCGGGAGAGCGCGCTTCGCACCACGTGCTCGAGGCGGTCGCGCTCGGCCATCACCTTCTGCGCGTACTGGGCGGAGCCGTCGCGGGACGCGCCGTTGTAGCTTTGCAGCCCCGCTTCCTGCGTGCCCGTGCGGTAGATGTATTCCTGCAGGATCCGCGTGCCGACCAGAATATTGCTCTCCGGGTCGAAGACCGCCTCGTCGCCGCCGTGCTCGAGCAGCTTCGCGCGGTGGTATTTCGGGATGATCTGCATCAGCCCCTTCGCCCCCATCACGCTCTCGGCTATGGGGTTGAAGCGCGACTCGACCGAGATCACCGCGAGGACCAGCAGCGGATCGAGGCCGACCGTCTGCGCCGCGCGGTGGGCGGCGCCGACCATCCGCTCGGTCGCCCCGGTCGCGATGAAGAAGCGCCTGGAGAGGTGCTCGACGAGCGCCCGCTGCATGGGATCCAGCGCCCGCGGCTCCTCGACGCTCGCCTGGGCGTCGCCCGGGTCGGCCGGAGCAAGGCAGGCGGCGTCGCGGTCCGGCGCGAACGCCCGCCCGGAGCCGACGATGAAGACCGTCGCGGCGAGGGCGGCCAGCGCAAGGATGGTGGTGGTTTTGTTCTCGGAGGTGCGGGTGGAGACCATGGCTTGGACCCCTGCTCGGGTTGAGGCGTGCGCTGATCTTAGGGCCCGTGCCGCGGCTGCACTATCGCCGCCGCGTGAATTCCGTGTCGCGCGACGGCTACTTTTGGTCAGGTCGGCGCTACAAGAATTACCCAGTCCGCTTGATAGTAGGAAGCACTACGGCTCTCTAATATGCGTCGCGCAAGCTCATTTTTCCAACGACAAATTCTTCGAAAGAAACGGCGGCCCCCATGAAAATCGTTGCCCTCGTCCTGGCCGGCGGTGAAGGCTCGCGCCTCTACCCGCTGACCGCCGAGCATGCGAAGCCCGCGCTGCACTTTGCCAACGGCTACCGCATCATCGATTTCGTCCTGAGCAACCTGGTCAACTCGAAGATCTCGACTGTCTATGTGCTCGCCCAGTACAAGCCCGCCTCGCTCGTCTCGCATATCGAGAACGCCTGGGCGCCCTGGTTCGCGGACTCGGGGGGCGTGATCAAGGTGCTCCTGCCGCGCTCCAACACCCTCGGTGGCCACTACAAGGGCACGGCCGACGCGGTGTACCAGCAGCTCGAGCTGCTGCAGGCGCATTCGCCGGACCTCGTGGCGGTGTTCGCCGCCGACCATATCTACCGTATGGACGTGCGGCAGATGGCCGCCTTCCACCGGGCCCGCGATGCCGAGGTGACGATCGCGACCGTGCCGGTGCCGGTCGAGCACGCGTCCTCCTTCGGCGTCGTCTCCGCGAGCGCCGACGGCCGGGTGCGCGAGTTCCGCGAGAAGCCGGTGGCGCCGGCGACGATTCCGGACAATCCGCGCCGCGTCCACGCCTCGATGGGCAACTATCTGTTCGATCCGGCGGTGCTGGAGAAGCTGCTGAAGGAGTCGCGCCGGCTGGGCGACACCGATTTCGGCCGCGACATCCTCCCGCGCATCGCGGGCCGGTCGCGCGTCTACGCCTACGATTTCGCCGCGAACCACGTGCCCGGCGTCCAGGAGCACGAGGAGCGCGGCTACTGGCGCGACGTCGGGACGCTGACCGCGCTGGCGGCGGCGCAGCAGGACGCGATGGGACCGCAGCCGCGCTTCAATCTCTGGAATCGCCGCTGGCCGATCCGCGGCGAGCACGACGCCGCGCTGCTCGCCAAGCTGCGCGACTGGAAGGAGCGGGCGGTCGCCGCCGAGACGATCGAGCACGGCATCGAGTCCCCGGCCGCCGAGCCGCTCAGGCCCGCTCCAGCGTGGCGAGTCGCAGGTACAGATCGGCGTATCGACGAGCCGCTGCATCCCAGCTGAAATCGCGCGCCATCGCGGCGCGCTGCACCTCGCGCCAGGCGGCGGGATTCCCGTACGCCGCCAGGGCGCGCTCCACGGCTCTCACAAGCGCTTCTTCTTTCGCCTCTTCGAAGAGGTAGCCCGTCGCGCCGTCGGCGATCGTGTCCGCGAGGCCGCCGGTGGCGCGCGCGATGGGCGGCGTGCCGTAGCGCTGGCTGTACATCTGGTTCAGGCCGCAGGGCTCGAAGCGCGAGGGCATCAGGAACATGTCGGCGCCCGCCTCGATGAGGTGGGCGAGACCCTCGTCGAAGCCCACCTGCACCGCGATCCTGCCCGGATAGCGCAGGGCGAGCAGCCGCAGCGCGTTCTCGTACTCGCGCTGGCCCGAGCCGAGGATCGCGAGCTGGCCGAGCGATGCCAGCGCCTGCGCCGCGCCCAGCACGAGGTCGATGCCCTTCTGCTGTGTAAGGCGCCCGACCATGCCGAGCAACGGCAGCGCCGGATCGACCGCGAGGCCCATGCGCCGCTGCAGCGCCTCCTTGTTCTTCGCCTTCAGGGGCAGGCTGGACGCGTCGTAGCGCTGTGCGATGCGGGGGTCCGCCGCCGGATCCCAGATCGCCGTATCGATCCCGTTCAGGACGCCGCTCAGCACCTCGTGCCTCGAGCGCAGGAGGCCGTCCATGCCGCAGCCGAGCTCCGCGGTCTGGATCTCGCGCGCGTACGAGGGACTGACCGTGTTGATGGCGTCGGAATACACGATGCCCGCCTTGAGGAACGACAGCCGGCCGTGGAACTCCACGCCGTCCATTGTGAAGAGCTCCTCGGGCAGGCGCAGCGCGGGCATCAGGGCGCGGTCGAAGTTGCCCTGGAAGGAAAGGTTGTGGATGGTGAGCAGGCAGGCCGCGTGGCGCGAGCGCTCGAGGCGCAGGTAGGCCGCGGCGAGCGCCGCCGGCCAGTCGTGGCAATGCACGACCTCGGGCTTCCAGCGCAGCGGCGTGCGCTCGCAGCCGAGCACCGCGGCGACCTTCGAAAGCATCGCGAAGCGCAACGGATTGTCGGGCCAGTCCTCGCCCCCGGCCGACTGATACGGCCCGCCCGCCCTTGCGTAGAGGGAGGGACAATCCAGCACGAGCAGCGGAACGTCCTCGGCCGGGCCCGCCATCCGGGCGCCCAGGAGGCGCCCCTCGACGCCGAGCAGCGAGACCTTCGCGAGCTCGACGCCGTTCGTCCCCGCCAGCACGTCCGGATAGCCCGGCATCAGCATCCGCACGTCGACGCCGAGCCGTCGCAGCGCCGCGGGCAGCGCGCCGCAGACGTCGCCGAGGCCCCCCGTCTTGGTGAGCGGCGCGCATTCCGGCGCTATGAACAGGACGCTAGGGGCCGGGCGGTCGCGAGACAGGTCCATAAAAAAGCGGGCCCATAAAAAAAGACCCCGGTAGGGGGACCGGGGTCGGATACCTACATACGCACGAAGGGAGGGAGGTGCGTATGCAAGGGGGAAACCGTATCAGGCGCTCGCCTGAGTATTAGAGGCAGAGGCGGTATTCGCGATGCGCACTGCGGGTTGCGGCGGAAGGCGCGGCTCCACGCCGGGCGCCGGCGATGCGAGCGTGACCACCTTGCCGCCAGTGGCGAAATCCTTGCGCACCGGAATGTCGAGGCACACCCCGCCGTTCAGGGTGCGGGTGCCAAGCGACCGTGCAAGCGCCGGCTGCTGCTTGGGCGACTCGAGCTCGATGAAGCAGGCGACGCGCGAAGCGCCGCGATTGTGTATCAGCCTGAACGCGTGCACCGGGCCGAAAGGCTCGCACAGCGAGAGGACGCCCTTGACGAGCGCGTAGAAGTCGCGGGAATCGGAAAGCTTTTCCAGCACGTCGGGTTTCATGGCGAATCGATGCTAGAGGCCGTGGGGGGGCCCGCATATCCCAAAAAGCGTGATCCTGTTGTAGTAGACGAACTACAAAATCAGGCCGACGGTAGCGGCGGTAAGGCAAGTCGCCAGGGTTCCCGCAAGTAT
The DNA here is from genome assembly GCA_964407355.1 of uncultured Enterobacteriaceae bacterium. Classification (GTDB taxonomy): domain Bacteria; phylum Pseudomonadota; class Gammaproteobacteria; order Burkholderiales; family SG8-39; genus SCGC-AG-212-J23. Next base: position 10,449 of record CAYOVM010000083.1, read on the forward strand.
CGACTTCATTCCAAGCGTCACGATCTCGCCGCGCCGCGCCGGACACATCGTCCCCAGGCCGCCGATCATGATCCCGAGGCTGCCGAAATTCGCGAAGCCGCACAGCGCATACGTAAGAAGCAGGCGGCTGCGCGCAGACATCTCCGTCATCTTCGAAAGCTCCAGGTAGGCGACGAACTCGTTCAGGACGGTCTTGGTGCCGAGCAGCGCGCCGGCCTGCCGCGCCTCGTCCCACTGGACCCCGGCAAGCCAGGCGAGCGGAGCGAGCGCCCAGCCGAGCATGCCCTGCAGCGTGTAGGGCGCCCCGGCGCCGTGCGGCACCCATTCGAGGGTCAGGTTGACGAGCGACACCAGCGCGACAAAGACGACCAGCATGGCGACGATGTTGAGCAGGAGCTGCGCGCCTTCGAGCGTGCCGCGCGTCAGCGCATCCATGCTGCCGCTTGCCTCGTCCACCAGCTCGATGCCGCCGCCCGTGGCCGCGCCTTGGGGCGGCACCATCATGAAGGCGATCACCAGCGCGGCCGGCGCCGAGAGGATCGAGGCGATGAGCAGATGCGCGACCGCGTCCGGCAACGCCGGCCGCAGGATCGTGCCGTAGAGAAAGAGCACGGTCCCCGCGATGGACGCCATGCCGCCCGCCATGATCGCGAAGAGCTCGCCGCGCGACACTTTGGCGAGGTAAGGCCGGATGAAAAGCGGCGCCTCGACCATGCCCACGAACACGTTCGCGCCCGTGGAGAGGCCCACCGCGCCGCCCACGCCCATCAGCTTCTCCAGCAGGAAGGAAAGGCCGCGCACGATCGCCGGCAGCACGCGCCAGTGAAAGAGCAGCGCCGAGAGCGCGCTGATCACCAGCACCAGCGGCAGCGCCCGGAACGCGAGCACGAAAGTCGCATTCGCGTCGGTCACCGCGAACGGCGCCGGCCCGCCGCCGAGAAAGCCGAACACCAGGCTCGTGCCCGCCTGGGTCGCCTTCTCCAGGACGAGCAGGATGTCGTTCAGCTTGAGGAAGGCGTTCTTTAAGAATTCCACCCGTAAAAAAAGAAAAGCCAGAACGACTTGCAGGGCGAGGCCCCCGGCCACCGCGCGCCACGGCACGCCGCGGCGGTTCTCGCTCGCCGCCCAGGCGAGGGCCAGCAGGCCGAGGATGCCCGCGAACGCGTGCAGCAGATCGTTCATTTTCGAAGTCTAATCGAGGGTATGGCCGCCCCCGGTTTCACCGTGACCTGCCTGTGCGCCGAATGGTGCGACGTGTGCCGCGAATACCGGGCGGGATTCCTCGCCCTCGCCGAGCGCTTTCCGCAGGCGGCGTTCGCGTGGCTGGACGTCGAGGACGACGCCGAGGAAGTCGGCGAGCGCGAAATCGAGAACTTCCCGACCGTCGAAATCAGGCGCGGCGACGCGCAGCTCTTCTACGGGGTGCTGCTGCCGAAGCCCGAGCATCTCGCCAGGGTCCTGGAAAATCTCATCTCCGGGCAAAAGGAAGGCGCTTAGGAAGGAAAGATCTTCCCGAGGGTCTCCTGGACGGCAAGCGCAGCGGCGCGCGGATCGGGCGCTTGCCTGATCGGCCTGCCGACCACTATGTAATCGGCGCCGTTCGCGAACGCCTGCGCGACATCGACGGTGCGTTTCTGGTCGTCCGCCGGCTTCGCCGCGGCCGGGCGGATTCCCGGCGTGACCACGAGCAGCCGCTCGCCGAACTCCTTCTTGAGCCTCGCCGCTTCGAGCCCGGAGGCGATGACGCCGTCGCACCCGGTCTCGGCAGCGCCGCGGGCGCGGGCGAGCACCAGCTGCTCGAGCGTCTTCGTCGCGCCCATTTCGTCGAGGTCGCGCTGGTCGAAGCTGGTGAGGACGGTGACGGCGAGGACCTTCATCGCGCCCTTCTCCCGCTCCGCCGCCTCCATGACCGAGCGATGGCCGTGCACCGTCACGAAATTCGCGCCGCTCGCGCGCAGGTTGGCCACCGCCCGGCTCACCGTTTCCGGGATGTCGTAGAGCTTCAGGTCGGCGAAGACCTTGTTGCCGCGCCCGGCCAGCCAGTGGATGAGCTCGAAGTAGCCCGGCGCCGAGAACAGCTCCAGGCCGACCTTGTAGAAGCAGGCCGCGCCGCCGAGCTTCTCGACGAGCGTGCGCGCCTCAGCCGCGCTCGGCACGTCGAGGGCGACGATCAGGCGCTCGTCGCGGGGGATCTTCAGCACGCTACATTCTCCTGTGCGCGGCGGTGGGCTCGACGAGCGTCGCGGTGAACGTGGCGCCGACCAGGACGACCAGCCACGAGACGTAGATCCAGATGAGGAAGATGAGCAGGCCGGCGAAGGCGCCGTAGATCAGCGTATACGTCGGGAAGCCGCTTATGAAGGTCGCGAAGCCGCGCTTCGCGAGCTCGAACGCGATCCCGGCGAGCAGGCCGCCCGCAAGCGCGGAGCCCAGCTTCACGCGCCGGTTGGGCACGAGGATGTAGAGCGTGGTGAGCGCCGCCCAGGTGAGCAGGAACGGCGTGAAACGCAGCAGCGTCTGCACCAGCTCGTCGAGCTTGAGCACGCCGAACGAGCTCGCCGCGAGCGCGGACGTCATCGACAGCCCGGCGCCGATCAGCAGCGGCCCGAGGGTCAGCACCGCCCAGTACATCGCGATGCGCGCGCCGAGGGAGCGCTTGCGCTCGACGCGGAAGATGCGGTTCACGATGTCGTCGATGCTGAGCATGAGCATCACCGCCGTGATGCCGAGCACCGCCAGCCCGACCCCGGTCATCCTGCGGGCGCCCGCCGCGAAGCTGTTGAGCTGGTCCACCGCCAGATGGATGCCGCGCGCTTCCGGCAGGAAATTCTTGTTCAGGTATTCGCGCAGCGCGTCCATCACGCGGTCGAAGGCGGGAAAGGCGGTCGAGAGCGCGAGCGCCACGGCGAGCAGCGGCACGATCGAGAGCAGGGTCGTATAGGTCAGGCTGCCCGCGGCCTGCGTAAGTCGGTCCTCGAAAAGGCGGCGCGGCAGGGCGGCGGCGAAGGCGGCGAGATAGCGCCACGCGTTCTTGATCATTATTGCTCTTATGATACCGCGATGGCCGACATCC
>CAYOVM010000084.1:0-3558 GCA_964407355.1 uncultured Enterobacteriaceae bacterium
TGCGAGCCGGAGAACTTCGGCGCGCCGAGCATGATGCGCTGCTCCCACGACACCATGTTCAGGTCGCGGTTGTTGAGGACCAGAACGATGAACCGCCGGTCGGCCCAGCGCTTCCAGTACTTCGCGACGGTGATGAGCTCGTTCAGCCCGTTCATCTGCATCGCGCCGTCGCCGACCATCGCGATCACCGGGCGCTCCGGAAAGGCGAATTTCGCGGCGATCGCGTACGGCATCGCCGCGCCCATGGAGGCGAGGTTTCCCGAGTGCGCGGCGCGCATCGCGGGGCCTAGCTTCAGGTGGCGGGAATACCAGAACACCGCCGAGCCGGTGTCGCAGGCGAGCAGCGCCGTTTCCGGAAGCCGCGGCGACAGCTCATGGAACACGCGCTGCGGATTGACCGGCGAGGCGCTCAGATGCGCGCGCTTGCGGAGCGTCTCCCACCAGTCCGCGACGTTGGCCTCGATCTTCTCGCGCCAGCCCCGCTCGGCCTTGCGCTCGAGGAGCGGCATCAGGTGACGCAGCGTTTCCGCGCTGTCGCCGACCAGGCTGACCTCCATCGGATAGCGCAGCGCGAGCATGCGCGGGTCGAGGTCGATCTGCACGCCGCGCGCCTGCCCTTCCATGGGCAGGAACTCGGAGTAGGGAAACGACGAGCCGACCATCAGGAGCGTGTCGCAGCCCATCATCATCTCCTGGGTCGGGCGGGAGCCGAGCAGGCCGATGCCCCCGGTCACCTGCGGCAGCGAGTCCGGCACGACCGCCTTGCCGAGCAGCGCCTTGGCGATTCCCGCGCCGAGGATCTCGGAAACCTCGACGACCTCGGCCGTCGCATCCTGCGCGCCGGCGCCGACCAGCATCGCGACGCGCTTGCCTGCGTTCAGCACATCGGCGGCGCGGCGCAGGTCGGCGGAGGCGGGAACCACGCGCGGCGCGGAATAGCCGATGCCGGAGAGGACCGAGCCGTGCTTGTGCGGCGGCTCCTCGGCCTTCAGCTCCTGCACATCCGCGGGAAGGATGATGCACGTGGGGCAGCGCCCGCCGAGCGCGGTGCGCACGGCGCGATCCACGACGTGGCGCAGCTGCGGCGCGGCGCTCACCATCGGCGCATAGCCGCTCGCCACGTCCTTGAACAGCGCCGGCAGGTCGATCTCCTGCTGGTAGCTCGAGCCCTGCACCGTGCGCGCGGTGTGGCCGACGATCGCGAGCACCGGCTGGTGATCCACCTTGGCGTCGTAGAGCCCGTTCAGCAGGTGAATCGCGCCGGGGCCCGAGGTGGCGAGACAGACGCCGAGCTCGCCGGTGAATTTGGCGTGGCCGCAGGCCATGAAGCTCGCCATCTCCTCGTGGCGCACCTGGATGAACTCCAGCTTCTTCCCGGCGCGCGCGATCGCGCCGATTACGCCGTTGATGCCGTCGCCGGGATAGCCGTAGATCCTGCGTACGCCCCAGTCGATTAGGCGCCGGACGAGCGCGTCGCTGACACTGGTAGCCATCCCCGGAACGTGCCAGTTCCGTGCCGAGGTAGTTCGTGCGGCGACAGGCTAGAGACCGGGGCCCGTATAGGTGCAGCTCTGGCCGGACGAATCGCGCCTCACCGCCACCCGCGCGAGGCCGGGAAACCGGGGCGCGAGCCGCTTCCAGATCCACACACAAAGGTTCTCGAGGCTCGGTACCTCGAGGCCTTCGATCTGATTCAGCATGCGATGATCGAGCTCGCCGCGAACCGCGCCGCAGGCTTTCTCGAGCTGCGCGAAATCGACGATGAAGCCGGTCTTGCGGTCCGGCTCGCCCCGCACCCAGACCTCGGCCTGGAACGAGTGGCCGTGCACGCCGTGGTTCGGGTGGCCCGGCGGGAAATGCCCGAACTGGTGCGCGGCGTCGAAGCCGAAGCGGTAGGAAAGCTCCACGTTACGGAATCCCGATCAGCTTGTGGGTCTGCAGGCTGAGGCGCCAGCGCGGCCGCGATTTGCAGAAGGCGACCGCGAGCTCGGTGTTCCGCGCGCGCTCGGGTCCGTCCATGGGCTGAAGCAGGAAGTGCTCGAACGCGAGGCTCTCGAACCGCTCGGGCTCGGCGCCGTGCTGGGGAAACACGAGCTTGAGCTCATCGCCTCCATGCACCGCCAGCGGCGCGCCGGCCTTCGGGCTCACGCAAACCCAGTCGATGCCGCGCGGCACCGGCTGGGTGCCGTTGGTCTCGACCGCGACGCGAAAGCCGAGCGCGTGCAGCGCCTCGAGAAGCGGCTCGTCGAGCTGCAGCAGCGGCTCGCCGCCGGTGCACACGACGAATCGCCCCGATGCATCCGCGGGCCAGGCCGCGAGAACCGCGCGCGCGAGACGATCGGCGGACTCGAACTTGCCGCCGCCCGCGCCGTCGGTGCCGACGAAGTCGGTGTCGCAGAAACGGCAGACCGCCGACGCGCGATCCTGCTCGCGCCCGGACCACAGGTTGCAGCCGGCAAAGCGCAGGAACACCGCGGGCGAGCCGGCATTGATGCCCTCGCCCTGCAACGTATAGAAGATCTCCTTCACCGAATACACGACCCGCCCGCCTCGCCGATGGGGACGCGTATTTTACGTTCTGCGCGCAGTCCGGAAGGTGATCGAGTAGCGAAGCCCCGGCGTCGGCGGGATGCTGTGCTGCCAATCCCAGCGCGCCGCGCCGCTCATCGAGTACGCCGAGCGGGGCTCCAGATCGAGCTTGAGGATCTCCTTGCGCGCCGGCGCCTCGCCCCTCGCCGGCCGAGGCCGCAGGCGCATGACGCAAGGCGTCCCGAGCGATACGCCGGCGAGCGCCTCGTACTCGGGACTGTCGCGGTGCCAGCCGAGCTGCGTGCCGGGGCGATATTCGGTCGCGAGCGCATGGGCGATGCCCGACGGGGGCCAGCCGAGCCACGACGCGATCCGGTCGCGCAGCCCGGCAAGGAACGGCGGCACGGTCTGGAACATCACGATGCGCCGCTTCGCCGTGTACTCGCGGTACTGCGCCTCCTGAAAAGGCAGGCCTTCCAGGCTGCGCAGCAGCGCCGCTTCCGCCTCGGCATCGATGAAGCCGGGGCGGTACACGAACCCCTCCGGCAGCGGCGCGCCGCCGAAAAGGTCAGGCTCGCGCCGACTGAGAGTGCTGCCCGCCGGGCTTCGAGACACCGGACACCGCCTGCGTCGCGGCCTCCCTTTGCTTCATCGCCAGGTCGCCGAGCGAGACGATGCCGACGAGGCGCTTGTTGCGATCCACCACCGGCAGCCGCCGCACCTGGATGTCGCTCATGTTCTTCGCGACGTGATCGAGGTCCTCGTCCTCGTAGCAGTACTTGACGTCCACGCTCATCACGTCGCGAACCGGCGTGTCGGGCCCTTTCCCCGCCGCCACCGCGCGGATCGCGATGTCCCGGTCGGTGATCATGCCGATCAGCCGGTCGTTCTCGCCGACCGGCATCGCGCCGGCGTCGATCTGCGCCATCATCTTCGCGCAATCGCGGATGCTGCTTCCGGGAGTACAAACGCGCACGTCGCGCGACATCGCCTCATTGACTCGCATGGCTACCTCCTGTTGTGGACTCG
>CAYOVM010000084.1:3658-13420 GCA_964407355.1 uncultured Enterobacteriaceae bacterium
CGTGCTTTCTTCCAGCTCGACCCCGAGCGCGACGAGCTTGGTGACGCGCTGCTCGAGGTCGGCTTCGATCTGCCTGCTTTCGGTCAGATCCTGGATGACCACGACCGCGCCGACGATGCGCCGATCGAGCGAGTGCAGGGGCGCGGCGGAAGCCAGGATCTTCTTCTCGGTGCCATCGAAGCAGCGGATCGAGATGAGCTCGCTGTGCGAAGCTTCGCCGCGGCGCAAGGCGCGCGCGAGCGGACCGTCGTCGCTTTTCAGCTGCTGGCCGCCTTCGTTCCACCAGCCCAGGATCTCGCCGTAGGCATCGTGCGCCGTGGGCTCCCCCGATCTCAGGATCCGGGACACCTCCTCGGTCGTCTGGCAGATCCGGCCTCCGATGTCCGCGATAAGCACGCCCACGGGGAGCCGCTCGAGCACCGCCGACAGGCGCCGCCCGACCTTCAGCAGCTCCTCGGACTCCTGGATGTGCCTTTCCTTCTCCTTGAGGAGGTCGGCCTTGAGCCTGAAGCTGGAGTAAATCTCCACCTTCATTTTCAGTATCTCCGGGTCGAACGGCTTGCTGAAATAGTCGATGCCGCCGACCTCGTAGCCCCGCCTCACATAAGGGTTGTCGCTGTAGACCGCGGTGATGAAGATGATCGGGATGTCGAGGCACTGCTTCATCTTCTTGATGCGCGCCGCGGTCTCGAAGCCGTCCAGCCCGGGCATCTGGACGTCCATCAGGATGAGGTCGACGTCCTTCGCCGTCTCGAGGATGGCGATCGCCTCGTCCCCGGATTTCGCGAAAAGGAGGTTGTGGTCGGTCCCGAGCAACGCCTCGAGGGCGACAAGGTTCGCCCGTTTGTCGTCGACCGCAAGAATATTGGCCCGTCTGAGGATGCGTCGCGGTTCCACCACAGGGGGCCGAGCAAGGGGCGTGCCGCGTCAGCGGTCGCGCGGTAGGCCGAGGAGGATGTAGGCGACCGCCGTGCACGCTGTAACAGTTACGGCTATGCAGCAGCCGACCGCAAAGGCGGCCGCCGGCACGTACGAGATCTGTCCCGCCGCCGCTTCGGCCGGCTCGATCGCGACGAAAAGCGACACGGCGATCAGGACCCAGCGCCGCAGGTAAGACGCCAGCAGCCAGCGCAGGCCGCGGTTATAGGCGAGCGCCATCTCCTGGAGGTACGCCGGACCGCGCGAGGCGTCCTTGAAAAGCGCGAACGGGTCCAGGTAGAGAAGAAGCTGGCGCGCGAGGGGAAGCCGCGCGCGGGCTTGCCGGGTGAGCAGAACTTCCACGTCGTGAATTTCCATCTTATCCTGCAGCAGGCGCATGACTTGTTAGTCAGAAAAAGCGCCCGCCCGTTCCCTCCCGGCAACGCCCCGTTTTAGAGCGTCTGGTTGTCGCTCGGCAGGCCGAGCGCGATCCGCCCGTAAGTCGTTCCGGCGATGTCGGTATTGAAGGAGAAGTGCTGCTTCACCGCGTGCGCGTCGCGAAAAGCGCGCGCGGCGTGACCCGACTCGTAAAGGCCGGCGGCCCCGGCGAGCCCGAACATGATATCGACCGAGCGCACCGCCCACTCGACCGCGTAGGCGCCTTCGAGGCGGTAGCGGGCCTTGGTCTTCAGGTCGGGGACCTCGTGGCTCTCTATTTTCTGCTGTGCTTCGCGGCAGTTGGCTTCCTGCACGAGGCGCGAGGCGCGCGCCAGCGCGCTCGCCTCGCCGAGGCGGATCTGGGTGCTCTGGATTTCCGCGATGCGGGCGCCGGTCATCCTGCCGGTCTTGCCGCTTTTCGCCGAGAACTCGTCGATCAGCCCTTCGGCGATGCCGAGCGCCACGCCGGAGAGCATGTACGGGAACAGCGCGAACACCGGGATCTGGAACAGCGGCCCGGGATTCACCGCGCTGCCCGGGGTCGGCCCACCCTTGAGGTCGGCCACAGAGATCGTGCGGTATTCCGGGATGAATTGCTCCTTGACCTCGACGTCGTTGCTGCCGGTGCCGCGCAGGCCCCCCGCGTACCACGTGTCATGCACGGTGTATTGCGATTTGTGCACGAGGAACACGCGCTGCTCGGGCGGCGCGTTCTCGTCCAGCCAGGCGAAGCCGGCCAGCATGTTCCACTCGCTCGGGCCGACGCCGCTCGAGAACGGCCAGCGCCCGGAGATCACATAGCCGTCCTCGACCTTGCGCGCCTTGCCCGCAGGGAAGACGAAGGACGAGGCGATCAGCGTGTCGGGCGAGGCGCCCCAGATCTCGTCCTGCACCCTGGGCGTGAACATGCCGAGCATGTGGTGGTGCGCCGCGAAGTTGATGAAGTTCCACGCGGTCGAGGCGCAGGCGCGCGCGAGCAGCGCGCCGAAGTGCACGATGGCGGCGAACTCGAGCTCCGCGCCGCCGACGCGGCGCGGCTGCTGGATGCGGAAGAGCTGCGCCTCGTGAAAGTCGCGCACCGTCTCTTCCGGCATGTGGCGCAGCTCCTCGCAGCGCGGCGCGCGTTCCCGGAGCGCGGGCAGGAGCCGCTCCGCGCGCTGCCACAGTTCTTGATAGGAGGGAGGCATTACTTGTGCTTCAGATACCAGTCGAGGATCTCGGCGCCGGTCCACATCAGCACGCCCTCGCGCGAGAGGATGTACTCGTACAGCTTCTCGAGATAGGCGATGCGATGCGGCGCGCCGGTGATGTAGGGATGGACGCTGATCGCCATGATCCGCGGCGTCTTCTCGCCGTCGAGCCACAGCCGGTCGAAGGTGTCGGTGCCGCGGCGCAGCCATTCGCGCGACGGATGGTGCTGGATCTGCATCATCGCGATGTCGTTCATCTCGACCGTGTAGGGCACCGAGACGATCGGCCCGCTCGCGGTCTGGATGCGCACCGGCTGATCGTCGAGCACCCAGTCGGCGACGTACTCGATGCCCTCGCCGGCGAGCAGATCGATCGTCTCGAAGGTCTCGGTGAGGCCCGGGCTCTCCCAGCCGCGCGGCGGCTTGCCGGTGAACTCCTTGATCGCCTTGATCGTCTGCCGGATCGCCGCGCGCTGGTCGTCCAGGTGGTGCATCGGGCGCTGCACGTAGCCATGCCCCATGAACTCCCAGCCGGCGTCGAGCGCCGCCTTGGCGACCGGCTTGTAGCTCTGGATGACCGAGCCGTTGACCGCGAAGGTGGCTTTGAGCTTGAAGCGGTTCAGCGCGTCGAGGAAGCGCCAGAACCCGACCCGCATTCCGTACTCGTGCCACGCCCAGTTCGGCAGGTCGGGGAGCAGCGGCTGGCCGTACGGAGGCGGCAGGACAGTACGCGGCATCGGCCGCTCGACCGCCCACTCCTCAGCGTTCACGATGGTCCATACCGCGACGCGCGCGTCGCCGGGCAGCTTCAGGCGTGGCCGGTCGACGATCGGCGAATAGGCGATCCGCTCGTGAAACGGCTTTGGCTGGGCCCTGGAGACTTTTCTGCGGGTTTTCTTCTTCATCGAGGCGCCATTCTAGGCATAACATTCCTGGGCGTAATTTCCGGGGCATTCATGCCCGAGCTGCCCGATCTTACTGTCTACCTCGAGAGCCTGGAGAGCAGGATTGCGAACCGCCGGCTCGTGCGCGTGCGCCTGCTCAACCCGTTCCTCCTGCGCACGGCGGTGCCGCCGATAGGCGCGGCCGAGGGCCGCCTGGTCACCGGCCTGCGCCGCCTCGGCAAGCGAATCGTCATCGCCCTCGAAGGCGATCTCTACCTCGTGCTGCACCTCATGGTCGCGGGCCGCCTGCGATGGCTCGAAGCGGGCGCCAAGCCGCCCGGCCGCATCGCGCTTGCGCTATTCGAGTTCGACAGCGGCGCCCTCGCATTCACCGAAGCGGGCACCAAGCGGCGCGCCTCGCTGCATCTCGTGCAGGGCGAGGCGGCGCTGCGGGCGATGGACCCCGGCGGCCTTGAAGTCTTCGACCTGGACCTCGAGGCTTTTTCCGCTCAGCTGAAGAAGGAGAACCACACCCTTAAGCGCGCCCTCGCCGATCCACACCTGTTCGCCGGCATCGGCAACGCCTACTCGGACGAGATCCTGCATCGCGCCCGGTTGTCGCCTTTGGCTTTTACGAAAAATCTTTCCCGGGAGGAAACGGAAAGCCTCTACGTCGCGACGCAGGCTACGCTCAAGGACTGGATCACAAGACTGCGGACCGAAGCCAACGACAAGTTTCCGGAAAAAGTCACCGCCTTCCGCGAAGGCATGGCGGTGCATGGACGCTTTGGGAAGCCGTGCCCGGTCTGCGGCGCGCCGGTGCAGCGCATCCGGTACGCCGAGAACGAGACGAACTACTGCGCCCGCTGCCAGACCGGCGGCAAGCTGCTCGCCGACCGATCGCTCTCGCGCCTGCTCAAGAAGAGCTGGCCGCGCTCGATCGACGAGATGGAGTGAGCTCTAGGCCGACGGCCTGCGCTGCTCCTGCCGTTTCGCGGCCTGCTCGGCCTGGCGCACGCCGGCGCCGGCATTCGACATCTGCGCCGAGGCGATTTTCGCGGCTTCCTCGGTGGCGCGCGCGGTGAGCGAGTAGGTCTCGTTGAAGAGGTCGCGCGCCTGCGCCATCTGGGTCTGCACCTGGCCCATGGCCGCGGCCTGGTTCTGGCCGGCCGCCTGGCAGAGGTTGGTCCAATAGCCCATCACTCGCTCGAGCTGCGAGCCGGCCATCTTCTGCTGTAAAGCCATGAGCTCGTCGAGGCTTTTGGCATTGCTCAGCTCGTTGACGGACTTGACGTGCTGCTCGAGGGCGCCACGGATGGCGGAGAGCTGCTGCTGCTGCAGGCGTTCGGCGCTTTCGAGGGAGGCCTTCATCAGGTCGACCGCGCTCTTCAGCCCGGCTTTGTAGAGGTCGAGGAATTCAGCTTGCGGTTGGGTCATCGCTATCTCCTTGGAAAGTAGAATAAAAATATCCCCTGCCGTTCTCCCCTCGTCCGTAGTTTCGCCGCCGTGGTTTTTTGTGCCGCTCGCGCGAGCATAGTCCTCACGGAGCGTGGTTGCCAGAGATATCTGCACTCGGAATGCAGCATTAAAGGGATCAAATTGCTCCTGGGCGCCGCATTAGTGACAACCATCGTCAAACTGTCGGATTACCGCAAGCCGCAGAACGCGCCGAAACGCGCGGTCACGCCGCCGGCGCACGCCTCGGAAGGCGCCCCGCATTACTTCTGCCTGCGCTGCGACACCGACGACTTCAAGCTCTACTCCTCCGGCGTCGTGCACTGTTCCCATTGCGGGGCGCTGATGCGCAATATCACTGTCGCCGACAACGAACAGGGCAAAGCAGGCTCGAAATAAGTCCCGAAGTCGCGCCATAATGGCGGCTTGAAACGAGAGCTAGTCCCCGGCGACGCCATCGCAATAAGCGGCGCGCGCCAGAACAACCTGAAGAACCTCAGCGTCGCGATCCCGACCGGCGAGCTCGTCGTCGTCACGGGCGTCTCGGGCTCGGGCAAGTCCTCGCTCGTCTTCGACACGCTGTACGCCGAAGGCCAGCGCCGCTACGTCGAGACCTTCAGCCCGTACGCGCGCCAGTTCCTAGACCGGATGGACAAGCCGCAGGTCGACTCGGTCGACGGCATCCCGCCCGCCATCGCCATCGACCAGACCAATCCGGTGCGCACGTCCCGGTCCACCGTCGGCACGATGACCGAGCTGAACGACCACCTGAAGCTGCTCTTCGCGCGCGCGGCGAAGCTCTTCTGCCGCGGCTGCGGCAAGCCCGTGGTCCGCGACACGCCGGCTTCCATCTTTGAAGATCTTTCGCGGAAAACAAAAGAGAGCGATCCGCGGCTCATCATCACCTTCCCGATCCCGATTCCGAAGAACTTCACTGAAAAGGAGATCGAGGAGCTCCTGCAGCGACAGGGCTACACGCGCATCCACGCGCGCTCCAAGGATCTCCTCGAGGTCGTCCAGGACCGGCTGCGCATCGGCGCCGTCGAGCGCCAGCGCGTGACGGAGGCGCTCGAGTCGGCCCTGCGCATCGGCCAGGGGCGCGTGAACGTCTACCCCGAAAATCAGGGACAGACCACGATTTCCGAAGCCGGCGCGGAAGGAAAATCGTGGTCTGTCCCTGATTCCGCCTGGCGCTATTCGTCGGACCTGCACTGCGCCGACTGCGACATCCACTACTCGGAGCCCACCCCGGCGGCGTTCTCGTTCAATTCGCCGCTCGGCGCCTGCGAGACGTGCCGGGGCTTCGGCCGGGTCATCGGCGTGGATTTCGGCCTCGTCGTGCCGAACGGGACGCTCAGCCTGCAGGAGGGCTGCGTCCGCCCCTGGCAGTCGCCCAGCTTCAAGGAGTGCCAGGACGACCTCGTCAAGTATGCAAAGAAGCGGGGCATTCCTCTGGATATCCCGTGGAAAAATCTTTCCGAAAAAGAAAAAGCCTGGGTCCTCGAAGGCGAGCCCGAGTGGCAGAGCTGGAAGAAGTCCTGGCCCGGCGTCTGGTACGGCGTACGCCGTTTCTTCAAGTGGCTGGAGACCAAGGCCTACAAGATGCACATCCGGGTGCTGCTGTCGAAGTACCGCGCCTATACGGAGTGCACCGCCTGCGCAGGCACCCGCCTCAAGCCCGACTCGATGCTGTGGAAGATCGACGGCAAGTCGATTCATGACTTGATGCTTCTTCCGATCTCCGAAGTAAAGAAGCAATTCGAGAAGATAAAAGACCCGGACGACGCGGCCGAGATGCTGCTCGAGGGAATCGGCGCGCGCCTGCGCTTCCTGTGCGACGTCGGCCTCGGCTATCTCACGCTCGACCGGCAGTCGCGCACGCTCTCGGGCGGTGAAGTGCAGAGGATCAACCTCACGACGGCCCTCGGCACTTCCCTCGTGAACACGCTCTTCGTCCTCGACGAGCCCTCCATCGGCCTGCATCCGCGCGACATGGGCCGGGTGATCGACGTGATGAAGCGCCTGCGCGACGCCGGCAATACGCTGGTGGTGGTCGAGCACGACCCGCAGATCATGTTCGCGGCCGATCGCATCATGGACATGGGCCCGGGGCCCGGCGAGCGCGGCGGCGAGATCGTGTTCTTCGGCGCGCCCGCGCAGCTGAAGAAAACCGCCACGCTCACCGGCGACTACCTCTCGGGCAAGCGCCAGGCGGTCCTCGCGGCGAATCCGCGCCCGCCGGAGAAGCACCTCGAGCTGCTCGGCGCGACGGAGCACAACCTCAAGAATCTCGACGTTCGCATTCCGCTGCAGCGCCTGGTGTGCGTCACCGGCGTCTCGGGCTCGGGCAAATCGACGCTGATCCAGGATGTCCTCTATCCGGCGCTCCTGAAGCACAAGGGCAAGCCGACCGAGACGCCGGGCGCCTTCCGCGAGCTGCGCGGCGCGGAGCAGATCGGCGAGGTGGTGATGGTCGACCAGTCGCAGATCGGCAAGACCACGCGCTCCAACCCCGCGAGCTATGTCGGCGCCTTCGACGAGATCCGGGACATTTTCTGCAGGACCGAGGCGGCGAAGGAACGCGGCTACACCGCGGGCACCTTCAGCTTCAACTCCGGCAACGGCCGCTGCCCGAGCTGCGGCGGCAACGGCTTCGAGCACGTCGAGATGCAGTTCCTCTCGGATGTCTACCTGCGCTGCCCCGACTGCGACGGCAAGCGCTACCGGCCCGAAGTGCTCGAAGTGCAGATCCGCGGCAAGTCGATCGCCGCGGTCCTCGAAATGACGGTCTCCGAGGCCGTCGCCTTTTTCGCGGGCAACAACGACATCCTGAGGCGGCTGAAACCCCTCGTCGACGTCGGCCTCGAGTATCTGCGGCTCGGCCAGCCGGTGCCGACGCTCTCCGGCGGCGAGGCGCAGCGGCTGAAGCTGGCGGGGCATCTGGCGGAGATGAAATCGGCGTCCGACGCCAGAAACAAGAGCCGGGAAAAACCGGTGTCGGACACCGGGTTCACGACCAAGCTGTTCCTCTTCGACGAGCCCACCACCGGGCTGCACTTCGACGACATCGCGAAGCTCCTGCGCGCTTTCCGCCAGCTCCTGGACGCCGGCCATTCCCTCCTCGTGATCGAGCACAACCTCGACGTGATCCGCTCGGCCGACTGGATCCTCGATCTCGGTCCGGAGGGCGGCGCCGCCGGCGGCGAGCTGGTCTTCGAAGGCACGCCCAAAGAGGTCATGGGATCCGAAAAATCCCATACCGGCAAAGCGCTGCGCGATTACGAAGCCGCTTTCCAGGTTCCGCACAAGGCCGAAGAGCCGAAAGGCAAGTACCTCGGAACTTCGATCCGCATCCACAAGGCGCGCGAGCACAACCTCAAGAACATCGACGTGGAGATCCCGCGCGGGCGCTTCACGGTGGTGACCGGCGTCTCGGGCTCGGGCAAGTCGACCCTCGCGTTCGACATCCTGTTCGCCGAGGGCCAGCGCCGCTATCTGGAGTCGCTCAACGCGTACGCGCGCCAGTTCGTCCAGGCCGCCTCGCGCCCGGACGTCGACGCGATCTTCGGCATTCCGCCGACGGTGGCGATCGAGCAGCGCACCAGCCGCGGCGGGCGCAAGTCGACCGTCGGCACGCTCACCGAGGTCCACCACTTCCTGCGGCTGCTCTTCGTGAAGCTCGGCACGCAATACTGTCCCGACTGCGAGGTGCCGATCGAGCCGCAGAGCGAGGATGCGATCGCGGCGCGGCTGCTGCGCGAATATCGCGGCCAGACCATCGTGATCCTCGCGCCGCTCGTCGTGAACCGCAAAGGCGTGTACACCGACCTCGCGAAGTGGGCGGCGTCGAAGGGCTACAAGCAGCTGCGCGTCGACGGCAGCCTGCTGCCGGTCCGGCCGTTCCCGCGCATCGACCGGTTCAAGGAGCACAGCATCGAGCTGCCGGTGGGCTACGTGAAGGTCGGCCCGCGCAGCGAGAAAGAGCTGCGCGAGCGGCTCGCGAAAGCCCTCGAGTTCGGCAAAGGCGTGGTCCACGTCCAGACGGGGAAGAACATCCAGGTGTTCTCGACCAAGCGCGCGTGCCGCTCCTGCGGCCGCAGCTTCGCGGAGCTCGATCCACGGCTCTTCTCGTACAACTCGAAGCACGGCTGGTGCGCGGCCTGCTACGGCACGGGCCTCGACATCAAGGAAGTGGAATGGACCGACGAGCGCGCGCGCACCGGCGCCGAGGACAACGTGCTCGATTCGTGGATCGAGTGGCTGGAGGTCGACCGGACCTGCGAGGCCTGCGAAGGCAAGCGCCTCAATCCCGAAGCGCTGGCGGTGCTCTGGCACGGCAAATCGATCGCGGACTACTGCGCCCTGCCGATTTTCGATTTGAAGAACATTTTTCAGGAAAAGACATTGAAGGGCCGGGAAGCGGATATCGCGCGCGACCTCGTCCCCGAGCTGAAATCGCGCCTGGGCTTTCTCGGCGACGTCGGCCTCGGCTACCTCACGCTCGACCGCTCGGCGCCGACGCTCTCCGGCGGCGAGGCGCAGCGCATCCGGCTCGCCGCGCAGCTCGGCTCCAACCTGCGCGGCGTGTGCTACATCCTGGACGAGCCCACCATCGGCCTGCACCACCGCGACAACCGCATCCTGCTCGATGTGCTCGAGAAGCTCGAGGCGAAAGGCAACTCGCTGGTGGTGGTGGAGCACGACGAGGAGACGATCCGGCGCGCGCAGCACGTGATCGACCTCGGCCCGGGCGCGGGCAAGCTCGGCGGCTACGTGAGCGCCGAGGGCAGCGCGGACGACCTGATGAAGAACCCGGAATCGCTGACCGGGCGCTTCCTGAAAAAACCGCTCCGGCATCCGCTGCAGCCGCGGCGCCC
>CAYOVM010000085.1:0-2943 GCA_964407355.1 uncultured Enterobacteriaceae bacterium
CGGCCGGTCTGCAGGTCGATCATCGCCTGGCGCAGCTCCTGCTGCGTGTTCATCACGAACGGCCCGTAGCCCGCGATCGGCTCGTCGATCGGCTCGCCGCTCATGACGAAGAGCTTCGCGTCGGTCGCGGCCTCGATCAGGGCTTCGTCGCCGGCGCGCTCGAAGACGACCAGCTCCTCGCGCTCCGCGCTTTCCGCGCCGTTGACGGTTATTTTTCCGTCGAGGACGAAGAGGCCCGCGCTCCAGCCTTCGCCGAGCCGCAGGCGCAGGCTTTTCCCGGCGCGCAGCCGCAGATCGAAGAGCTTGATCGGCGTGAAAGTGCGCGCGGGGCCTTTTGCCTCGTCGAACTCGCCCGCGATCACGCGCACAGAGCCCGCCTCGTCGGCGAGGGCGACCGTCGGGAAATCGGCGGCGACCAGCCCCTGGTACTGCGGCGCGGTCATCTTCAATTTGGCGGGCAGGTTGACCCAGAGCTGCAGCACTTCGAAGCGCCCGCCGCGGCGCGTGAACCCCGGGCCGTGGAACTCCTTGTGGAGCAGGCCCGAGCCGGCGGTCATCCACTGCACGTCGCCGGGGCCGATGCTGCCCTTGTTGCCCGCGGTGTCGCCATGGTCGACCTCGCCGTCGTAGACCACGGTGACGGTCTCGAAGCCGCGGTGCGGATGCCAGTCGACCCCGCGGGGTGTACGCGCGGGCTCGAACTGCGCCGGTCCCGCATGGTCGAGCAGGAGGAACGGCGTCAGTTCCTCGCCGAGATCGCCGTAATGGAACACCGTGCGCACCGGGAAGCCGTCGCCGACCCAATGCGGCTCGCCCGCCTTATGGATACTGCGGATTTTCTTCATGGCTTAAGTATGGGTACGCCTTCTCCGGGTATAAAGAGCCGATGGAGTGATTAATTGTCCCGGATCGTGGGACAATCGCCGGATCGCATGGACCGATTCTCTGCAATCCGGGTTTTTGCGCAGGTGGTTGAATCGGGAAGCTTCGCCAAGGCTGCCGAGCGGCTGGGCCTCTCCACTTCGGCGACCTCCCGGCATGTCGGGGAGTTGGAGGCGCATCTGCAGACGCGCCTCCTTAATCGCACCACGCGCCGGGTAAGCCTCACCGAGAGCGGACGCGCCTTCTACGAGCGCTCGGTCCAGCTGCTGGCGGATCTCGACGAGGCCGAGCGCGAAGCGGCGCGCGCCGCGGTGGTGCCGCGCGGTACCATCAAGCTGACCACCTCGGTAGTATTCGGCGTGCGCCACGTGGCTCCCGCGATCGCCGCATTCCTCGCACGCAATCCGGGCGTCAAATTCGACGTCTCGCTTTCCGAGCGCATCGTCGACCTGGTCGAGGAAGGCTTTGATCTGGGCATCCGCATCGGCGGCAGCGGCACCGAGAACATCGTGGCGCGCAGGCTGGGCGAGACGCGCCTGGTCCCCTGCGCCTCGCCCGAGTACCTCGCCAAGCACGGCGCGCCGCAGACCCCCGAGGAGCTCGAGAAGCACAACTGCTTCACCTACGAATACGTATCGCCGCGCAACCTCTGGCGCTTTCGCGACGCCGCCGGCGGCGAGCACACGGTGCGCGTGAGCGGCAACCTGCACTCGAACAACGGCGATTTCAACGCCGAGGCCGCGGCGCGCGGCGCCGGCATCGCGCTCGAGCCGGCGTTCGTGGTGGGGCCCGACGTGCGCGCCGGGCGCCTCGTGCCGCTGCTGCAGGATTTCGCGCCCGCGGCGGTTCCCATCTACGCGGTGTACCCGAGCCGCAAGCACCTCTCGGCCAAAGTGCGCCTGTTCGTCGATTTCATGGTCGAGAGCTTCGCCGGCACGCGCGACTGGGACATCGCGTGAAGCGCCTTGCGTTCGCGCTCGCCGCCGCGCTTGTCGCCGCGCTTGTCGCCCGCGGCGCCTGCGCTCAGGCAGGCAAGCCGGACGAGCGCAAGCCCCCCGAGTGGCTGATCACGGCGAGCGAGGTCGACGTTTTCGCCGGCGATCGCTTCGAGGTCCTGGTCGTCAGCCTCGCGAACGAGGCGCTTCCGGACGAGATCGAAGCGCGCATGAAAGCCGGTCCGACGGAGCAGCCCATCAAGCTCGTCGCGGCGGGGCCGGCGTCCGGCAACCGCCGCAGCTACGCGGGCGTTTTACCCGCGGGCGTAACCGGTCCCGTCGCGCTGGATCTGGCCGGGCGCGCGTCGAGCGTGCTCGTGCTCAGGGTGGCGTCGAGCCGCGCCGACCCGCTGCAGGCGTTCGTCAGCCGCCGCGTAGGCACTGGCACCGCCGCCGAGGCGCCGCTGTCGGAAAACGAGCCGATGTATTTCATCGTCGGCGGGCGCGACGGCTACTCCGCGCGCTTTCAGCTTTCGCTCAAGTACCGCCTGTTCGACCAGAACGCCGGCATGGGCCAGGCGCGGCCCTGGCTCGCCGGCTTCTACTTCGGCTTCACCCAGAACTCGCTCTGGGACTTGTCCGAGAAGTCGAAGGCCTTTCGCGACACGAGCTACAAGCCGTCGCTCTTCTGGAAATGGGACCGCACCGACGACCAGACCTGGATCGACGGCTTCCGGGCCGGCCTCGAGCACGAATCCAACGGCGGTGCGGTCGAGCGCTCGCGCTCGGTCAATACCGTGTTCGCGCGCACCGACTGGCGCTGGACCTACGCGGACGATTCGAAATTCGAGTTCACCCCGAGGCTCAACTACTATTTCGACAAGGGCGAGAACCCGGACATCGCCGAGTACCGCGGTCATGTCGACTGGCGCGCGCGCTACGACTCCGGGAACAACTGGATCGGCACGGCGCTCGTGCGGGCGGGCGGCGCCCATCGCGGCAGCCTGCTGCTCGACGTGTCGCGGCGCATCCGCGACCTGCGCTTCGGGCCGATCGGAGGCTACCTGCACTTCCAGTATTTCAACGGCTACGGCGAGGACATCCTGGACTACAACGTGCGGCGCAA
>CAYOVM010000085.1:3043-4683 GCA_964407355.1 uncultured Enterobacteriaceae bacterium
CCCGGCGTGCGCAGAACGCGCAGCATGCGCAGCGCCCCTTCCTTGCGCCCTTCGCCGCCGCGATAGTAGCCGGGCACGAGCACCGTCTCGTAGAAGCCCATCGCGCGATAGAAGCGGCGCGCGGCGTCGTTGCCGGAGCGCAGCTCGAGGTGGATGCTCGCCATGCCGGCGGTGCGCGCCGACTGCAGCATCCACTCGAGCAGGCGCTGGCCGACGCCCAGACGGCGCTGCGAGGGCCGCACCGCGAGCAGCACGAGGTGCGCGCGCTCGTCGCCGAACTCCATGATCGCGAAGCCGATGAGCGGGCCGCGACCGGCGTTGCTCTTGCCGCTCTCGCAGGCCACCACGGCGAGCGTTTCCCGGTCGCGGATCGCGCGCAGCACGCGCGGCGCGTCGTATTTCCAGCCGAGGCCCGACTCGATGAAGTCGCGCGACATCGTGGCGATCGCCTGGGCGTCGCGCGGCTCGGCGAGCCGGATGGTGATGGCGCGGGGTGTCATGTTGACCGCAGGGTGAGCCGCACGGACGACACGAATTTCATGGGTAGATTGTGCCACGTCCGGCGGCTCGCGGAATGCGTCCCGAAGACTACGCGTGCGCCGCAACAATGGCTTACACTCGGCCAAAATCAGGGGGCTCAAGTGGAAGATCTGACGGAGCAGATCAGGCGCGCGTCCGCCGAAGGCACGGTCGGGCGGCTCATCGAGCGCATCAATGCGGCCTTTCCGCCCGGCCAGACGATCGGCGAGACCATCGAGGCGCTGCGCGGACCGGTAAAAACCGCCGTGATCACCTACATTTACGTCGTCGACGGCGACGATCGCCTGCTCGGCGTGGTCACCATGCGCGATCTGGTGTTCAGCGAGCACAGCAAGACCCTTGCCGAGGTGATGCTGCGCGACGTGTTCGTGCTGCGCGCGGACATGCCGCTCGAGGACGCCATGAAGCTGGTCCTCGACAAGCACTATCCCGCCTATCCGGTGCTCGACGCCTCCGGCCGCCTGCGCGGTCTGGTGCGCGGCCAGACCATGTTCGAGGCGCGCGCGATCGACCTGTCGGCGCAGCCCGGCACCATGGTGGGGGTGGAGAAAGAGGAGCGCCTCGCCACCTCGTTTCCGCGCAGCCTCAAGATGCGCCATCCGTGGCTGCAGCTCAACCTGCTCACGGCGTTCCTCGCGGCGGCCGTGGTCGGCGCGTTCCAGGACACGCTCGACCGGCTGGTGATCCTCGCGCTCTTCCTGCCGGTGCTCGCCGGGCAATCGGGCAACACCGGCTGCCAGGCGCTCGCCGTCACGCTGCGCGGCATCACGCTCGGCGAGCTGAAGCCCGGCGCCGAGCGCAAGCTCGTGAGCAAGGAAACCGGCCTCGGGCTCCTGAACGGGGTGGGCGTGGGTCTCTTCGCCGCCGCCGGCATGTATGTGACCGCCGTGGGCCAGCAGCAAACCCAGCCGCTGCTGCTCGCCTTCGTGGTTTTCCTCGCGATGGTCACCTCGTGCATCGCGAGCGGTCTGTCCGGCGCAATGATTCCCCTTACGCTGAAGCGCTTCGGCCTCGACCCGGCGACCGCGTCGGCCATTTTCCTCACCACCGCGACCGACGTGGTGAGCATGGGGTTGCTGCTCGGGCTCGCCACGATCCTG
>CAYOVM010000085.1:4783-9800 GCA_964407355.1 uncultured Enterobacteriaceae bacterium
TTCTGGAATCCCTGCCTCGCCAGCCTGCCGCCGCGCCTTGCGCGACACGAGCTTGTGCAAGGCGCCTGGGACGGCCTCGATCCGGCGCAGGTCTGGGATTGCCATGCGCACCTCGTGGGCACCGGCGATTCGGGCAGCGGCATCGAAGTAAATCCGCGGATGGAGAGCCTGCTGAATCCCGGCCAGTACGCGCGGCGCCTGTTCTTCATGAACGCCGGCTGCGCCCACGATGCGCCCGGCAGCGTCGACCGCTCGTATGTCGAGCGCATGCACAACCTTCTGGACGGCATGGGGCCGGGAGTGACCTCGGGCAAGCGCCGCGGGATGAAGCTCATGCTGTACGCCTTCGACCGCGCCTACGACGAGCGCGGCGAGCCGGACCCCGAGCACAGCGCGTTCTACGTCCCCGATGCCTACGCGCGCGATGTCGCGAAGGCGCACCCGGAATACTTCGAGTGGGTGGCCTCGATCCACCCGTACCGGACCGACGCAGTCGAACAACTTCGAAAAGTAAAAAGCGAGGGCGCGCGGGCGGTCAAATGGCTGCCTTCGAGCATGGGCATCGATCCCGCGTCGCCGAAATGCGACCGGTTCTACGATGAGCTGCGCAAGCTCAATCTGCCGCTCATCTCGCACGCCGGCATGGAGCGCGCGGTGGTGGGCCGCGAATTGCAGGAATACGGCAACCCGCTGCGTCTGCGCCGCGCCCTCGATGCCGGCGTGCGCGTGGTGATCGCGCACTGCGCGTCGATGGGACAGGACCGGGACCTTGATATCGGGCCCAACGGTCCTCACGTCGACAGCTTCCTGCTCTTTGAACGGCTTTTTGAAAACCCCAAATACGAAACGCGCCTCTTCGGCGACATCTCGGCGATGACGCAGATCAACCGTGCGGGTCCGTCGCTCGTCCGCGTCATCGAGCGCGCCGAATGGCATCCGCGCCTCCTGAACGGCTCCGACTATCCGCTGCCGGGCGTGATGCCGGTGTTCTCGGTGGACTACCTGGTTTCGCTGAAGCTGCTCGGCGAAGCGGCGGGGCGCGTCTTCAAGGAGGTGCGGCTGCATAACCCGCTGCTCTTCGACTTTGCGCTGAAGCGCCATCTGCGCTCGAACGCAAAGGGGTTCTCGCGCACGGTGTTCGAGACGCGGCGGTTCTTCGAAGGCGGCGTGTAGAATCGACTCACATGCTCGGTAATGCTCATTGCTTGGTAATACTCGTTAAGGCTCATGTCGGGTAATACTTTCGGGACGCTGTATTGCGTCACCTCGTTCGGCGAGTCGCACGGCCCCGCGTACGGCGGCGTCGTCGACGGCTGCCCGCCGGGCCTTGCCCTGTCCGCGGAAGATATCCAAGTAGAGCTGGACAAAAGAAAGCCCGGCACCTCGCGCCACGTCACGCAGCGGCGCGAGTCCGACACGGTCCAGATCCTCTCGGGCGTGTACGAAGGCCGGACCACCGGCACCGCCATCGGCTTTCTCGTGCGCAACGAGGACCAGCGCTCCAAGGACTATTCCGCGATCGCCGAGAAATTCCGCCCCGGCCACGCCGACTACACGTACTGGCAGAAATACGGCGCGCGCGATCCGCGCGGCGGCGGCCGCGCCTCCGCGCGCGAGACCGTGGTGCGCGTGGCGGCGGGCGCGATCGCGAAGAAGTGGCTGAAGGAGAGGTACGGCGTGGTGGTGCGCGGCTACCTGTCGCAGATCGGTCCCATAGAAGTTCCTTTCGAGTCGTGGCAGGCGGTGAACGCCAACGCGTTTTTCGCGCCCAATGAAAAGCTCGTGAAAAAGCTCGAAGCGTTCATGGATCAACTGAGGGAAAGCGGCGATTCGTGCGGCGCGCGCGTCAACGTGGTCGCGCAAGGAGTGCCGGTGGGCTGGGGCGAGCCGGTCTATGGCCGGCTCGACGCGGATATCGCGGGAGCGATGATGTCGATCAACGCGGTCAAGGGCGTGGAGATCGGCGCCGGATTCGAGTCCGTCAGGCAGAAGGGGAGCGAGCACGGCGACGAGATGACGCCGCAGGGCTTCGTCACGAACAACAACGGCGGCGTGCTGGGCGGCATCTCGACGGGGCAGGACGTGACCGTGTCGATCGCGCTCAAGCCGACCTCGAGCATCCGCCTGCCGCGCCGGACCATCGACGTGCGCGGCGCCGCGACCACGGTCGAGACCACCGGGCGCCACGATCCTTGCGTCGGTATCCGGGCGACGCCCATCGCCGAGGCGATGCTCGCCTGCGTTTTGATGGATCACGCCCTGCGCCACCGCGCGCAATGCGGTGACGTGACGCCGCCTACGGCGGTAGAAAAGCCCAAGAAAATCAATTAGAGTATGGCCACAAAACTCCAAAGAGAGAACAATATGAGCAACAAAGGGCAGTTGCTACAAGACCCGTTCCTGAACACGCTCCGCAAGGAGCATGTGCCCGTTTCGATCTACCTGGTGAACGGCATCAAGCTGCAGGGCCAGATCGAGTCGTTCGACCAGTACGTGGTTCTGCTGCGCAATTCGGTCACGCAGATGGTGTACAAGCACGCGATCTCCACGGTCGTGCCGTCGCGCCCGATCAACCTGGGCGCCGACAAGGAACCGGAGTAGACAGAAAGGTTCTGCTGGACCGTCCCGCCGAAGCTGCCATCAGCCCCAAGGCCACCGACCCGAAGGCGGCAATCATCGTTTGCCTGGATTTCGGCGACGCCGGCTACGAAGAAGGCGTCGAGGAAGCCGCTCGCCTCGTCCAGAGCGCCGGGGTCGAGCGCCTGAAAGTCGTGAAGGGCAGGCGCAAGCGGCCCGATGCCCGCCTCTACGCCGGCGAAGGCAAGGTCGGCGAGATCGCGGCCGCGGCGGCCGAGCTGAACGCCGCCTGCGTGGTCTTCAACCACGAGCTCTCGCCCGCGCAGGGAAGAAACCTGGAGAAGGAGCTGAACCGGCGCGTGATGGACCGCACCGAGCTGATCCTCGAGATCTTCTCGCAGCGCGCGCAGACGAGCGAAGGCAAGCTGCAGGTCGAGCTCGCGCAGCTCCAGCACCTCTCGACGCGCCTCGTGCGCGGCTGGACCCACCTCGAGCGCCAGCGCGGCGGCCTCGGCAAGACCGGCGGCCCCGGCGAGAAGCAGATCGAGCTCGACCGGCGCTACATCGCCAAGCGCGTCGGCATCCTCAAGGGAAAGTTGCAGACGCTGCAGAAGCAGCGCACGGTGCAGCGCCGCGGCCGCGTGCGCCGCGACGTGCTCTCGGTCTCCCTCGTCGGGTACACCAACGCCGGCAAGTCGACGCTGTTCAACGCGCTCGCGCACGCCGGGGCGTACGAAGCCGACAAGCTCTTCGCCACCCTCGACACCACCTCGCGCCGCGTCTGGCTGCCCGAGGTCGGGAATGTCGTCGTGTCCGACACCGTGGGCTTCATCCGCGATCTGCCGCACGGCCTGGTCGCCGCGTTCCGCGCCACGCTGGAGGAGACCGTGCACGCCGACCTGCTGCTGCACGTGGTCGACGCCTTCTCGCCGGTGCGCGACGAGCAGGCCGAGGAAGTGGACAAGGTCCTGGAGGAAATCGAGGCCGAAGCCATTCCCCAGCTGGTGGTGATGAACAAAATCGACCTCGCCGGTCTCGATCCCTCGGTGGAGCGCGACCAATATGGTAGGATTTCTCGCGTTTTCGTGAGCGCGCGCACCGGCGCCGGTTTGGAGCAGTTGCGCGGTGCCATCGCCGAATTCGCGCAGGGGCGGGCGGCGGCGCGCGACGCAGCCCCGCAGGCGCAACCACTTCAACCTCACTGAGCCAGCTCATCGTCCGCAAGCCATGTCCTTGAACGACCCCAACTGGGGACGCGGCGGTTCGCGCGGCCCGCAAGGCCCCGGCGGCGGCAACCAGGGCCCGCCCGATCTCGACGAGCTGTGGCGCAACTTCAACCGCAAGCTCGGCGATCTGTTCGGCCGGCGCAAGGGCGGCGGCGAGCTGCCGCCCGGCGGCGGGCCGTCGTCCTGGCAGTTCGGCGGCGGCGCGGGCGTGCTGATCCTGCTCGTGCTGGGCGTGTGGCTGGCGAGCGGCTTCTACATCGTCGACGCCGCTTCGCGCGCCGTGGTGCTCACCTTCGGCCGCTACGCGCAGGAGACCGAGCCGGGCCTGCGCTGGCGCATGCCCTGGCCGATCCAGTCGCACGAGCTCGTGAACCTGCAGTCGGTGCGCACGCTTGAAGTGGGCTATCGCAACAACGTGCGGACCAAGGTGCTCAAGGAATCGCTGATGCTGACCGACGACGAGAACATCGTCGACCTGCAGTTCGCGGTGCAGTACACCGTGAAGGACGCGCGCGATTTCATCTTCAACGTGCGCCGGCCCGACGAGTCGGCGATGCAGATCGCCGAGACCGCGATGCGCGAGGTGATCGGCAAGAGCAAGATGGACGGCATCCTGTACGAGACGCGCGAGGCGATCGCGATCCGCGCGCGCCAGCTGATGCAGTCGATCCACGACCGCTACGGCACCGGCATCGCGGTGAGCACCGTGACCATCCAGGCGGCGCAGCCGCCCGAGCAGGTGCAGGCGGCGTTCGACGACGCGGTGAAGGCCGGCCAGGACCGCGAGAAGCAGAAGAACGAGGGCCAGGCCTACGCCAACGACGTGATCCCGCGGGCGCGCGGCACGGCCTCGCGCCTGATACAGGAATCCGAGGGCTACAAGCAGCGCGTCATCGCCAGCGCCGAGGGCGACGCCTCGCGCTTCAAGCAGGTGCTCACCGAATACTCGAAGGCGCCCGCGGTCACCCGCGAGCGCATCTACCTGGAGACGGTCCAGCAGGTGCTGTCCTCGACCAACAAGATCCTGATGGACTACCGCGGCTCGGGGAACATGCTCTACCTGCCCCTCGACAAGCTGATGCAGCAGGGCGGCGCCGCGGTGCCCTCGGAGGCGCAGGCCGCGCAACGGCCCTCGCCCGATCCCGCGCCGGCGGAAGCCTCGCCGCGCTCGCGCGAGACGCTGCGCAACCGCGAGCGGGGCGAGCGATGAGAGC
>CAYOVM010000085.1:9900-13242 GCA_964407355.1 uncultured Enterobacteriaceae bacterium
ATCGCGCTGGTGGCGCTCATCGCCTCGAGCGCGCTGTTCACCGTCGACCAGCGCCAGAACGCGATGGTGTTCCAGCTCGGCGAGGTGAAGGAGGTCGTCACCAAGGCCGGCCTGCACTTCAAGTGGCCGCTGATCCAGAACGTGCGCCACTTCGACATGCGCATCCTCACCTTCGACGACGCCGAGCCGCTGCGCTTCATCACCTCCGAGAAGAAGCCGCTGCTCGTCGACTCCTTCGTCAAGTGGCGCATCGTCGACGTGCGCCAGTACTACGTGAGCGTGCAGGGCGACGAGTTCCGCGCCGCGACCCGGATCAAGCAGACCATCTCCGACGGCCTGCAGTCCGAGTTCGGCCGGCGCACGGTGCATGATGTCGTCTCCGGGCAGCGCGACGAGATCATGGCGGAGGTTCGCATCAAGGCCGACACCGACCTCAAGCGCATCGGCGTCGAGATCATCGATGTCCGCCTGAAGCGCGTCGACCTGCCCACCGACGTGAGCGATTCGGTGTTCGGCCGCATGCAGGCGGAGAGAAAGCGCATCGCCAACGAGCAGCGCTCCACCGGCGCCGCCGAGGCCGAGCGCATCCGGGCCGACGCCGACCGGCAGCGCGAGATCATCCTCGCCGAGGCGTACCGCGACGCGCAGCGCATCAAGGGCGAGGGCGACGCGAGATCGACCACCATCTACGCCCAGGCGTTCTCGCAGAACCCGGAGTTCTATTCCTTCTACCGCAGCATGGAAGCGTACCGCTCGAGCTTCCGCGGCAAGAACGACCTGCTGCTGCTCGAGCCGACGTCGGATTTCTTCCGCTACCTGAGGGACTCGCAAGGCCGATCCGCAGGCCGGAAATAAGGGGCGGGAGTGAGCACGACCCTTCTCATGGCGCTCGCGCTGATGCTGATCCTGGAAGGCGTGCTGCCCTTTCTCGCGCCCACCCTCTGGCGCGACACCTTCCGCCGCATCACGCAGATGAGCGACGGACAGATCCGCTTCGTCGGCCTGTCGTCGATGATCGTCGGCCTGCTGCTGCTCTACTGGGTGCGGAGCACCGCATGAAGTGGATCCTGCCCGAGTATGTCGAGGATATCCTGCCCGCCGAGGCTTCCAGGATCGAATCGTTGAGAAGGAAGATCCTGGATCTGTTCGCCTCGAACGACTACGAGCTGGTGATGCCGCCGCTGCTCGAATACATGGATTCGCTGCTCACCGGCACCGGGCACGACCTCGACATCCGCACCTTCAAGGTGGTCGATCAGTACTCGGGCAAGACGATGGGCCTGCGCGCCGACATCACACCGCAGGTGGCGCGGATCGACGCGCATCTGCTCAACCGCAAGGGCGTGACGCGCCTTTGCTACTGCGGCAGCGTGCTGCACACGCGCCCCCTCGTGCCGGGGGCGACGCGCGAGCCGATCCAGATCGGCGCGGAGATCTTCGGCGAGGCCGGCGTCGCCGCCGACCTCGAGGTGCAGCGCCTGCTGTGCGACTCGCTCGCGCTCGCGGGAGCGCGCGGTGCGCGCATGGACATCGGCCACGTCGCGGTGTTCCGCGCCATCGCCGGCGAGGCCGAGGTTGGCGCCGAGCTCGAGTCGGAGCTGTTCGAGGCGCTGCAGAAAAAGGACATTCCCGGCATCGCCTCGCTCACGGCGAGGCTGCCCGCCAGGACGAAGGGCGCGCTGCTGCTCCTGCCGGAGCTCTACGGCGGCGCCGAGGTGCTCGAGCTCGCGGAAAAGAAGCTGCCGAGAATCCCCGCGCTGCACGGCGCCCTGCAAACTTTGCGCGAGCTCGCGAAAGCCTGCCCGGTCCCGGCGAGCTTCGATCTCGCCGAGCTGCGCGGCTACCACTATCATTCCGGGGTGGTGTTCGACGCTTATTGCGATGGCGTGAGCGGGCCCGCCGGGCGCGGCGGGCGCTACGACGAGGTCGGCAAGGCCTTCGGCCGGGCGCGCCCGGCCACCGGGTTCTCGGTCGACCTGCGCGCGCTCGCCTCCATGAAGCCCGACGGCGAAAAGAAAAAGAAAAGATGAAGACCGCGGCAAGGAACGTCGTCGTCATCGGCACCCAGTGGGGCGACGAGGGCAAGGGCAAGATCGTCGACTGGCTCACCGACCGCGCCCAGGGCGTGGTGCGCTTCCAGGGCGGGCACAACGCCGGCCACACCCTGGTGATCGCCGGCAAGAAGACCGTGCTGCACCTCATTCCCTCGGGGATTCTGCGCAGCAGCGTCGACTGCTTCATCGGCAACGGCGTGGTGCTCTCCCCCGAGGCGCTGCTCACCGAGATGGCCGAGCTCGAGCAGGCGGGCGTGAGGAACGTGGAGGCGCGGCTCATCATCTCGGAGGCCTGCCCGCTGATCCTGCCGTACCACGGCGCGCTCGACCGCGCGCGCGAGGCGGCCAAAGGCGAGAAGAAGATCGGCACCACCGGCCGCGGCATCGGCCCCGCCTACGAGGACAAGGTGGCGCGCCGCGCGATCCGGCTGCAGGATCTGCTCAACCCGGAGCGCTTCGAGCGCAAGCTCGAGGAATTGCTGGATTTCCATAATTTCGTGCTGCAGAACTACTACAAGCAGCCGCCGGTGGATTTCAAGAAAACCCTCGACGAAACGCTGGCGCTCGCGCCGCGCCTGGTGCCGCTCGTGGCGGATGTGCCGCGCGCGCTCTATCACGCCAACAAGGCCGGCAAGAACCTGCTCTTCGAGGGCGCGCAGGGCGCGCTGCTCGACATCGACCACGGCACCTATCCGTACGTCACGTCGTCCAACTGCGTCGCGGGCGCCGCGGCGGCGGGCGCGGGCATCGGGCCGATGCACCTGCACTACGTGCTCGGCATCACCAAGGCCTACAGCACGCGCGTCGGCGAGGGCCCCTTCCCGACCGAGCTGTCCGACGATGTCGGCGAGCGGCTGCGCCAGCGCGGCCACGAGTTCGGCGCCACCACCGGCCGGCCGCGGCGCACCGGCTGGTTCGACGCCGCGGCCCTCAAGCGCTCGATCCAGCTGAACGGCGTCTCGGGCCTGTGCATCACCAAGCTCGACGTCCTGGACGGCGCCGAGACGCTGAAGATCTGCGTCGGCTACAAAATGGAGGACGGCACGCTGAGCGACATCCTGCCGGTGGGCGCCGAAGAGCTGGAGCGCTGCGTGCCCGAGTACGAGGAGATGCCGGGCTGGCAGGAAAACACGGTCGGCGTGAAGGACTACGACCGGCTACCCAAGGCCGCGCGCGACTACCTCAAGCGCATCGAGAAGCTCTGCGCCGTGCCCATCGACATCATTTCCACCGGCCCCGACCGCGAGGAAACGATCGTCCTGCGCCACCCGTACGACCGCTAGGCGGC
>CAYOVM010000086.1:0-5277 GCA_964407355.1 uncultured Enterobacteriaceae bacterium
CTGCAGGTCAGCGCGCGGCTGGCGAGCCGCCGCGCGCGGATCCTGCGCGAGCGCGCGATCGAAGGGATCCTGCTTCTCGCCGCCCTGGTCTCGGTCTTCACGACCGTCGGCATCGTCTACATCCTGGTCAAGGAGTCGGTGGTGTTCTTCCAGGCCGTGCCGATCGGCAAGTTCCTCACCGACACGCAGTGGACGCCGCTCTTCGACGACGCGCACTTCGGCATCATGGTGCTGCTCTCGGGCACGCTCACGAGCTCCGCGGTGGCGCTCGCGGTGGCGATTCCGCTGGGCACCGTGATCGCCATCTACCTGTCGGAGTTCGCGCCGTTCAAGGTGCGCGAGATCGCGAAGCCCTTCCTCGAGCTGCTCGGCGGCGTGCCGACCATCGTCTACGGCTACTTCGCGCTGCTCTTCGTCACGCCGCTCCTGCAGAAGATCTACCCGGGGCTGCCCGGCTTCAACCTGCTCGCCGCGGGCCTCGTGATGGGCATCATGATCGTGCCCT
The DNA here is from genome assembly GCA_964407355.1 of uncultured Enterobacteriaceae bacterium. GTDB lineage: Bacteria > Pseudomonadota > Gammaproteobacteria > Burkholderiales > SG8-39 > SCGC-AG-212-J23. The sequence goes on from CAYOVM010000086.1 coordinate 506, forward strand.
ACGTGAGCTCGATCTCCGAGGACGCGATGCGCGCGGTGCCGATGAGCCTGCGCGAGGGCGCCTATGCGATGGGGGCCACGCGCCTGCAGACCGCGCTGCGCGTCGTCTTCCCGGCGGCGATCTCCGGGGTCGCCTCGGCGTACATCCTCGGCATCTCGCGCGCGGTGGGCGAGACCATGATCCTCGCCGTCGCGGCGGGAATGCAGCCCAACCTCACCTTCAATCCGCTCGAGCCGGCGGCCACCATCACCGCGTACATCGTGCAGGTGGCGCTCGGCGACCTGCCGCACGGCTCGGTCGGCTACCAGACGATCTTCGCCGCCGGCCTCACGCTGATGCTGTTCACGCTCGCCTGCAACATCGTCGGCCACGCGCTGCGCAAACGATTCCGCGAATCTTATTGAGAAATGAATTCACGAAAAGAAATTCAAAAGCGCAAAAGGTACGACGTCATTTTCACCGTCGTCGGCGTGCTGGCGCTCATGATCGGCGTGCTCACGTTCGCGGCGCTGTTCACCGAGATGGCGCTGAGGGGCGTCGGCCGGCTCGACTGGGATTTCTTCACCAGCTTTCCTTCGCGGCGCGCATCGCAGGCCGGCATCCTTTCGGCCTGGGTCGGCTCCACGCTGGTGATGGCGGTGACCGCGGTCGTCGCGGTGCCGCTCGGCATCGCGGCGGGGGTGTACCTGGAGGAATACGCGCCCAAGAACTGGGTCACCGACCTCCTCGAGATCAACATCACCAACCTCGCCGGCGTGCCTTCGATCGTGTACGGCCTGCTGGCGCTCGGGCTCTTCGTCTACCAGTTCGGCCTCGGCCAGAGCATTCTTTCGGCCGGCCTGACCCTGGCGCTGCTCATCCTGCCGGTGGTGATCGTCGCGACGCGCGAGGCGATCCGCTCGATCCCGCAGGCGATCCGCGAGGGCTCCTATGCCCTGGGCGCCACGCGGTGGCAAACGGTGCGCTACCACATCCTTCCCTACTCCTCGGCGGGCATCCTGACCGGCGTGATCATCGGCATGGCGCGCGCCATCGGCGAGACGGCCCCGATCATCACCATCGGCGCGCTCACCTTCATCGCCTTCCTGCCGCCCTCGCCGGTCCAGGCGGCGCCGCCGTTCGTCTCCTTCGACTGGCTCTTCTCGCCCTTCACGGTGATGCCGATCCAGATGTTCAACTGGACCTCGCGGCCCGAGGCGGCCTTCCAGGTCAACGCCGCCGCGGCCGGCTTCGTGCTGGTGGCGATGACCCTGGCGATGAACGGCGCGGCGATCTGGCTGCGCTACCGCCTGCGCCGCAACATCAAGTGGTAGGGGATAATGATGTCCGCGCCTGACACTTTGATGAAAACCGAGCCTCTAACGGAGAAGAGCGCGGCGCTCGCACCCAAGGCCGAGGTGAAGGATCTGAACTTCTTCTACGGCGCGTTCCGCGCCCTTAAGGGCATCAGCATGCCGGTGTACGACCGCCGCGTCACGGCCCTGATCGGCCCCTCCGGCTGCGGCAAGTCGACCTTCCTGCGCTGCTTCAACCGCATGCACGACCTCTACCCCGGCAACCGCTACGAGGGCACCATCGTCCTGCATCCGGACAACACCAACCTGCTGGAGAAGGCGGTCGACCCCATCGAGGTGCGCATGCGCATCGGCATGGTGTTCCAGAAGCCCAACCCGTTTCCGAAATCGATCTTCGAGAACGTCGCCTTCGGCCTGCGGGTGCGCGGCGAGCGCTCGCGCCGGCGCATCGAGGAGAAGGTCGAGCAGGCGCTGCAGGACGCGGCGCTGTGGAACGAGGTGAAGAACCGCATCGACGAGCCCGCCTACAACCTCTCCGGCGGCCAGCAGCAGCGCCTTTGCATCGCGCGCGCGCTCGCCACGGATCCGGAGCTGCTGCTGTTCGACGAGCCCACCTCCGCGCTCGACCCGATCGCCACCACCTCGATCGAGGAGCTGATCCACGACCTGAAGGAGCGCGTCACGATCCTCATCGTCACGCACAACATGCAGCAGGCGGCGCGGGTCTCGGACTTCACCGCCTACATGTATCTCGGCGAGGTGATCGAGTTCGGCGTCACCGACGAGCTGTTCATCAAGCCGAAGATGAAGCAGACCGAGGACTACATCACCGGCAGGTTCGGCTGATGGGCATAAGCGAGCACGCCTCGAAGCAGTACGACCTCGACCTCGACTCGATCCGCTCGAGGGTGCTGCAGATGGGCGGCCTGGTCGAATCGCAGATCCGGCGGGCGCTGGACGCCCTCGGCACGGGCGAGCGGGCGCTGATCGACGAGGTCATCGCCGACGACCATCGCGTCAACGCCATGGAAGTGGCGCTCGACGGCGACTGCAGCCAGGTCATCGTCCGGCGCCAGCCGGCGGCGAACGACCTGCGCATGATCCTCGCGATCACCAAGACCGTCACCGACCTCGAGCGCATGGGCGACGAGGCGCAGAAGATCGCCCGCATGGCGCGCAGCATCCACGAGCGCGGCAGCACCCAGTTGCCCCCGCACAGCGTCGATGTGCGCCATGCCGCCGAGGTCGCGCTGTCGATGCTGCGCCGCGCTCTCGACGCCTTCGCGCGCCTGGACGTCGCCGCCGCGGCGGAAGTGATCCGCGACGACGCCGCCATCGACAGCGAGTTCCGCTCGGTGCTGCGCCAGCTCATCACCTTCATGATGGAGGATCCGCGCACCATCTCCACGGCGCTCGAGATCATCTGGATCGCGAAGGCGATCGAGCGCATCGGCGACCACGCGAAGAACATGGCGGAATACGTCATCTATATCGTCAAGGGTACCGACGTCCGCCACACTGACCCCACAAAGCTTTTAGAGTGAGCGCGACAATCCTCGTCGTGGAAGACGAGCCGCAGGTGCAGGAGCTGCTCGCCGTCAATCTCGAGCACGCCGGCCACCGGGTGCGCCGCGCCGCCAGCGCCGAGGAGGCCGAGACCGCGATCCGGGAGGAGCTGCCCGATGTGCTGATCCTCGACTGGATGCTGCCCGGCGATTCGGGCGTGAGCCTCGCGCGCCGGCTGCGCGCGGACGAGCGCACCCGCGAGCTGCCGATCCTGATGCTGACGGCGCGGGCGATGGAGCAGGACAAGATCACCGGCCTGGAAGCCGGCGCCGACGACTATCTCACCAAGCCGTTCTCGCCCCGTGAGCTCGCCGCGCGGATCAAGGCGGTGCTGCGCCGGCGCGCGCCGCAGCTCGCCGACGACGTGGTCGAGCTCTCGGGCCTGCGGCTCGATCCCGCGGCGCGCCGAGTCACCGCGGACGGCGTCGCGGTCGAGCTCGCGCCCACCGAGTTTCGCCTGCTCCACTTCCTGATGACGCACCCGGAGCGAATCTACTCGCGCGCCCAGGTCCTCGACCACGTGTGGGGCGATCATGTCTTCATCGAGGAGCGCACGGTCGACGTGCATATCCGCCGGCTGCGCAAGGCGCTCGAGCCCGGCGGCCACGACCGGCTCATCGACACGGTGCGCGGCTCGGGCTACGGGTTCCGCAAATCCTGAAGCACGTCCTTCTTCGCAGCTTCGCCAGCCTCGCCGCCGCCGCGGCCGCGGGCGTCTTCGCGGGGCTCTTCGCCGGCCCGGCCTGGGGCTGGGCCGCGTTCGCCGCCGGCGTCTGCGCCATCCTGCTCTACCACCTCTGGCACCTCGCGCTGCTCGCGCGCTGGCTCGCCCGCCCGGTCGACGGCGAGGTGCCGGAGGGCCGCGGCGCCTGGGACAGCGTTCTCACCGCCTTGCACCGCCACGAGCGCGACGGCCGCCGGCGCGAGCAGCTGCTCGCCGATGCGCTGATGCGCTTTCGCCGCGCGGCGCAGGCGCTGCCCGACGGCGTAGTGATCCTGGACGCCCAGAACCGCATCGAATGGCTCAACGACACGGCGGCCTCCCAGCTCGGGCTGGACGCGCGCACCGATCTCGGCCAGTCGATCGCCAACCTCATCCGCGCACCGGCGTTCGTGGATTATCTGGCGCGCGGCCGGCACGGCGAGGGGAGCGCCGTGAGCGTGCCGATCGGCAGCGACGGCCTGCTTGCCCTGCAGCTGATTCCGTACGGCGCATCGCAGAAGCTGCTCCTCGCCCGCGACATCACGCAGGCGGAGCGCCTCGAGACCATGCGGCGCGACTTCGTCGCCGATGTCTCGCACGAGCTGCGCACGCCGCTCACGGTCCTGGTCGGTTTCCTCGAGACGGTGCGCGAGCTGAAGCTCGACCCGCAGCGCACCCGCGACTACCTCGGCATGATGCAGGAGCAGGCCGCGCGCATGCACCGGATCATCGAGGACTTGCTGACGCTCTCGGTGCTCGAATCGGCGCCGCCGCCGACCGGCGAGCGGGTGCGCGTGAAGCCGCTGCTCGAGCGGCTTCACGCCGACGCCCAGGCCCTGTCCGGCGGACGCCACGCGATCTCGCTGAGCGGCGCGCCCGAAGTCGACATCCTCGGCTCGGAAGCCGAGCTCTCGAGCGCCTTCGGCAACCTCGTCACCAACGCCGTGCGCTATACCCCGCAGGGCGGCGAAGTACGCCTCCTCTGGCGCGACGGGCCCGAAGGCGCGTCGTTCGCGGTGGAGGACACCGGTATCGGCATCGCTCCCGAGCACATCCCGCGGCTGACGGAGCGCTTCTACCGCGTCGATCGCAGCCGCTCGCGCGAGACCGGCGGCACCGGCCTCGGCCTCGCCATCGTGAAGCACGCGCTCGCGCGCCACCAGGCGAGCCTCGAGGTCGAGAGCAAGCAGGGCAGCGGCAGCCGCTTC
>CAYOVM010000086.1:5377-13106 GCA_964407355.1 uncultured Enterobacteriaceae bacterium
ATATCCGCACCCATGCCCGATCCGTATCCGCTACGAATCGGCCTGGCGCCGCGGCGGGTATTTGCACGTCTTGGCGTGATAGCCGCTCGCCACGTCGCCCGAATGCGCGTGCAGCGCGGTGAAGAGCTCGTAGGCCTTCGTGCGCTCGCCTTCGCGCATTTCCTTGTAGGCGGCGCGGTACTCGTCGAGCCAGTGCAGCGACTTGTAGCGCTCCTCGCGCATCAGCTCGTAGAGGCGCACGGGCTGGGTGCGGCCACGAACCCGGATGTTGTCGATCTCGCGCGCGAACGGGAATTCGTCCTTCACCAGCTCGTAGGTGTACTCGCTCACGAGGATGTTGGTGCCGTAGGTCTTGTTGATGGATTCGATGCGCGAGGCGAGATTCACCGAATCGCCCACCACCGTGTAGTTGAAGCGGTTCGCCGAACCCATGTTGCCGACGATCATCGGGCCGGTGTTGATGCCCACCCCGATATCGATCGCCGGCAGGCCGCGCGACTTCCAGCCCGCCTTCAGCTCATCGAGCACGGTGAGCATCTCGAGCGCCGTGCGGCAGGCGAGCGCGGCATGCCGCGGCTCGGCGACCGGCGCGCCGTACACCGCCATCACCGCGTCGCCGATGTACTTGTCGAGCGAGCCGCGGTGCTCGAACACCTTGTCGGTCATGGCGGTGAAGTATTCGTTCATCAGCTTCACCAGCTCCTCCGGGTCCATCGCCTCGGACAGCGTGGTGAAGCCGCGGATGTCGGAGAAGAGCACCGTCAGCTCGCGCTTCTCCCCGCCCAGGCGCAGCGGCTCCGCCCCGGACACGAGGCCGTCGACCACCGCCGGCGGAACGTAGTGCTGGAAGGCGAGCTTGAGATAGCGCTTCTCGGAGAAGGCGAAGAAGTAATGGACCAGCGTGGCGGCGGTAAACAGCAGCGCGATCAGCAACGAGGGGTAGACGATGTTCAGCCAGAGCCCTTCGCTGCGGAAAAGCGCGGTCGCCGCGAAGAGATAGGCCGCGAGCAGCGCCGCCGCGAGGATTCCCGAGCCCGCGACGCCCAGCCGGCCAAGGAGGCCGATCATCACGAGCCCGACCAGCACCATGCCGGCCGCGTCGAGGAACTTCATCCACTCGGGACGGCTCAGGACCTCGCCCTCCAGCAGGCCTTCGATGATGTTCGCCCGCACCTCGACGCCGGGGAACGCGCGTCCGTAGGGCGTCACGCGGATGTCGCCGATGCCCTGGGCGGTGTTGCCGATCAGCACCACGCGGTCGCGCAGCAGCGTCGCGTCCGCCTTGCCGCCCAGGATGTCGGCGATCGACACCGCGGCGAACGTGCGCTCCGGTCCGCGGTAGCGCACCAGCAGGCGCCCGTCCTCGTCGAGCGGAATCTGGCGCTCGCCGATGCTTATCCCGGCGATGCCGTAAGCGGCGAGCTCGATCGACAACGGCGGCCCGCCGAGATACGCGCGCGCGACCTGGACGTCGAAGGCGGGGAAGTAGCGCCCGTCGTGCCGCAGCACGAGCGGCGTGCGCCGGATGACCCCGTCGATGTCGGGAAGCACGTTGATGTGGCCCGTGTGCGCGGCGCCCGTCTGCAGCTCGGCGATGTTGGCGAGCACGCCGTAGGGCTCCTCCATGTGGAATTCCGCGCGCGCGTCGCCGCCGGCCGCGCGCACGTTCGCGATCGCCTGCGGCGCGATGGACTTCATCGCGGCGTCGAGGCGCGCCGCGCCGAGGTGGCGGGCTTCCTCGCGGTTCAGGAGAAACACCGTGCCGAGCACCACCTTGCCCGAGGCGGCGACGGCGCGGGCGAACTGACCGTCGGCCCGCGCCGATTCGCGCTCCGAGAAGAAGACATCGAAGGCGATGACCTTCGCCCCGAGCTCGTCGAGGCGCTGGACCAGCTCGGCGAACGTGGCGCGGCTCCAGGGCCAGCGGCCCAGCCGGGCGAGGCTTTTCTCGTCGATCGCTGCAATAGTTACATGCTTCGGGGCGCTCTTCGGCAGCGCCCGCAGGCGCATGTCGTAGGTTTTCAGCTCGAGCTGGTCGAGCAGAGGCGCTTCTGTAAAAAAAAGCAAGATCACGCCGAGCGTAATGAGGATTCCGGCGGCTCGCGTCATGCGGGCGGGTGCTAGAATTCCCCACGCTCTTATTCCGTGCGCTTTGGCCGGTCCGCGGGATGGTTTCGGTGCCATGCGAGTGAGGGCGTAAGGGGGGAGTCGTGGTTGCTGGCTATTCTAGGCTCGGGTCGCTCGGCCTGCTGCTCGGCGCGCTTTTCAGCCCGCCCGGCATCGCGCAGCAGCCGGAGGTCCAGTTCCTGCGCACCTGGCAGGCCGAAGAGCGCGGCGCGTTCCAGGAGTTCTCCGGCTTTGCCCTCGCGCCGGACGGCACCGTGTTCATCGCCGACCGCGAGCGCGGCGCGCTCTGGCGCATCGCCGGAACTTCCGCCGCCTCCACTCCCATCGCCGGCGCGAAAGGTCTCGCCTTCGAAGCGAAGAAGCTGGGCGGCGTCGCCTGGCTCGGCGCCGGGCGCGTGGCGGTGGCGAACACGCGAAACGATCTGCTGGCGGTCATCGATTCGCAGGGCAAGGCCGAGCGCGTGTTCGCGGCGAGCGGCAGCGGCGCCGGCGAGCTCGACGATCCGCAGGGCCTCGCCTTCTCCGTCAACCGCCGGCTCTACGTCGCCGACCAGGGCAACAACCGCGTCGGCGTCTATTCGGAGTTCGGCGTGTTCCTGCATTCCATCGGCGCGGGCAAGGACGAGAAGACCTCGCTCGCGAAGCCGGTCCAGGTCGCGGTCGACGGCGCCGAGCGCGTCTATGTGCTCGAGCAGACCGGCGCGGGCCGTATCTCGGTCTACGACCGCATGGGAGGCTTCCTCAGGCGCTTGACGCCGGAATCGGTCCCCGGCGCGAAGAATGCGCGCTGGCGCGCGCTCACCGTGGACCTCGCGGGCCGGGTGTTCGTCGCCGACAACGAGAACGGCAACATCGCCGAGCTCGACTGGGAAGCGGGCCAGGTGAAGCGGCGCTTCGGCAGCCCCGGCAAGGGCCGCGGCCAGTTCTCCGAGGTCGCCGCGCTCGCCATCTCCGGGCGCGACCTCGCGGTCGCCGACCCCGGCAACCGCAAGATCGAGTTCTTCCGCATGCCGCCGCCGGCGACGGCCGCCGCGGAGCCCGACCGGCTGCCGAGCGTGCGCCGCGCGTCGGCCTCGGGCGTGGAATGCGAGCGCGTCTATGCGCTCGCGGACGGCGGCGAGCTGCTTTGCCTCGACGCCCGCAACCGCCGCGCCGCGCGCCTGGACGGCGCCGGCAAGCTGAAGTCCGTGTTCGCCGAGAAGCTGGAACGGCCGCAGCACGCGGCGATCGACGCGCGCGAGATCGCCATTGCCGACGCCGGCAGCGTCAAGATCTTCTCCCTCGAGGGCGCCCTGCGCTTCACGGTCGGACGCCCGGGCTCCCGCGACGGCGAGTTCTCCGACATCGGCGGGCTGCACCTCGCCGACTACCTGTATGTCGCCGACAGCGGCAACCGCCGCGTCCAGATGTTCACGCGCGACGGCATCCTCGTCTCCAAGCTCGCCGATCCGGAGTCCTCCGGCGACAAGGTTCCGCGGCGCGTCGGCCGGCCGGTCGCGGTGGTCACCGACGCGGCGCGCAACCTCTACGTCGCCGACGCCGACGCGAAGCTGATCCAGGTCTTCTCCCCCACGCGCGAATGGCGCCACGCGCTCGGCGCCGGCCGCGGCTACGAGACTCTCCACGGCCTGAGCATCGACGGCGACGGCCGTCTCTACGTGCTCGCGTCCACCGAGCGGGCGAAGCAGTTCGTCGACGTCTACCAGGGCACGGAGCTCGAGTTCTCGTTCGCCGCGTACCGTGCGCCGCAGATCGAAGCCACCCGCGAGGCCACGCTGTCGATCGCGGTCGCGGGCTACGACCTCGCGCTGCACGACGCCGGCCGCAAGAACGTCGCGATCTACCATTATCTGCAATCGCCGCAGCGCGTCGGCGGACTCGAAGTGCTCGGCGATCCGGCGAAAGTGAAGCTCTCCTGGAGGAAGTCGCCCGAGCGCTACGTCACCGCCTACCGCGTGTACGCCGCGCCCGAGCGCGAAGGCGCCTACGAGCGGCTGCTCGAGACGAAGGACACCGAAGGCTCGTTCGCCGTCGACCCGGCGAAGGCCTTCACGCACTTCAAGGTGAGCGCGGTCACGCGCCTCGCCGTCGAGGGCGAGCCCTCCGCGGCGACCGAGGATCTCTTCCGCGCCGCGCACCGGCAGTTCGAGGCAAGACAGTACGACGCGGCCCTCGCCGGCTTCGAGCGCGCCGCGAAAGCCGCGCCCGGCCACCCGGCGTACATCGAGTACCTCGGCCGCAGCCTGCTCGCGCTCGGGCGCTACGATGCCGCGCTCGCGCAGTTCCAGGACCTCGCCCGGCGCCCCGGCTTCGAGCTCCCGGGCCGCCAGCTCGAGGCGCGCGCGCTCGCCGCGAGCGGCGACCTGCTCGGCGCGCGCAGCGCGATCGAGCGCGCGATGGCGGCCGGCCAGGCCGATGCCGCCGCCTACACCTTGTGCGCGGACCTGAGCCTGCAGCTCGCCGATCCGGCGGGCGCGGTGCGCTGCGCCGACATCGCGCTCGGCAAGGACCCGGCGAACGCCTCCGCCCGCACGATGCGCGGCGAGGCGCTGGTGCGCCTCGGCGCCGTCGACAAGGGCCTCCAGGAGCTCGACGCGGCGACGGCGGCCGCGCCGGCGGACGCGAGCCTCTGGCGCCGCAGCGCGCGCGTGCTTCAGAGCCTCGGCAAGAACGCCGACGCCCTGGCGCGCTACGCGCGCGTGCTCGAGCTGCTTCCCCGCGACCCGGATGCGCTGCTCGCGAGCGCCGACATCCATCTCGCGCAGGGCGAGATGGACCCGGCGCGCACCATCGCGCTGTCGCTCGTGGGCAGCCCGGCGCAGGAAAGCCGCGGCCAGTACATCCTCGGGCGCATCGCGCTCAAGCAGGAAAAGCCCGAGGAGGCCGTGATCGCCTTCGCCCGCGCCGCCAAGCTCGACGCGAAACAGGGCGCCGCCTGGAGCGGCCTCGCCGAAGCCTACCTCGCGCTGAAGAACGAGCCGAAGGCGCGCGAGGCGCTCGCCGCCGCCGCGGCGCTCCCGGACGCCGGCGCCGCCGTGTTCCGCCAGCTCGCCGAGCTCGAGATCCGCGCCGGCCGCCAGGCGGCCGCGGTCGCGCCGCTCGAGCGGGCCGTCACCCTGTTGCCCGGTGACGCCGAGCTGCGGCTCATCCAGGCCAAGACCTTCGCCGCGCTCGAGCGCTGGCACGACGCCGGCAACTCGGCGCGCGAGGCGCAGCGCCTCGCGCCGAAGAGCTTCGACGCGCTGATGCTCGGCGCGGACGCCGCCTACCGCCAGGGCAAGAACGGCGAGGCGATCGAGACGCTGAAGCGCGCCTCGGCGCTCGAGCCCGATTCGTACGACCTGCACCTCAAGCTCGGGCGCAGCTACGCCGACAACAACCTGCACGCCGAGGCGCAGTCCGCCCTCGAGCGCGCCGCGCGCCTGAACGAGCGCAGCGACGCGCCGCTCGTGATGCTCGCGCAGCTGCAGATCAACCAGCGTTCCTACGACGCCGCGATCGCGACCATGACCAGGGCGGTCAAGCTCAACCCGAGCGACGCCAACAAGCGCGAGCTCGAAGGCGCCTACGAGCGCAAGAAGAAGGCCCAGTCCGGCAGCGGCGGGCGCATCGCCCTGGAGGGCCTGCGCCTCGAGCGCGTCTTCGTGTCCGCGCACAAGCAGTACGCCACCGAGCCGCTCGGGCGCGTCAGGGTTCGCAACGACAGCGGCGAGGACTACAAGAACCTGAAGCTGTCGTTCTTCATCAAGGAGTACATGGATTTCCCGGTGACGCAGGAGATCCCCGCGCTCAAGTCGAAGAGCTCGCTCGAGCTCAACCTCAACGCCACCTTCAACAACAAGGTGCTCGGCATCGACGAGGACACGCGCGTGCTGGTGGTGCTGACCCTCGCCCTCGCCGACGCGCGCGACGGCTCGCAGGAGATCACGCAGCCGATGACGCTCTACGGCAAGAACGCGCTCGTCTGGTCGAGGAGCGACATGATCGGCTCCTTCGTCACGCCGCGGGACGACACGCTGCGCAACTTCGTGCGCGAGGCCGCGAACCGCTATAGCCCGCCGTCGCAGGGCGTGCTGAACCGCCCGCTCAGCCAGGCGGCGACGGTCTTCAATGTCCTGAGCGCGCTCGGGCTGCGCTACCAGCCCGACCCGAACACGCCCTACTCGCGCCTGAGCGCCGACCAGGTCGACTACGTCCAGTTCCCGCGCGAGACGCTCAAGCTGAAAAGCGGCGACTGCGACGATCTGTCGGTGCTGCTCGCCGCCTCGTACGAGAACCTCGGCATCGAATCGGCGCTCGTGGAAGTGCCGGGCCACCTCTTCATGATGTTCCGCACCGGCGTGAAGGAAGCCGACCGCGGCCTGATCAGCCTGCAGGACGAGCTCCTCGTGATCCGCGACGGCGAGGTGTGGATCCCGGTGGAGGCGACGCTGGTCGCCACCTCGTTCTCGGAAGCCTGGGCCGAAGGCGCGCGCAAGTACCGCGAGGCGGCGGCGAAGAACGACGTGAAGGTCGTGTCGCTGCGCCAGGCCTGGGAGCGCTATCCGCCCGCCACGCTCGCGCCGGCCGCGCTCACGCTCGAGGTGCCCTCGGGCGAGCGCGTGAGCCGCCTCATCGAGCGCGAGCAGGGCCTCCTGGTGGCGCGCCGGCTCGAGCGCGAGGCGCTCGCGTACCGGCAGGCCGTCCTCGCCAATCCGAAGGACATCGACGCCCGGCTGCAGATCGGCACCCTCTACGCGCGCAACGGCGTCCTCGACGTCGCGCAGCGCGAGTTCGACGCGATCCTCGAGATCGACCCGCGCCACGCCTCCGCGCTCAACAACCGCGGCAACCTGTACTTCGGCCGCGGCGACTTCGAGCGCGCGCTCGACGCGTACCGCACCGCCGAGGAGCTCGACCCGAAGGACGCCGGGATACGTCTGAACGCCGCGCTCGCGTTCTACAGGCTTGGCAAGCTCTCGGAAGCGCGTGACAAATTCCGCGAGGCCGCGAAGCTCAAGTCGGATATAACGGTCCAGTACGGCGCCTTCGCCAAGCTGCTGGGCAATTGAACCAAGGGGGGTCGACAATGAAATCCACTACAAGCACTCTGGCCGCATCGAGCGTGCTCGCCGCGCTGCTCCTCGCCGCGCCGCTCGATCCTGCGCTCGCGCAGGCGACGCAGCCCGCGCAGTCCTCCGCCGTGAAAGACATGCTCGGCAAGCTGTGGGGCCGCCTGCGCGCCGCGACGCCGCGCTCGCAGGCCGCCAGCGGCGCGGTGACCGTGACCGCCGGATTGCGCGGCGCCGAGGCGACCGAGTCGGAGCTCAAGCCCTACTGGCGCGGCGACCGCGAGCAGGCCGGCGAGCGTGAGGCGCTCGAGAAGGCGCAGGCGCTCGCCGACGCCGGCAACTTCGCCGACGCCGCCAAGGCGTTCGAGTCGTTCCTCCAGGCGAACCCGAAGAGCCCGCTCGCCGCCAACGCCATGTTCGGCGCCGCGCTCTCGCGCGCGGCGATGGGCGACAAGGCGCGCGCCAGCGCCGGCTTCACGGATTTCATCAAGCAGCAGCCCCAGCATCCGCTCGCGAAGGACGCCGAGCAGGCGCTTGCCGCGCTGAAGTAG
>CAYOVM010000087.1:0-11847 GCA_964407355.1 uncultured Enterobacteriaceae bacterium
CGGAAGAGATGCATCCAGATCGCGAACGCGTCGTAGGGCGTGACCCGGTGGTTCGCCAGGAGCTCGGCGCCGGCGAAGGCCTTCATGGCCTGGCCTTCATGCAGCTTGAGGCGGCGGAACGCGCTGTCCGCGACGCTTACCTCGTAGTACGCGCGCGTGACCTTGCCCTGGCCATGCGGGCTGAAGTCGAACTCGAATTGGGTGAAGCGCGTCGCCGCCTCCATGTGCAGCTCGAGCTCCTCGTGCAGCTCGCGATGCAGCGCGGCGACAGCGTCCTCGCCGGCATCGATGGCGCCGCCGAAGCAGCCCCAATGGCCCGGGTAGAAGATCTCGATCTTCGGGTCGCGCAGCTGCATTATGTAGCGGCCGTCTTCGTGCAGCAGGATAGCCACCGCGGCGTTGGCGGGGCGCAGCGCCGGCCCGCCGGGCGCCGCAAGCTGGCGCAGCAGCGCGTCGGCGCTGTTATCCACGCATCGTGTACGTCATCGGCACGGCGCGCAGGTCCTTCAGGTACTTGCGGCCCCACTGGACCATCTCCGCGAGGCCCTCCTGCCAGCCGACCTGCGGCGCCCAGCCGAGGTCGCGCTTGATCGCGCTGGAATCGAGCCAGTAACGCGAGTCCTGCCCGAGCCTGTCCGGCGCCATCTCGCACAGCTGCTCGAACGGCATGCCGAGCGCCTCGGCGCAAAGCTCGACGACCTTGCGGATGCTGGTCGGCTCGGCGGGGCCGGCGTTGTAGATCCTGCCGAGCGGCGCCTTTTCGGCGACGAGGTGAATGGCGCGCCCGAGGTCGCGCGCGTGGATGTAGGACTTCTCGGCGCGGCCGCCGCCCTGCAGCGGCAGCTTCTGACCGGTCAGGCCGCAGAGGATCGCCTTGGGAACGACGCGGTGCAGCAGCTGCCCGGGGCAGTATGCGTTCGACGGACGGATCACGTTCATGGGGAACTTGAGGAACTTGTGGATCGACTCGAGGTGCATGTCGAACGCCACCTTCGACGCGGCGTACGGGCTGGTCGGCTTGATCGGCTCGTCCTCCTTCGCGGCGTGGCTGACCGAGCCATACATCTCCGAGGTGCCGATCTGGATGAAGCGCTCGAGCCAGTCGCGCTTCATCAGCTCCTCGCACAGGCGCGCGAGCGCCATCGAGTTGGTCTCGAAGAAGCGCCAGGAGTTCTTCCACGACACGGCGCCCTCGCCTTGCGCGGCGAAATTGACGATGACCTCCGGCTTCACCTTGTCCATCAGCTCGAGCAGCAGGTCGAGCTCGTAGGTGACGTGGTACGCGTGATACTCGTAGCCCTTCTCCCGATCGATGCCGAGCGAGAAGGGCTCCGGGCGCAGAAGATTGCGCCCCACGCCCACGACCTTCTTCGGATCGGCGTGGCGCAGCAGATAGAAAGCGGCGTGGATGCCGAAGGAACCGCCGCCGCCGAGAATCATGTAAGTCTTGCTCATAGCTCGTCTTCGCCTTATTCCACAATCGTCCAGTAGTAATCGCCAGTGTACCCGGCCTCCTCGAACAGCCTGACCCAGGCGGGCGGATAGTCGTGATAGAGCGCAGTCAGCACCCAATCCTCGAACAGCGCCTTCTGCTCCGGCGTGCGATAGCTGTCGACCTGCACGTACGCGCGGCCCGCGCTCAGCCGCTGGATCTCCTGCAGCGCCGCGAGCGCCCTCGGACGCGTCAGGTTGTGGATGGTATTGATCGAGAGCACGCAGTCGAAGGACCCGTCGGGAAACGGCAGCTTCTCCGCCGATCCGAGATGCAGCCGCCCGGCCAGCTCGCGCTCGCAGTGCATCAGCGCGTACTCCGAGACGTCCAGCCCGAAGGCTTCGAGGCCCGGGCACTCGAGCATCAGGTCTTTCACGAGAAACCCCTTGCCGCATCCCACGTCCAGGACCCGCTTGCCGGGCGCCAGGCCGAAATGCCCGATGATCTCGCGGGCGACGCTGCGCCAGCGGCCGTCGTAGCGATAGCCGCCGTAGCCGTACTCGCGCGGCCCGTCCCAGTACATCTGCCCGAACTTGCGCGCTTCCGCGATCACCGCCGGGCTCTTGCCTTCGCTGCGCTTCTGGATGTTGCGCTTCGCCTTGGGCAGCGAGCGCAGCAGATCGATCTCCCTACCCATGCAGCGCTTTCTCGAGGCCCTCGTCGAGCGGCGTATAGCGAAAATCCGGGAAGGCGGCGCGCGTCGCCGCGGGGTCGAACGGCCGGTAGCCGTTGTGCGGCATCGGGCCGGCGCGCGCCGTCGTCTTCAGCGACGAGCTTTTTCCCGAGAGCGAAATGGCCTTGCGGGCGATCTGCGCGAACGAATGCACCTCGCCCGTCGCGATGTTGAGCACGCCCGTGCTGCGCCGGAAGAGGACGCGCGCCACGATCTCGGCGACATCCCCGATGAAGACGTGGTCGCGGCGCTCCTCGCCTTCGCCGAACAGCACGATGTCCTCGCCCTTGGCGGCAAGGCGCCGGAACCGGTTCGGGCCGTAGCCGTTGTGCGGATCGGCCGCCCCATAAAGGAGGCTCGGCCGCAGGATCGCGAGCGGGGACTTGAGCTCGCTCTGGAACATCACCTCGCGCGCGAGGTGCATGGCGCCGTGCAGGCTGCCGGGCGAGGCGCACGAGCTTTCGGTCAGCGCCGCCGCGGAGTCGGCGTACACCGCGTCGGAGCTGATATTCACGACCTGAGAAACCGGGCTGGATGAAAGCGCGCGCACCATGGCCCGCGCCATCACCATGTTTTCGACCAGCATGTCCGCGTTCTTGACCGGCGCCTTCGCGGCGGCCGCGACCACGCAATCGGTTTGCCTGAAAAGCCGCGCGAGGCGCACGTGCGCATCGGGCGCGAGAAGATCCACCTCAGGGCGTGAAACGCGCAGGACCGGGACGCCGTCCTTTTCCAGTCTGGCGGCCACGGCGCCGCCGACGAATCCCGCCGCGCCGATGACGACGACGCGGGCGGGCTTTTCGGGCTTCGCGGTATGGTGCTCAAGCATGGGGAACGAGCGCCGGCCGGCCCAGCGTGTACACGCTCAGGCCGGCGGCGTTCGCCTTGGCCGCGTCCATCACGCCATAAGGATCGATGACGATTCTGCCGCGCATCGCCGCGGCCACCGCGGCGGGATCCACGCCGCGATACTCGGGCCACGGCGTCAGGATCATCAATGCGTCCGCGTTGCGCGCTGCCTCGAGCGGCTGCGCCGCGGCCCGCGCCTTTGCGTGACGCACGACACTCGCCGGCACGACCGGATCGTGCAGCTGCAGCGCCGCCGCCGGCATCTGCGCGATGGTCGCGAGCGACGGCGAGTTCTTGGTGGAGTGCGTGTTTTCCTTGTAGGCGAGCCCCCAGACGGCGATCAGCGCCCCGGGATTCTTTTCGAGGAGCGCTTCCCTGATCGTGGCCGCGGCCCAGCCGCGCCGGTGCCGGCTGTTCGCCACCCAGGCTTTGACGACGCCGGCGTCCGTTCCGGCCTCGCCGGCAAGGCGGATCACCGTCGCGAGATCGCGTTCGAGGTTGCCGCCGGCGATGCCGAGGCCCGGCGAAAGATAGGCGTGCGGACCGATTCTCTTGTCGAGCTTGAGCGCCGGCGCGATTTCCGGCCACGCGGCGCCGATGCGCTCGCACAGCTCGGCGAGCGTATTGGCGACGCTGACCGAGGCCACCAGGCAGCAATTGATGGCGATCTTCGCGAGCTCCGCGCTCTCGTAGCGCATCGGCAGGATCGGGCAGCCGAAGGCCGAGAGAAAGTCCCCGTAGGCCGCCGGCAGCGGCGCGCGCGGATCGGCGCAGCCGACGATGAAGCGCTCCGGGTTCACCGCGCGATCGACGGCACGGCCGAACACCAGCGTTTCGACCTGGTAGTAGAGCCGCTCGGGCGCGAGCTTCACGGTGCGTGTGAACCCCGGAGGCACCTGGCAAAGCACGACCAGCACCGCATCGGGCCGCATCGCCGGAACGACTTCGGCGATCAATTTCTCGACGACGCTCAAGTCGCTGCGTCCCTCGTCGTCGGTCGCGACGTCGGTCGAGATGTACACCACGCTGCAGGCCTTGAGGTCGGCGGCGCGCTCGGTGTAGCTGATCTTTTCCTTTTTCCCGGACAGGAGCTCGGGCAGCCCCGGCTCGATGACCGGCGAGCGTCCCTGGCGAAGGCCGTGGATGACTGCGGCGTCCGGATCGAAGGCGATCACGCCGAAGCCGCGCGCGAGCGCCCCGGCCGCGGAGTTCACGCCGAGATGGGTCATGCCCGCGAAACCGATCACCCGCCGGCTCCCCGGGCCGCCGTGCGCACGGCCTGCTCGCCGAGCCGGCGCAGGGTCTTCTGCAGCCACCGATCGTGCGTCAGGTCGGCGCGCGGCGGCTTCGCGCACAGCGACTTGAAGTGCGCGTACTCGAGATCCCAGGTCGGGTCCGCCTGCTCAAGCGTCACGTTGTCCTCGCTCGGCCGCCCGGAAGGCAGCACGCGCGTGCGCAGCGTGAAGGTCGACGGCCCCCACTTGCACAGCGAACGGATGTGCGCCGAGCCTCGCTCGGCGAACAGGTCGCAGGTGAAATGGTTGCGCCACGAGAGCAGCGTCATCTCCAGCTCGAGCTGCGGCACTTTCGATCGGCCGGGCGAGGGCGAGCCGATGACGACGTGGTCCGGAGCGCGGTTCTCGAAGTTGCGGGCAAAGATGACTTCAAACTGCGCCGTAAGCTCGCCGAACCAGAAATTGGCGGTATCGAGAAGGTGCGAGCCGAGGTCCGGGAGAACCCCGGCGCCGGTGTCGCGCCACGCCGAGTCGCGCACCAGGCGCGCGGTGCCGTTGCCGTAGAACATCCGGCAGTGGTACACCTCGCCCAGCGTGCCTTTTGCCAGCAGCTCCCGCATGCGCACGTAGTGCGGCTCGAACCGGTGGTTGTACGCGGTGTAGCAGACGGCCTTCGTGTCGCGCGCCACCTGCTGCAGGCGCTCGAGGTCCTGGTCGTGCGCCGCCCAGAGAGGCTTTTCGACCAGCACATGCTTGCCGCGGGACAGCAGGTATTCGAGGACCCCGGCCTTCGGCTCGTCGGGGGTGCAGACCAGCGCCGCGTCGTAGCTCTGCACGGGGACATCTTCGATTTTCTTGTACTGCGCTTCGGTCCTCACCGGATCGACCGCCGCGACGAACTCCGCGCCGGCCGACGCGCGCCGCTTCACTCCCTGGATGCCGAGCCCGACGACGATGACCTTCAAGCCTTGGGGTTCTCGTTGTAGTTCGCCTCGCGCTCGATGGCGTCGATCTTCTCGCGCACCGCCTGCGGCGTGATCGGGATGTTGCCGTCCACCTCGCATTCGCAGGCCGCGGCCATCGAGCCCAGGATGGTCGAGATCGCATCCGAGCCGGTGGCGAGCTTCGCCAGGGTGGCGTACGCGAGCAGCGCGTCGCCGGCACCGACCGCGTCGAGCACGCGATCGACGAACGAATCGATCACGATGAAGGAGTCGAGCGACTCGTGGTCGGAGCTGCGGCAGGTGAGCACGCCGCGCTCGCCCAGCTTGAGGATCAGGGTGCGGCACTGCGCCGCGTCATACAACGCGGAGGCGAGCGGGCGGATGCCTGAGTCCTGGTCGGCGAGGGCGAAGCGCGCCTCGCGCTCGTTCGGCGTGATGAGGTCGAAGCCCTTGAACTCGGTGATGTTGCCCCAGCGGCTGGCGACCTGGCTGTCGGCGACCTTGAACCGCCCCGCCGGGATCGCCTCGATGAGACCGGGGATCGTCCTGCGGTTGAAGATGCCGTGGCGAAAGTCGCTGAACACGACCGCGTCCGACTTCACCTCGCGCACCGCCTTCGCGAGCTGGCCGACGATGTCGTCCGAGATGGAGCGGTTGTCGAGAGTGTCGATCTTGAGCAGGCGGTAGCCTCCGGCGACGATCGCATTCTTGTTGGTCGTCGGGCGCGTCTTGTCGATCACCGCGCGGCATTCGACGCCGCGCTTTCCGAGCCCCTCGAGCACGAAATCCTTCAGCGCATCGTCGCCGAGCACCGTGGAGAACACCACTTGCGCGCCGGCCGCGCGCAGGTGCTCCGCGACGACGGCGGCGCCGCCGATGTAGTCGTCGCGCCGCTCGTAGAGCACGCTCATGGTGGGCGTCTTCGTCTGGCCGCCGATCATCGCGGTCTGCGTGTAGCTGTCGACGATCGTGTCGCCCACGACGTGCACCTTGTAGTTGCCGAGCCTGTCCAGCGCCGCGCGCAGCGCATCGAAGGTCAGCGCTTCGCTGTCCATGAAGGTCAGCAGCTTTTCGCTCTTGATCGAGGGCGGCGCGAGGTCGATCAGCCGTGTCGAGGAATAGACGACGTCGCCGGGCGTGAAGATCATCTCGCCGCCGTAGCCCCGCAGCGCCGCGACCTCTTCCTGCGTCTTCGGCGGCAGCGCGCCGGCGGTGTACTCGTAGCCCTTGGCGAAAAAATCCGGCTGCAGCAGCGAGATGTTCTCGATCGGGGTCGCGTTCTTGTCGACGATCACGTAGTCGATCATCTCGAAGGCGGCCAGGTTCAGCGCGCGCAGCTCCTGCGGCACGTGCGGGCGGTGCTGCCCTTTGCTGATGTGGCGGTCGGCGGTGATGCTCGCGACCAGGATCTCGGCCTTGGTCTTGGCGTAGAGGAGATGGCGCACGTGGCCCGGGTGCACCACGTCGAACACGCCGTGGCACATGATGACCTTCTTCTTGCGCGGCAGCTTGCCGAGGAGCGCGCGCAGCTCCTCGACCGTCTTGATCTTGTGGCGGTACTTCTCCGTGAGGGACGAAAGCACTTGCTTACTCCTGCGCCAGATATTGGAACCAGGTCCGGGTGGCCCTGGCGATGGAATCGGCGTCCCAGAGCGGGGCGTTGCGCCAATAGTCGATGTTGGCCAGGATTTTGGCGACGCCCTGCTCGAAGCCGACCGCGGGCTTCCACGACAGCTCGCGGGTTATCTTGCCGATGTCGGCCCAGGTGCATTCCGGCTCGCCCGGGCGCTTTGGAATGTAGGTCTTCTCGCCGCCGAGCAATTCTACGAGCCGGTTCACGGACTGCGGATTTCCCGCGCCGAGGTTCCAGAAGCGCCCCGCGAGCCCGGTCTGCGCCGCGGCGAGGAAGGCGGCCGCGACGTCCGTGACATACAGGAAGTCGCGGCGCTGCGTGCCGTCGCCGACTACCGTGAAAGGCTTGTTGGCGAGCTTCTGGCGCAGGAACACGCCGAACACGGCGCCGTAGGCGCCCGAGGTGCGCGAGCGCGTGCCGTAGGCGTTGAAGATACGGATCGAATTCACCGGCAGCTTGTAGACCTGGTGCCAGTGGAACGCGGCCTGCTCGCCCTGGTATTTCGACAGCGCGTAGGGATATTGCGGGGCGACGGGGTGGGCTTCGTCGGTCGGCACCTTCGCGAGGCCGTAGCAGGACGACGAGGCGGCATAGACGAATTTCTCGACCGCCGCCGCGCGCGCGCACTCGAGCATGTTCACGGTTCCCAGCGTGTTGGCCGACATGTACTCCATCGGCTTCTCGATGGAAGGCACGATGTCGCCGATGCCCGCGAAGTGGAAAACGTACTTCGCTCCCTTGAACAGGGAATCCGAGGGCAGGTAGCTGCGAATATCGCGGGCCTCCAGGACGAAGTCCGGATTGCCCGCGTGCTGCGCGACGTTGTCCTCGCGCCCGCCGACCATGTTGTCGATGGCGCGCACGGCGAACCCGCGCTCGATGAGCAGGTCCACCATGTGGCTGCCGATGAACCCGGCGCCGCCGGTTACGACGGCAATGGGCTTCAAGACCGCCCCTTCCTCATGCCGCCTTGAGTTCTTTGAGCCGCCGGACGTTGAAGTAGAAAGTATCCTGCATGCTGTTCGGCAGCTTGCCCGCCTTGAACGCCTTGCACAGGTCGCGCACCGCGTCCTCGATGTTGTACTTCGGGTTGAAGCCCAGCTGCCGGCGGATCTTGTCGGAATTCACGTGGTACGAGCGGATGTCGTCGGTCGGCGTGGTAACGATCGGAATGTCGCCTTTGTCGGGGAATTCCTGCTGCACGACGCGCTTGGCGATCTGGGCGATCTCCATGATCGACAGGTTCTGGAAGCCGGCGTTGAATATCTGCCCGGCGATCTTCGCGTCGTCGATCGTGAGGAGAAGCTTGTAGACGTCGCACATGTCCTGCACGTGCAGGTTGGGCCGCTTCTGCGAGCCGCCGAAAACCGTGATCTTGCCGGCATTGATCGCGTGGTTGGTCAGGATGTTGACCGACAGGTCGAGGCGCTGGCGCGGCGCGTAGCCGCACAGCGTGGCCGGACGGATCACCACGCACACGAACTGCGGCGACTGGTGCTTGAAAAGCAGCGGCTCGCACATGCCCTTGTACTTGTTGTAGAGCGTGAGCGGCACGAGGGGGTGGTCCTCGGTCACGTCCGGCGAGTCGGACACCCCGTAGACCGAGCTCGAAGAGGCGTAGATGAAGCGCTTGACGCCGGCCTTCTTCGCCGCCACGACCATCGGCTCGAAGGCGTCGAGATTGATCGAGGTGGAAAGCTTTTCGTCGAGCTCGAAGCTCGCGTCGTTGGAGATGCAGGAGAGGTTGATGACGGCGTCGATGCCCTTGAGCACCCCCGAGAGCTTGGCCGCGTCGCGGATGTCGCCCTTCACGACCTTCAGGTTCGGGTTGCCCTTCGGCAGGAAGTCGTCGCCGAAATACATCATGTCGTACACGGTTACGTTGTACCCGAGATCGAGCAGCTGGGGCGTGAGCAGGCTGCCGACGTAGCCGGCGCCGCCGGTGATCAGAACGTTCTTGAAGCGCATGATCAAGCCGCGGCGCGCGCGGCGATGGTGAAGCCGGCCGCCTTGGCGTCCTTGTAGAACATTTCTACCGTCTCCAGGGAATACTGGTCTAGATCCTTGCCGACCAGCGAAAGCTTCTTGAGGATGTCGTTCGTGGCCGTGATGATGTGACAGCCGATGGCATCGGCCTGGAACACGTTCAGCAGCTCGCGCGGGCTCGCCCAGATGAGCTCGGCTTTGGGCTTTGCCTTCATGATCTGCACCGACTTCTGCATGATCGGCATGGGGTCGACCCCGGTATCGGCGATGCGGCCGGCGAATACGGAAATGATCGCCGGTGTTTTGGGGTCGAGGCGCGCCGTGATGCGCTCGACCTGATCGAGCGTCATCACCGCGGTGACATTGACCATCACGCCGGCCTTCGACAGGCGCTCGATGAGCGCGCCGGCGAATTCCTTCTTCGTGTTGGTGACGGGAATCTTGACGTTGACGTTCTTGCCCCAGGATGCGATCTCGAGCGCCTGGCTTTCCATCTGGCCGAAGTCGTCGGCGAACACCTCGAACGACACCGGGCGGTTCGGGATCGCCTTGAGCACGTCGACGGCGAAGGCCTTGTAATCGACGATGCCGGCCTTGCGCATCAGCGTCGGATTGGTGGTGAACCCCTTGATCATCGGGTTCGCGGCCATTTCCTTCATGCCCGCGATGTCCGCGCCGTCGGCGAACAGCTTGACCTTCAGTTGCTTGATGTCCTTCACGAGACTTCTCCCTGTTACGTGCAGCTAAGGAAAGATGCTGGCGGACGCCATGATAAGGGCCGCCGCTTCGGGCAAGGATTTTACTGCAAGGTACGGTTTATCGGGCCTTTTTTCCTTGTAACCGTAGTCGATGAAGTAGTTTTTCTCGCAGCCCGCGGCCTGGCCCGCGCCGATGTCGCGCCAGCGATCGCCGACAACCATGCTTCGCCCGAGATCGATACCGAGCTCGCGCGCCGCCTCGAGCAGCATGCCCGGCTGGGGCTTGCGGCAGGCGCAGCGAGCGGCGTCTGCGTGGTAGCACGCCTTGATCGCGTCGATTTGTAAATCTTGCAGGAGGCGCGCATGCATCGCCTCCACCACCTCGCGGCGCTGCTTGCCCGTCGCCACGTCCGGCTGGTTGGTGACGATCACGTTCAGGAAACCGCCCTGGCGCAGCCGCTCGAGCGACTGCGCAACGCCGGGAAGGATCTCGAGCTGGGCCAGCGTGTCCGGAGGATACGGCTTGCCGTCGCGCACGAAAGCGCGGTTGATGACGCCATCGCGGTCGAGGAAGACCGCGCGCCGCTTCAGCGCCCCTGCCACGGCGCCTGGCCCTTCACCACGTCGGGCGATTCACCACTTGGTCGCGATCTGCTGCAGCGCCGGGTGCGACACGAGGCAGTGCCACACCACGGCGTGAAATGCCTCGGTGTGAGGCGTGACGCGCGACGCGTCGACAGTCGGTACGAGGATCACGTTGTCGCCGACCTTCTTGGTATAGCCGCCGTCGCGTCCCACCACGCCGAAGATCTTCATGCCGCGCTCCTTCGCCTCCTTCAGCGCGGCGACGATGTTGGGGCTCACATTCTTCTCGAGGTTGCCGCCGCCGACCGAGAACACGAACACCGCGTCGTTCTTGTTGCCGCGGCTGGTGCGCAGCCAGGCGGCGAAAACCGTCTCCCAGCCTTCGTCGTTGGTGCGCGCGGTGAGCTCCGAGACGTTGTCGGTAGGCGCGTAGGCCTCGATGCCGCAGAGCTTGCGAAAGTCGTTGACGGCGTGGCCGCAGTTGCCGGCGCTGCCGCCGACGCCGATGAAGAAAAGCCGCCCATGGCGCTCGCGCAAGGCGGCGAGCTCGGTGGCGAGCTTCTCGACGCCGCTCAGATCGATCTGCTGGGCGACTTTGACGACTTCCTGGAAATAAGTCTGGGCGTGCATTTGGATCCAGCCGGATGGAAAGGCGCCATTATACGAGCCTGCCGGCGGAACGACTTCAGCGGAAAAACGCGAGCGCGGCGACGCCGAGCGCGACCAGCGCGGCGGAGACGCCGCGGACCGGCGTCATGCGCTCCTTCAGCAGCGCCACGCCGATCAGCGCGGCGAACAGGATCGAGGTCTCGCGCAGCGCGGCGACCGCGCCGACTTGCGCGCGACCGAGCGCCCACAGGAAGATCCCGAACGAAACGCTTCCGAGCAGCCCGCTCACCAGCGTGCGGCCCCAGGTGGCACGCCAGAGACGGAACGCCTCGGCGCGGCGCGTCGCGATCGCGTAGGAAACGAAGAGGCCCGAATCACAGGCGACCAGCCAGGCGGTGAAGCCCAGCCAGTCGCCGGTAAGGCGCACGCCGAACGCATCTACGACCGAATACACCGCGACCGCCAGGCCTGCGCCGAGCGCCGCGGCGATCTTGGCGGCCGATAGAGGCGGCACGCCGCGCTCGAGAAGCAGACCGAGGACGCCGAGCGACACGGCGACGATGCCCGCGGTTGCGGCCGGTCCCGGACGATCGCCGAGCAGGAGAGCCGCGAGCAGCGCCGTGAAGATCGGCGTAACGCCGCGTGCGAGCGGATACGCCCGGCTCAGCTCGGCGCCGGAATAGAGAGTCGCCAGCGCCAGCTTGTAAGCGCCATGAATCGGGACCGAAACGGCGACGACCGCGAAAGCGCTCGCGGAGGGGAGCGCTACGAAAGGAAGAAGCGCGACCGCGATCGCCCCGCTCACGAGGTTCACGCCCGCAAGCGCCACGACCCGGTCGCCGCTCGTTTTGACGAGCGCGTGCCACGCGGCGTGCAGCAGCGCCGCGCCCAGCACCGCCGCCGCTACCGCGCCTTCCACGCCTCGATGCAATGCTCCAGCCGCTCTTGCCAGGACACCGGCTTGCCGATCAGGCGGGAGAATTTCGCGTTATCGAGAACCGAGTAAGCCGGCCGTCGCGCCGGGGTCGGATACTCGCTCGACTGGATCGCATTGACGGAAGTCTTCAAGCCGAGTCCGTCAACGATCGCCTGCGCAAAGCCGTGCCAGGTCGTCTGCCCGGAGGGCACCACGTTGAAAACGCC
>CAYOVM010000087.1:11947-13053 GCA_964407355.1 uncultured Enterobacteriaceae bacterium
ACATAGTCGGTGGAATAGTGGACGAGCCGCGCGCCTACTTTCTTCGCCTCCTCGGCGAGTACTCCCGGCGCTACGCCATTCACCTGCATTGCCTTTTCCGGCTCCGATTCCGCCTGATCGACCGCCGTGTAGGCGGCAGCATTGAGAATGAGCTGCGGTTTTGTCTGGCGAATTCCTTCACTTATGCGATCGGGATTCGCCAAGTCGATCATCGAACGACTCGCCGGAACGACCTCGGCAAACGCGGCCAGCAACCTTTCCAGCTCGAAGCCGACTTGGCCCTTGGGGCCCGTCAGCAGGATTCTCACGCGAAGAGGTCGGCCTCGGCGAGCCGCTTGCCCGCCTTGTCCTTGCCCGAAAGGACCGGCTCGCCCTCGAGCGGCCAGCGCACCCCGATCTGCGGGTCGTTCCAGGCGATCGTGCGCTCGTGCTCGGGCGACCAGAATTCAGTCATCTTGTACAGCGCGTCCACCTCTTCGGTAAGCGCGAGCAGGCCGTGCGCGAAACCGGGCGGGATCCATGCCATGCGCCGATTCGCCTCGGAGAGCATGAACCCGACCCAGCGGCCGAAAGTCGCGGACGAACGTCGCAGGTCCACCGCGACGTCGAAGATCTCGCCTTTCAGAACCTGGACGAGCTTGCCCTGCGGATGCGCGATCTGGTAGTGCAGCCCGCGCAGGACGTTCTTCTTCGATATCGAGCGGTTGTCCTGCACGAACTGCGGGTCCACGCCGGTGGCCTGCGCGAAGGCGCGCCGGTTATAGCTCTCGAACACCGCGCCGCGCTCGTCCCTGAAGATTTTCGGCTCGAGCAGCAGGACCTCCGGAATTTCGGTGCGCACAACGTTCACGTGAACACCTTCTCCGTCAGCACCCGTTCCAGATATTGGCCGTACGCGCTTTGCGCGAGCGGGCGCGCGAGCGCGCGAAGCTGCACCGCGGTGATGTAGCCCATGCGGAACGCGATCTCCTCCGGGCAGGCGACCTTGAGTCCCTGGCGGCGCTCGATGGTCTCGATGAAGTGCGAGGCTTCGAGCAGCGTCTCGTGCGTCCCGGTGTCGAGCCAGGCGAAGCCGCGCCCCATCGGCACGACGTCGAGCTCGCCGC
>CAYOVM010000088.1:0-12898 GCA_964407355.1 uncultured Enterobacteriaceae bacterium
CTAAGCCGCGAGGTAGCGTCGCTGCGCGGCCAGGCTTTCCGTGGGCTTCTTCGTGAAACCGCTCTTGGAAAACTGGTGCAGGCAGCCGATCAGGTAGCGGATCAGGGCTCCTGCTTTCCCCACGGCGTCGGCATCCGCGCCCGCCCGCAGCGACTGCTTGAGCGTCGACTCGAAGCGCTCGAAGAACTGGTTCATGCGCAGCTGCAGCCGCTCGTGCTCGCCGATCAGCGCGTCGCCGGTCATGACGCGCACCATCCCGGGATTCTTCTCGGCGAAGGCGAGGAACATTTCGACCAGCTTGTCGCACTGCTTGCGGCCGTCGGCCTCGTCCTCGGTGATGCGGTTGGCGAGGGAGAACACCGAGCTCTCGATGAACTCGATCAGCCCCTCGTACATCTGGGCCTTGGAGGCGAAGTGGCGGTAGAGCGCCGCCTCGGAGACATCCAGCTTCGCCGCGAGCGCCGCGGTGGTGATGCGCTCCCACTTCGGCGCCTCGAGCATCTGCGCGAGCGCTTTCAGAATTTCTAGCCGGCGTTCGCCTTTGGCGCGTGGCATGGGGGACGCGCAAATTCTACCGCACAGGTCTGTTGCACAGAGGTTCTACTGATTGCGGAACACCCTGCGCGGCAGCTCCACGACCGAGCCGACCCGCAGGTCGACGAAGGGCACGCGGCGCCGGGCGCGGCTCACCCAGACCGTCGACATGCCCAGGCGGTGCGCGGTCCGCAGGTTCTCGAGGATGTCGTCGATGAAGGCGCAGCGATGCGGGTCCAGGTTGTGCTTGCGCAGCAGGACCTGGAACCCGCGCAGGGCGGGCTTGCCGCGATAGCCGGTGTCCTCGATCGTATAGACGGCGTCGAAGAAGCGCTCGACGCCGAGCGCGCGCAGCACCTGCTCGACATAGTGGCGCGGGGCGTTCGAGAACACGAGCTTCTTGCCCTCCAGCCGCGCGAGCGCGTGCCCGAGGGTGTTCTCGCTCACCACCATGCCGGCGAGCTCCGGGAACACGTGCGTCTCGGCGATGAAGTCGCGCGGATGAACGCCGTGGTGGCGCATCAGGCCGTTCAGCGTGGTCCCGTAGCGCTGCCAGAAAGTCTGCCGCATGGCGTCGGCGCCCGCTTCGTCGACGCCGAAGCGGCGCTTGAGATACTCGTTTATCTGCTCGTGCATCGACGGAAAGATGCGCGCCTGGGCGTCGTGCAGGGTGTTGTCGAGGTCGAAGATCCAGACGCGCCGCGAAGGCGCCAGGCGTGCAACGCGCACTATTTGCGTCCCGCGGTCCGCAAGAGCTACTTGCTTCGGATCAGGGTGCCGACGCCTTCGTCGGTCAGCACTTCCAGAAGAAGGGCGTGCGGCACGCGCCCGTCGATGATGTGCACGCTTCTCACGCCGTTGCGCGCGGCGTCGAGCGCCGAGCCGATCTTCGGGATCATGCCGCCCGAGATCACGCCTTTCGCCACCAGGTCGTCGATCTTCTTCGGCGTGAGGCCGGTGAGGAGCTTGCCGTCCTTGTCGAGCACCCCCGGCGTGTTGGTGAGCACGACCAGCTTTTCGGCCCTGAGGATCTCGGCGAGCTTTCCGGCGACGAGGTCGGCGTTGATGTTGTAGGTCGTGCCGTCGGCGCCGGTGCCGATCGGCGCCACCACGGGGATGAAGCCGCCCTTCTCCAGCGCCTCGATGACGCTCGGATCGATCGAGTCGACCTCGCCCACCTGGCCCAGATCGACGCTGGCGTGGTCCTTCGACGGCGGCAGCATCAGCTTCCTCGCGCGGATGAAAGCGCCGTCCTGGCCGGTGAGCCCGACCGCCTTGCCGCCCGCCTGGTTGATGAGCTCGACCACTTCCTTGTTGACCTGGCCGCCGAGCACCATCTCGACGACGTCCATGGTCTCGCGGTCGGTGACGCGCATGCCCTGGACGAACTCGCCCTTCTTGCCGAGCTTGGCGAGGAGCTGCTCGATCTGCGGCCCGCCGCCGTGCACCACCACCGGGTTCATGCCGACCAGCTTCAGCAGCACGACATCGTAGGCGAAGCTTTCCTTCAGCGCCCCGTCGGTCATGGCGTTGCCGCCGAACTTCACCACGATGGTCTTGCCGTGGAAGCGCTGGATGTAGGGCAGCGCCTCGGCGAGGATGCGCGCCTTCTCGGCCGCCTGGGGGCTGTGGCTGAGAGGGGCGTTCAAAGGCAGGGGACGTTCATGGCGTCCCCTGATTCTACAAAAAACCCTACTGGATAGAGATTTGTTTGCGCTGGGCCGCCGCTTTCTTGGGCAGCGTCAGCTCGAGCACGCCGTCGCGGAACTTCGCCTCGGCCTTGGCTTCATCCACTTCCTGCGGCAGCGTGAAGCTGCGCGTGACTTTGCCGAAGACGCGCTCGGTGTGCAGCACGCGCTCGTCCTTCGTGTCCTTCTCCTGCTTTACTTCGGCTTCGAGGGTGACCTGCGAGCCGTCGATCGCCACGTGGATGTCGTCCTTCTTGACGCCGGGCAACTCCGCCGTGACCTTGTAAGCGCCGTTCTGCTCGGAGACGTCGACTTTCACGCGGGGCAGAACCTCGCGGGAAGCACCGCCTTCATAGGCGACTGGACGTACGAGGAACCCCTTGAAAATATCGTCGACCAGATCGTTGAACGGGTCGTAACGGGTAATGCTTGCCATGGCTTCTCCTTTCATAACCTGAGCAGTTTGGGACCTTACCGGCCCCGTAGCCCAGCAAATAGGGCCGGCGTGTCCAGTTTCAAGGGGAGGTTTCAAGCCCCTTGTAGAATCGAATTTCGCCCCTATGAACGACTTCCGGTCCCGTGTCGAAGGCGAGCGCGCGTACCTGCTGCGCTACGCGAGCCTGCAGCTGCGGGACGCCCATGCCGCCGAGGACGCCGTACAGGAGACCCTGCTCGCCGGGCTGGCCGGCGAAGCCGGCTTCGGCGGCCGCTCGAACCTGCGCACCTGGCTCACGGGCATCCTCAAGCACAAGATCGTCGACGCCATCCGCCGCGCGGCGCGCGAAGCGCCGGCGGGATCGGAGGAGGAGTTCGATGCCCTCTTCGACGAGAAAGGGCACTGGCTGGAGATGCCGGCCGCCTGGAAGGAGCCGCAGGCGGCGCTCGAGCAGTCGCAGTTCTTCGTGAAGCTCGAGGAATGCCTCGCGCGCCTGCCGGCGAAGACAGCGCAGGTCTTCATGATGCGCGAGCACATGGGGCTCGAGACGGA
Organism: uncultured Enterobacteriaceae bacterium; assembly: GCA_964407355.1. Classification (GTDB taxonomy): domain Bacteria; phylum Pseudomonadota; class Gammaproteobacteria; order Burkholderiales; family SG8-39; genus SCGC-AG-212-J23. The sequence continues at coordinate 3,211 of CAYOVM010000088.1, forward strand.
CGAGATCTGTAAGGAACTCGCGGTCACGCCGACCCATTGCTGGGTGCTGCTCTATCGCGCCCGCATGGCGCTGCGCGAGTGCCTGAACACGAACTGGTTTGCCCGATGATGCTTTCCTGCAAAGAGGTGACGCGGCTCGTATCGCAGGGCCTCGACCGGCGCCTCGGCTTCGCCGAGCGCGTGCGGCTGCGCCTTCACCTCGCCATCTGCGACGGCTGCACGAATTTCCACAAGCAGCTCGCTTTCCTGAGACAGGCAGTTACGCAGCTTGAAAAACCCCGCAAATAGCGAGCGCTGCGCAGCTTGCGGAGCCGCGTTTCATTGCGGCAGCAAAGATCACGCGCCTTGCTGGTGCTCGGCGCTGCCGCCCCTCACGCCGATCCCTGGACGCGGCTGCCTCTGCATGAATTGCCTGCGCCGGGAAATCAAAGAAGAAGAAGCGAAAAACCAGCCTCAGAGAACGTAGCGCGCGAGGTCCTCGTCCTTCGCCAGCTCGGCGAGCCTGCCGTCCACGTACGCCGCGTCGATCGTCACCGCGCCGGCCCCGCGCGTGCCGGCGTCGAAGGAAATTTCCTCGAGCAGCTTCTCGAGCACCGTGGACAGGCGCCGCGCGCCGATGTTCTCGGTCTTCTCGTTCACCTGGAACGCGATCTCGGCGAGGCGCCGGATCGCCTCCGGCCGGAACTCGACCACCACGCCCTCGGTGCCGAGCAGCGCCTGGTATTGCTTCACCTGGCTCGCGTCGGTCGAGACCAGGATGCGCTCGAAGTCGTCCACCGAAAGCGAGTCGAGCTCGACCCGGATCGGGAAGCGCCCCTGCAGCTCCGGGATCAGGTCGGAGGGCTTGGCGAGGTGAAAGGCGCCCGAGGCGATGAACAGGATGTGGTCGGTCTTCACCATGCCGTAGCGCGTCGAGACCGTGGTGCCCTCCACGAGCGGGAGCAGATCGCGCTGCACCCCCTGGCGCGAGACGTCGGCGCCGCCCATCTCGCCGCGGCTCGTGATCTTGTCGATCTCGTCGAGGAACACGATGCCGTTCTGCTCGGCGTTGGCGAGCGCGCGCGTCTTCAGCTCGTCGTCGTTCACCAGGCGCGCGGCCTCCTCCTCGATGAGGATTTGCGCCGCCTCGCGGATCTTCATGCGGCGCAGGCGCTTGCGGCCGGTGCCGAGGTTGGAGAGCATGCCCTGGATCTGCGAGGTGAGCTCCTCCATGCCCGGCGGCGCGAAGATCTCCATCTGCGGCGGGCTCGCCGAGACCTCGATCTCGATTTCCTTGTCGTCGAGCTCGCCCTCGCGCAGCTTCTTGCGGAATTTCTGCCGCGTGGCGTTGTCCTCGCCGCCCGCGTCCTGGAAGCCCAGGCCGCGCGCGCTCGGCAGAAGCGTGTCGAGGATCCTTTCCTCCGCGGCTTCCTCCGCGCGGCTGCGCACGCCGCGCATCGCCTGCTCGCGGGTCTGCTTGATGCTGATCTCGACCAGGTCGCGCACGATCGTGTCGACGTCGCGCCCGACGTAGCCGACCTCGGTGAACTTGGTGGCCTCGACCTTGATGAACGGCGCGTCCGCGAGGCGCGCGAGGCGGCGCGCGATCTCGGTCTTGCCGACGCCGGTCGGCCCGATCATCAGGATGTTCTTCGGCGTGATCTCCTGGCGCAGCGGCTCGGCGACCTGCTGGCGCCGCCAGCGGTTGCGCAGCGCGATCGCGACCGAGCGCTTGGCGCGGCCCTGGCCGACGATGTACTTGTCCAGCTCGTGCACGATCTCCTGCGGCGTCATGCCGCCCATGGGGAGTGTTTCATCTCTTTTCAAAGGGCATATCTCTTTAGAAAAATCATTCCAGCACTTCGATGGAGCGCTGGTGGTTCGTGTAGATGCAGATGTCGGCGGCGATCGCGAGCGACTTGTCCACGATGTCTTTCGCAGAAAACTGCGAATTCTCCACGAGCGCGCGGGCGGCGGCCTGCGCATACGGCCCGCCCGAGCCGATCGCGACGATGCCGAGCTCCGGCTCGAGCACGTCGCCCAGGCCGGTGATGATCAGCGAGCGCTCCTTGTCGGCGACCGCGAGCATCGCCTCCAGGCGCCGCAGCACGCGATCGGTGCGCCAATCCTTGGCGAGCTCCACCGCCGAGCGCATCAGGTTGCCCTGGTGCTTGTCGAGCTTGCCCTCGAAGCGCTCGAAAAGCGTGAAAGCGTCGGCGGTGCCGCCGGCGAAGCCGGCGAGGATCTTGTCGTGATAGAGGCGGCGGATCTTCCTCGCGCCGCCTTTCACGACCACGTTGCCGAGCGTCACCTGGCCGTCCCCGCCCAGCGCCACGCTCGCGCCGCGGCGCACGGAAAGAATGGTCGTGCCGTGGAATTGTTCCATCTGCACTAGATGCGGCTTTGCGGCCGCGATGTCAAGAGGAAGAACGCCGCGCCGAGGACCGCCATGGCGCATACCACCATCGCGCCCGAAGGCAAGTCGGCCATGGCCGACAAGGCGAGGCCCGCGCCATAGCCGAGCGCGCCGATCGCATACGCCTTCACGTAGCGGTGGCGCCGCGAATAGAACGTCGCGAGCGCCGGAATCACCAGCGTGGAGAAGACCAGGAAGAGGCCGACAAGTTGCACCGAGAGGGTCACCGCGCAAGCGAAGAGGGCGTAGAAGCCGATGCGCCCGATGCGCTCGCGCAGGCCGAACCAGAGCGCGATGATCAGGCCGTAGACGAGCGCGTCCAGCGGAAGGCGCGCGGGGCTCACCCAGAGGATCTGGCCGGCGAGCAGATCCTTCAGATTCTCGCCGCCGTGCGGGTTCTTCGCGAGCAGCAGGATCGCGATGCTGGAGCCGACGACGAACACGACACCGATCATCGCTTCCTGGACCTGCGGCCAGCGCCGCTCGGTCCACGTCAGCAGCACCGCGCAGGCGAGCGCCGCGCCGAGCGCCGCGATCTGCACCGCGGCCCCGGCGGGCTCCCAGCCGAGATAATCGGCGTAGATCACGCCCACGCCGGCGATCTGCGCCACCGCGAGATCGATGAACACGATGCCGCGATCGAGCACCTGCATCCCGAGCGGCACGTGGGTCGCCGTCACGAGCAGCCCGGCGATGAGCGCCGGCCACAGAATGCCGAGCTGCGCGCCGTCGAGGCTCATTTCGGGGCCCTCATTTCATCGCCTTCAGCAGGCGCTCGATCGTATCGTCGAACAATCCGAAGAGATCCCTCGCCCCTGGCGTGCCGCCGACGGTGAACGGCAGCACGACGCTCGTGACGCCGCTTTTCGCCGACAGGAACTCCGCGGCTTTCGGGCTGTTGTAGGCGGAGTAGGCGATGATTTTCGCCGGATCGCGCTTCATGCGCTCGACGAGCTCCGCGAGATGCGACGGCGTGGGCGGTATGCCCGGCTTCGGCTCCAGGCTTCCCACTTCCCGCATGCCCGCCCAGTTGACGAAATACGACAGGTCGCGGTGATACACGACGACGGGAATATCCCTGAGCGGACTCGCCTGCCGCTCCCAGCGCCGCATCGCGTCCTGCCAGCGCTTGCCGAAATCTTCCGCGCGCGTCCTGTAGAGCCCGGCGTTGGCGCGATCGATCTGCGAAAGCCGCTCGGTGACGATCGCGCCCACCTTGGCGATATTGCGCGGGTCGAGATGGATGTGCGGGTTGCCCGAAGGATGGATGTCGCCGAGCCCGCGGTCCACGACCTTCGGAATTTCGAGCCTCGCCACGAGCTGCGACGCCTCGATGAAGCCGGGCGAGCCGGGCTGGACGCGAGCGTTGCCCGACTGGACGAAGAGCAGCGGCAGCCAGCCCGCCTCCAGCTCCGAGCCCGAGCAGATCACGAGATCGGCGGAGCGGATGCGGGCGATGAGGCTCGGACGCGCCTCGATGCGATGCGGATCCTGCTGCGCCGTGGTGGCGGAGAACACGGAAACCTTGTCGCCGCCGAGCTCCTGCGCGAGCGATGCCCATTCGGGCTCGCAGGCGAAGACGTTCAGCGCTGCGCTTGCCCGGAACGACAAAATTCCGAACACGAGCAATAGGAGCGCCTGAAAAGAGATCTTCATTTTTCTGGCCTAAAACCTGTGGCCGCCATGCGCGCCCAGGCTGACGATGTACTGCAGAAAGATCTGGTTGTCCGGCTCGCCCATGCGCGAGTAGTCGCGCGCGAGCTGTAGCCGGACGCGGCTGAACTCGCTCGGGCTCCAGTCCACCATCATGGTGTGGCGATAAGGCTTGTACGCCGCAAGGATTGGAAAGTCCGCCGCGGTCAGGGCGCCCGAGTCGACCAGGCCGAGAGTGGTGGTGCCCGAGTCGAGCGTGTCGTAACGGTAGCCGGCGCGCCACGCGGGCAGGAACTGATACACGCCCTGCGCATACCACCCCGATTGGCGCGACGAATAGCTGTCCGTCATGGTCCCGAGCGAGGCGGCGTTGGCGTCGTACGTCAGGCTGCCGCGCTCCGAGCGGCGGAAGTACTCGCCCTGCAGCTTGAAGCTGCGTTCTGTCGCGTTGCCGTTCGGCGCCCACTTCAGGATCCCGTCCAGCACCCAAAGGCGGCTGCGGCCGCTGAAGCTGTTGTCTACGCTGGTGCCGGTGGAGTCAAGGCCGGAGTAACCGCGGCTTTGCGGCGAGGTGCTCAGGTATGAAAGGCCGGTCTGCCAGAAGGTGCCAGCGCCGATGTCGCCGCCGACGTGGGCGAAGAGGTTGCTCGAGCCGAAGCCGTTCTTGTCGCGATCGCTGCCCGGAAAAGCGCGGCCGCGCCCGAGCTCCAATCCCACGTCGAAATACAGAGTCGTCGGCGCCACCCACTTGAGCTGGATCCCATCCTCGCCGAGCCGATTACCCAGGAACGCCTTCATTGCGAGCGGCGCGTCGGTGAAATCCCACGCGTGCGCGTGGATCTGGTTCTGGTAGCCGACGGCGGAAAAGAACCGCCCCGCCTTGACCGTGAAGCCCTTCGGAAGCGCGAGCGTCTGGAGGTAGCCCTCCTCGACGCCGATGCTGTCGTTGTCCGGCGAGATCGCGGCGATCAGGGTGCCGCGGAACAGGGGGTCGATGTTGGCGGCGAAGCCCAGCTCGGATTCGCCCAGGCTCAGCCCTCGCCTGCCCGGCGAGACCTCGCCCATCGTCGGCACGAAGCCATTCAGCCGGTACGTGCCCGGATCGCGCGAGAGGTTCGAGTAGACCCCGTTCAGGATGGCCGAAATGCCGGGATTCAGCGCGCTTTCCGACCGCGGCTGGCCCGCGGCCTGCGGGGCCGGCGCCGTCTCGATCTCCTGCAGCTTCTTTTCCAGCGACTGCGTGCGTTGCTGGAGCTGCTTCAGCTCCTCCCGCAATTTCGATACGTCCGGTTCCTGCGCATGGGCGGGAACCATCGCCGCGGCAAGCGCCGCGGCGCACGACATGATGCGAAGCATTGTTTCTCCTCTGAACGATTGCCCTGCGCGCCGCTCGCGCGGCGCGCCCGATCAAGCGCGAATCAGAGGAGCGCGGGAGGGGCCTGGCTGCGGAAAAGCGGCGAGAACGCCGCGATGAACGTGGCGCCGCGGCCGGAGGCGGCGCGATCGCTGCCCAAAGCGAACAACGTGGACGCGGACTCGAAGCTCGCCGCGGCGCCGAGGGCGGCGCCGGCGATGCAGACATCGCAGAGCTGCCCGTGCAGCACCTCGAGCGGGTGCCGGTCGGCGACGGAACTGACGGTCGATACCGCCTGCGCGCCGCGCGGCTGAAAGTGCTTGAACGGGTGCAGTAGTGACGACTGTGTCGCGACCAGCAGCGCTATCGCGAGAAAAAGCCGCCAGGTCCTGCCCGAGGCCATCGCGCTAGATTGGCAGGCTCGGCTGCTTTTCCGGCGGCTACTTCGCCGGTTCCGCATCGGTGATGCGGTAGAAGATGCCGGAAGGATCGTCCTTCAGCACGGTGAGCGTGCCGCTGACGACCAGCGGGTCGAAGGTGTACTTCACCGGCGTCTTCATCTTCACCTCGACCATGCTCTCCGGACCGCCGGGCACGCAGAAGGCGCAGGTGGTCGGCGTCGAGGCGAGCACGAAATGCGCCTGCTTCTCGCCCATCTCGAGCGGCATCATGAACCCCTGCAGCTTGACGTTCTTCTTGTCGAGCGCGGCGACGCTGGAGGAAAACTGCGGCACGTAGCGGTCCTTCTGCTTCACGATCTCCACCTGCGCCAGCGTCTTCCAGGACACGACGTCCTTGCGCTCGGGCAGCGGCGCGAAGGCGGCGTTCGGATCGACGCCCGGCGGCACGGCGTGCTGCGCCGAGGCAGGTAGCGCGAAGGCCAGAAGGAACAGGATGGAAAGTCGGCGGATCATGGCGCGTGGCTCCGGAGGTCAGCCCCGGGCAAGTGTACGCGAAACGTCTGTCCGGTAGGCACGCCAGGCGGGAATCAGGGCCGCGAGGCCCCCGACCGCCAGCGCGGCCGCGAGCACCCAGACCTCTTCGATCCTGAATGACAGCCCTGTTACCGTCGGTTGCCGGGCGGCGTCCAGCCAGAGCCCGAGGCCGCCTGCGAAGGCGTGGCCCAGGATGAAGCCCAAAAGCGCCCCCGCGAATGACAGTAACAATCCCTCGAACAGCAGAAGACCGAAAAGCCGCCCGGGCGACGCGCCGAGCGTGCGCATGACGGCGAGGTCGTAGCGGCGCTCCTCGAGTGCGGTGTAGAGCGCGATGAACACTGAGACGCCGGCGGCAAGAATCAACACGACCGCGAACGCGCGCAGCACCTCGATGCCGGCGCCCACGATGCGGAACAGGCGTGCGGTCTCGAAAGCGGGCGAGGCCGCCTGGAGCTCGGATCGGGCATTCACCGCGCGAGGCAAAGTCGCGACCGCGAGGGGCGACGCGTATTGGACGAGGAGCACCGTGACCTCGCGCCCCTCGTCGGTCTTTTCCGCGGCGCCGGGTGCCCCATGGGCGCTTTCGTGCACGTGCCACACGCTTTCGACGCTGGTGAGCACCAGCCGGTCGATCACGGAGCCCGTTCTCTCCAGCACGCCGACCACCGCGTACGGCGCGTTCGCGTGCTCGTCGCCGTCCCCGCCCATGCCGTGCGCGCCGTTGAAATGCGCGCCGAGCGCCGTTCCGGTGCGCGCGGCGACCTCCGAGCCGAGGACGGCCTCCATCTCACCCTCGTAATACTTTCCGGCGCGCAGCTTCGCGCCGTAGTGTTCGGCGTACGCCCTCGGCGCGCCGACGATGCGAAAGCCCTTCCAGCTGTCGCCGAGCGCGAGCGGGATGGCGCGCTTCACCATCCGGTTCTTCGCGATGGATTCGGCGGCCGAGAGCGCGATGTTGCCGGTCGGCGCATCGAGGTGGTAGATGCCCGAAAGGATAAGCTGCATCGGGCTGCCTTTCGCGCCCACGACGAGGTCGATGCCGCGCGCGTCGCGGCCCATGCGCTCCTCGAGCTGCGTCACGACGAGGAGCGCCGCGACGATGGTGCCGACCCCGAGCGCGAGCAGGCCCAGGCTCAGGCCCGTCTGCAGCGGGCGCGCCCGCAGGTAGCTCGCGGACAGGCCGGCGATGTTCACGCGAGCTCCAGGCGATCGCGGAATTTCGCTTTCACGCGGGCGTCGTGCGTCGCCACCACGAGCGTCGCGCCGTGGCGCTCGGCCTCGCCGAGCAGCAGGTCGAGGGCGCGCGCCGCGGCGGCGTCGTCGAGGCTCGAGGTGGGCTCGTCGGCGAGCAGCAGCTTCGGCCCGTTCACCACCGCGCGCGCGATCGCCACGCGCTGGCGCTCGCCCTGCGAGAGCTCGTCGGGCCGGCTCGAGGCCTTGGCGGCGACGCCGAGCGCGGCGAGCGCTTCGTCCACCGCCTTGTCGTCCTGGGGCAGATGCGCGAGGTATTGGGCGAGGCGCAGGTTGGCGCGAACCGTGAGGTGCGAGACCAGATGCAGCGCCTGCAGCACGATGCCGACCGTGGCGCCGCGCCAGCGATCGAGCTCGTTGCCCCGATAGGAAGTGATTTTCTTCTGATAGACGCTGACTTCGCCCGCGCTCGGGCGCGCGAGCCCGGCCAGGATATGCAGCAGCGTGCTCTTGCCGCTGCCGGACGGGCCGATCACCAGCGAGCGCTCGCCCGCGCCGACGCTCCAATCGGAGATCTGCAGGACCCGCTTGTCGCCAAAGCGATGTTCAAGATTCCTGACGAAAATCATCGAGGAAAAAGCATCAAATCCAATTCGCTGCGCGAATCGGCGACGTTAATCGGGCTACGCAAACTACTTGGCGATGCATTCCTCTAGGCCCGCGATGAACAGATCCTTCGGCAGCTTCTTGCCGATGAACACCAGCACCGATTGCTTCTTGTCGGCCTTGGTCCAGGGCTTGCCCATGTCGCCGCCCATCATCATGTGCACGCCCTGGAACACCACCCGCTTGGGGTTCCCCTTCATCCACAGCACGCCCTTGTAGCGCAGCAGATCCGTGCCGTAGACCTGGATCATGCCGGAGAGGAATTGCTCGAGCTTGTTGCCGTCGAAGGGCTTGTCGGACTTGAACACGAACGACTCGACCTCGTCGTGGTGCTCGTGGTGGCTGTCGGTGAGGAACTCGGGATCGAGCTCGAGGATCGCGTTCAGGTTGAAGCCGCGGATGTCGAGCACCTCGTCGATCGGCGCGTTGCCGAAGTTCACCGGCTTGATCGGCGCCCGAGGGTTCATTCTTTTCAGCCTTTTCGACAGGGTTTCGATGTCGCTTTCGGAAACCAGGTCGGTCTTCGACATCAGGATCCTATCGGCGAAGCCGACCTGCTCCTGCGCCTCGTGGAACTCGTCGAGCTGCTTGGGGGCGTGCTTCGCGTCGACCACCGTGAGGATCGAGTCGAGCAGGTAGTAGTTGCCGATCTCCTCGTCCGTGAAGAACGTCTGCGCCACCGGCCCGGGGTCCGCCATGCCGGTCGTCTCGATCACCACGCGGTCGAACTTGAGCGCGCCGCGGTCGCGCTTCTCCTTCAGGGTCCCGAGGATGCGGATCAGATCGCCGCGCACCGTGCAGCAGATGCAGCCGTTGTTCATCTCGACGATCTGCTCGTCGCCGCTCTCGATGATGTCGCTGTCGACGCCGACCTCGCCGAACTCGTTCTCGATCACCGCGATGCGCTTGCCGTGGTCTTCCTTGAGGATGCGGTTCAGCAGCGTCGTCTTGCCGCTGCCGAGGAAGCCGGTGAGGATCGTCACGGGCACCATGTTGCTCTCGGACATGAGGACTCCTTGCGAAGGGCGCGATTTTACCCTTTCGGGGAAATCGCCAAACAGGGCACCTAATCAGGGACAGACCACGATTTCCCGGACTGGCACAGCAAGTCGAGCTGCATGCCGTCGCCATCCGAGTGCCGTGCGGGACGTCCAGCCTTTGCGGGCTCGACCCGCCGGCCCAACATCGCGGCCATCTTGCGCCGGAAAGCCCCATTTCCCAATGCAAAGTTGCCGTTCGTCGCCTGCCGAATCTCATCGGTCCGATCAAACCCTGGAACCGAATCGAACAATGCGCGGTATGCGCGGCAGCGGTCGCTGGCGTTTCTGCCTAACCGAACGTACTCCTCGTGCTGTATCAACAGTCCGGACGCTTCCCCTTCCGCGTTTACACGATAGCTCGACCACGAATACTGCCTAGGATGCGCAACCATGCCGGCGCGTACCGGATTCGACTCGATGTAGCGATAGCACGCGAGCAGGTATTCGTCCG
>CAYOVM010000089.1:0-4635 GCA_964407355.1 uncultured Enterobacteriaceae bacterium
TCTTGTGCGGGTGCACGTACTCGACCGGGTCCTCGATGGTGATGATGTGGCCGTGGGAGTTCTCGTTGCGGTAGCCGATCATCGCGGCGAGCGAGGTCGATTTGCCCGAGCCGGTGCCGCCGACGAAGAGGACCAGGCCACGCTTGGTCATCGCCACGTCCTTAAGGACCGGCGGCAGCCGCAGGTCCTCGAAGTTCGGGATGTTGGTGGTGATCACGCGCAGCACCGCGCCGACGTTGCCCTGCTGCACGAAGCAGTTCACCCGGAAGCGGCCGATGCCGGCCGGCGCGATGGCGAAGTTGCACTCCTTGGTCGACTCGAACTCGGCCGCCTGCTTGTCGTTCATGATCGAGCGCACCAGCATCGCGGTGTGCTGCGCGTTGAGCGCCTGCTGCGACACCGGCGTCATCTTGCTGTCGATCTTCATCGCCGGCGGGAAGCCCGCGGTAAGGAAGAGGTCCGAGCCCTTCTTCGCGATCAGGGCGCGCAGCAAGTCATAGATGAATTTTGTTGCCTGTTCGCGTTCCATGTCCCCTTACCCCGCAAAATTGTCTTTGTTGGCCGCTTTGCCGCGCGCTTCCGCGCTGGAAACGACGTTGCGCTGCACCAGCTCCTGGAGGTTCTGGTCCAGCGTCTGCATGCCGATGTTGCGGCCGGTCTGGATCGCCGAGTACATCTGCGCGATCTTGTTCTCCCGGATCAGGTTGCGGATCGCGGGGGTGCCGATCATGATCTCGTGCGCGGCGCAGCGCCCGGCGCCGTCCTTCGTCTTCAGCAGGGTCTGCGAGATCACGGCGCGGATCGACTCGGAGAGCATCGCGCGCACCATCTCCTTCTCGGCCGCCGGGAACACATCGACGATCCGGTCGATGGTCTTCGCCGCCGAGGAGGTGTGGAGCGTGCCGAACACAAGGTGGCCGGTCTCCGCGCCCGACAGCGCCAATCTGATCGTCTCGAGGTCGCGCATCTCGCCCACCAGGATCACGTCCGGGTCCTCGCGCAGCGCGCTTCTGAGCGCGTTGGAGAAGGAAAGCGTGTGCGGCCCGACCTCGCGCTGGTTGATCAGGCATTTCTTCGACTCGTGCACGAACTCGATCGGGTCCTCGATGGTGAGGATGTGGCCGTGCTCGTTCTCGTTGATGTGGTTGATCATCGCCGCGAGGGTGGTCGACTTGCCCGAGCCGGTCGGGCCGGTCACCAGCACGATGCCGCGCGGCTGATCCGAGATCTCCTCGAAGATCTTCGGGCACTTCAGCTCCTCGAGCGACAGGATCTTCGACGGGATGGTCCGCATCACCGCGGCCGCGCCGCGCTGCTGCACGAAGGCATTGACCCTGAAGCGCGCGAGGTTCGGCACCGCGAACGAGAAGTCGCACTCGAGGTTTTCCTCGTAGAACTTCCTCTGCCCGTCGTTCATGATGTCGTAGATCATCCCGTGCACGTCCTTGTGCTCGAGCGCCGGCACGTTGATGCGCCGCACGTCGCCGTGCACGCGGATCATGGGGGGCAGGCCCGAGGACAAGTGCAGGTCGGACGCCTTGTTCTTGACGACGAAGGCGAGCAACTCTGTTAGATCCATTACAATCCTCCCGGAAGGGGCTGCGAAGTTTTTTCTTCGCTGGTTCAGGGCATTATGGCAACAATTGCCGAAAACCTGCAAGCGGTAAAAGCACGCATCGAGCGCGCCGCAATCACGGCGCGGCGCGACCCCGCGACAGTGACGTTGTTGGCAGTTTCCAAGACGCATCCGGTCGCTTTGATAGAAGAAGCGCGCGCCGCCGGTCAGAGATTGTTCGGCGAGAATTATGTGCAGGAAGCGCTGGAGAAGATGGACGCCACGGAGCCCGGCAAGCCGGCCGTGCAGCGCCTCGAATGGCACCTGATCGGGCCCTTGCAGAGCAACAAGACGCGCCTCGCGGCGGAGCGCTTCGACTGGGTGCACACTGTGGCGAGTGAAAAAATTGCAAAGCGCCTTTCCGAGCAGCGCCCCGGCACCATGGCGCCGCTGAACGTGCTGATCCAGGTCAACGTCTCCGGCGAGGCGAGCAAGGCGGGTGTTTCCCCCGGCGGGGTCTTCGCCCTGTCACAGACGGCAGCTTCGCTGAAAGGCCTCAGACTGCGCGGCCTGATGGCGATTCCCGAGCCCACTGCGGATATCCGGTTACAACGCGCTCGTTTTTCAGAGGTAAAAATCCTTTTTGAACAGATGAAAAACAAAGGCCTGTCGATGGATACGCTTTCCATGGGCATGTCGGACGACATGGAGTCGGCGATCGCCGAAGGATCGACGCTGGTGCGCATCGGCACCGCGATTTTCGGTCAGCGCCACAAGGTGAGAAGCGCGGCATGAGGATCGCCTTCTTGGGCGGCGGCAACATGGCGAGCGCGCTGATCGGCGGCCTCGTCGCGAAGGGCGCGGATGCGCGCTCGATCTCGGTGATCGAGCTGAGCCCCGCGGCGCGCGAAGCGCTCGCCGCGCGCTACCCGGTGCACATCTCCACTGCGCCGGACGCGGCGATGCAAGGCGCCGACACGCTCGTGCTGGCGGTGAAACCGCAGGATATGCGCGCCGCCCTTTCGCAGCTTTCCACGAATTTGAGCCAAAAGCTCGTCATCAGCATCGCCGCCGGGATCACGCTCGAGGCGCTCTCGCGCTGGCTCGGCGGCCACCGCAAGCTGGTGCGCTGCATGCCGAACACGCCGGCGCTCATAGGCGAGGGCATCACCGGCCTTTACGCATTCCCGGATGTTGGACCGGAAGAAAGAAAAAAAGCCGAAGCGATCATGAGCGCCGTGGGCGACGTGCTCTGGCTCGCGGAGGAGCGCCTGCTCGATCCGGTTACCGCGGTTTCGGGGAGCGGGCCGGCGTACGTGTACTGGTTCATCGAGCAGCTTGCCGCTTCGGCGCAGGCCCTTGGCATTCCGGGGGAGGCGGCGTCGAAGCTCGCCTTGAAGACGGTGCTCGGCGCCGCCAAACTCGCCGCCGCCGCCGAGCGCTCGCCGGCCGAATTGCGCAAGCAGGTGACTTCCAAAGGCGGCACGACCGAAGCGGCCCTGAAGGTGTTCGACGAAGAGAAACTCGCCGAGCGCTTCGCGCGCGCCATCGCCGCCGCGAGCCGGCGCGGCCAGGAATTAGGTAAAGAGCATCTGGTTAAAGAACAGGGAAAGGATTGAGATGCTCGCGCAGATCACGGTCTTCCTGATCGACACGGTGGTCGCGTTTTTCGTCTTTCTCCTGCTCGCCCGGTTTCATTTCCAGTGGCTGCGCGTGCCGTTTCACAATCCCGCCGGGGAATTCGTGCTGGCCACCACGAGCTGGCTGGTGATGCCGGTGCGCCGCGTCATTCCGGGCCTGCGCGGATTGGACATCCCGACGCTGTTGCTCGCGTGGGTTCTTCAGATCTTCGGCATCTGGGCGCAGATCGAAGTGCTCGGCGGCGATCCTCGCCTGGTCGCGATCGCGGCGGTCGCGGTGGTGGACCTTTTGCGCTACAGCATCTACATCCTCATGGCGGCGGTGCTCATCCAGGCGGTGCTCTCCTGGTTCCACACCTATACGCCGCTCGCTTCGGTGCTCAGCGCGATCACGCGGATCTTCCTGCGGCCGGTGCGGCGCGTCGTGCCGCCGCTCGGCGGCATCGATCTGTCGCCGCTGGTGCTTCTCGTGATCCTGCAGGTGATCCTGATTGTTCTCGTGTACCTGCGGCCGATGGCGGCGAAGCTGGGATGAAGAAGAGGACTCTGGAGCTGCACGTCCAGCCGGGCGCGAAGCGAACCGAGGTGGCCGGCATGCACGGCGAGCGGATCAAGATCCGGCTCGCGGCGCCGCCGACCGACGGGCGCGCGAACGCGGCGCTGATCGAATTTCTCGCCGAGGCCTTCGGCGTGGCGCGTCGCGACGTGACGATTCTTTCGGGAACGAAGTCCAGGGACAAGCGCGTGCTGATCGAAGGCGACGCGAAAGGGGAGCTGCCATGGAAGATGCCGAGCGCCTCCATTCGCTGAAGAACATCACGACGGCCGTCTATGCGCTGCAGACGGCCGGCTTCTTCTTCGGCATCACCTGGATCGTCGCGATCGTGGTGAACTACGTGAAGAAAGAGGAAGTCGCGGGAACCTGGCTGGAGTCGCACTTTCGCTGGCAGATCCGCACTTTCTGGTTCGGCCTGCTCTGGGCCGTGCTCGGCTGTATTCTGTTCATCGTGGTGGTGGGCATGGCCATTCTCTTTGCGGATGCGGTCTGGATCATCTACCGCATCGTGAAGGGCTGGCTCAACCTGAACGACAACAAGCCTATGCCCGGATAAACCGCGCTTCTTCGGGGTAAGGGAAGACGTCTTCCTGGATTCCCTCGGCAAGGCGTTTCTGCTTTCCGATCCAGAACTGCGGGTCGAGAAGGTCCGCGTGATCCTCGTAGAACATCGTCCGGGCGCGCGGGTCCGAGACGAGAAAACGCTCGAACTGCTCGGGGAAGACGTCGCCTTCGGCGACCGGCCAGTAAGGCTCGGCGGCGAGCTCCTCCTCGTAGCTGCGCGGCGGCGGGATGCGTTTGAAGCTCACGTCCTCCATCGGCTGGATCTCGTCGTAGTCGTAGAACACCACCCGGCCGTGGCGCGTGACGCCGAAGTTCTTCAG
>CAYOVM010000089.1:4735-12848 GCA_964407355.1 uncultured Enterobacteriaceae bacterium
TCGAGCGTGTCGGCCATCCGCCCGACCCGGTCGTGCAGCTTCACCATCAGGTACTTGCCGATCACCGTCTGGTGGTCGATGTCCTTCGGCGGCGCGAAGACGTCGCGCATCAGCTTGAACACGTACGGGAACGAGGGCAGGGTGAAAACCAGCATCACCATGCCCTTGATGCCTGGGGCGACCACGAAGCGGTCGGTCGAATGCTTCAGGTGATAGTGCAGGTCGCGGTAGAAGAGGGTCTTGCCCTGCTTCGCGAGCCCCACGCACATGTAGAGCTCGGCGCGCGGCTTCTTCGGCATGAGCCAGCGCAGGAAGGAGACATAGGCGGCGGGGACTTCCATGTCGACGAAGAAATAGGCGCGCGCGAAGGAGAACAGCACCAGCATCTGGTCCTCGCCCACGAGCAGCGCATCGAGATACAGCTCGCCGCGCTCGTTCTGCAGGATCGGCACCGCGAACGGCAGCTCGCGGTGCGCGTTGATCAGCCGCCCGACGACGTAGGCGCCCTTGTTGCGGAAGAAGAGCGAATCGAGCACCTGGATCTGCAGGTCGGGCCGGGCGCGCGCGGGGCGCGGGAAATGCTTGCGCAGCGCGCGCACGATGTTGCGCAGGTCGCGCGTACCGTCCTCCCATGGATTTTTCAGGTCGAAGCTTCCGGCGATCGCCCGCAGGGTCTTCCTGAGGCCGTCCTGCAGGGGGTAATAGGCGCGATACGTCGGCGACTCGCCCTCGAGGTGCTCGGTCGCGACCGCCGGCCGCCAGAAGATGAACTCGTTGTGATAGTGGCGCCGGTGCAGCACCTCGCAGGCCACCGAGTTATAGAAGGTCTCGGCGCACTCGGGCTGCTTGTGCTCGTGCAGCAGCCCGATGTACGCGAGCTTGATCGCCGGCCAGAGCGACTCGTCCACCTCGGCCTCGGGATAGCGGTCGAGCAGGGCCCGGACCGCCTCCTCGACGCGCCGGTCGTACATCAGGATGCGCTCGCGGGCGAGCGTGCGCATCTGCGGCCAGGCGGCGCGCTCGAAGAGCGCCTTCGCCTCGGCGGCGGCCTGCCTGAAGAGCGTGTAGTGCTTGTCGAAGCCGGCCAGGATGGCGCGAGCCACCTCCTGCGGGAGGGTGCTGCGCCGCTCCTGGAGCTTGGCTACTTTCTGGGCTGCGCCCACCTCAAGCGGCTAGCTTGGCCTTCTCTTTCTCGTCGAAGAACTGCTCGTCTTCCGTCGAGCCGTGCAGGGCGGTGGTCGAAGCCTTGCCCGCGGTCACGACCTGGGTGATCAGGTCGAAGTAGCCGGTGCCGACCTCGCGCTGGTGCTTTACCGCGGTGAAGCCTTTCTCGGCGGCCGCGAACTCCTTCTGCTGCAGCTCGACGAAGGCGGTCATGTTGTCGCGCGCATAGCCGTGCGCGAGCTCGAACATCGAGTAGTTGAGCGCGTGGAAGCCGGCGAGGGTGATGAACTGGAACTTATAGCCCATCGCGCCCAGCTCGCGCTGGAACCTGGCGATGGCCGCGTCGTCGAGGTTTCGCTTCCAGTTGAACGACGGCGAGCAGTTGTACGCCAGCATCTTGCCGGGAAACTTCTTGCGGATGCCTTCGGCGAACTTGCGCGCGAATTCCAGGTCGGGGGTGCCGGTCTCGCACCACACCATGTCGGCGTACTCGGCGTAGGCGAGGCCCCTGGAGAGCGCCTGGTCGAAGCCTTTGCGCGTGCGGTAGAACCCTTCCGAGGTGCGCTCGCCGGTGAGGAAGGGCTTGTCGTTTTCATCGACATCCGTGGTTACTATGTCTGCAGCCTCCGCATCCGTACGGGCCAGCAGCACCGTCGGCACGCCCATCACATCGGCCGCGAGCCGCGCGGCGATCAGCTTCTGCACCGCCTCCTGCGTCGGCACCAGCACCTTGCCGCCCATGTGGCCGCACTTCTTCACGGAGGCGAGCTGGTCTTCGTAGTGCACGCCGGCGGCGCCGGCGTCGATCATCGCCTTCATCAGCTCGAAGGCGTTCAGCACGCCGCCGAAGCCCGACTCGGCGTCGGCCACGATCGGGGCGAACCAGTCGATGTCGCCTGCCTTTTTACCCTCAGCTGCTTCCATCGTCTGAATCTGGTCGGCGCGCATGAGCGCGTTGTTGATGCGCTTCACCACCGTCGGCACCGAGGACACCGCATACAGCGACTGGTCGGGATACATCGAGAGCGAGTCGTTCGCGTCGGCGGCGACCTGCCAGCCGGAGAGATAGATCGCCGGCACGCCGGCCTTCACCTGCTGCATCGCCTGGTTGCCGGTGAGCGCGCCGAGCGAATTCACGAACGGCCGCTCGTTGCAGAGCTTCCAGAGCTTCTCGGCGCCGACTTTCGCGAGCGTGTGCTCGATCTTCAGGCTGCCGCGCAGCTTGATCACGTCTTCCGCGCTGTAGCCGCGCTTGACGCCGTTCCAGCGGGGGTTCTTCGCCCAGTCCTGCTCGAGGGTTTGAATCTCTTTTTGTCGGTCGTTCACAAGTCTCTCCGGGGTGAAATGAAGTGGTTGATGATCCCCGAGTGTGCGTTTCGCAATGGCGCGCAGCAACACGCCGTCTGGCCTACGCGACGGTCAATAAAACAAGGATTTACAGTGGCTTAAGGTGCCACCGTTTCACGATGCGGTGGCGACTTTCAAAAAATGCTGCTTTGCAATACGCGCGGGCGTCTCAGGTCTGGACGAGCTTGCGGTGCCGGTTCACGCTCATCAGCACGCCCGTGCCGATGAAGAGAGTAAGGAGCGCGGTGCCGCCATAGGAGAGGAATGGGAGAGGCACGCCGACGACCGGGAGGATGCCGGAGACCATGCCCATGTTGACGAAGGCGTAGGTGAAGAACATGAGGGCGATCGAGCCGGCGAAGAGGCGCGAGAAGACCGTCGGGGCGTTGGAGGCGATCATCAGGCTGCGGCCGATCAGCAGCGCGTAGAGGACGAGGAGCAGGATGTTGCCGAGCAGGCCGAACTCTTCCGAGTACACCGCGAAGATGAAGTCGGTGTGGCGCTCCGGGATGAACTCGAGGTGGGCCTGGGTGCCGTTCAGCCAGCCTTTGCCGGCGAGCCCGCCGGAGCCGACGGCGATGGTCGACTGGATGATGTGGTAGCCCGCGCCCAGAGGGTCGGTCGTCGGGTCGAGCAGCGTGAGCACGCGCCTGCGCTGATAGTCGTGCAGCATTCCCCACAGCGGAAAAAGCGAAGCTATGCCGAGGACCGTGCCCCACAGGAGGATCTTCCAGTTGATGCCCGCGAAGTAGATGACGTAGAAGCCCGTGGCGCCGACGAGCGCCGCGGTGCCGAGGTCGGGCTGGCGCGCGATCAGGCCGAGCGGCACGGCGAGGATCAGCGCGCCGAAGGCGAAATCGCGCAGCCTGAGCGCCGATTCGTGCTTGTGGAAGTACCAGGCGAGCATCATCGGCACGGCGAGCTTCATCATCTCGGAAGGCTGGAAGCGCGTGACGCCGACGTGCAGCCAGCGCCGGGCGCCGTTCACCACGTCGCCGGCGACCGCCACCGCGAGGAGCAGCGCCAGTCCCACGGCATAGGCCGGCACGGCGAAGCGCATCAAAGTCTGCGGCGAGAGCTGCGCGATGAGCCACATGGCGGTGAACGCGATGCCGAGATTCGCGACCTGCGCCATCACCCGGCTCGGGTTCTCGTAGCTCGCCGAATACAGCGCCGCGAAACCCAGCAGCGACAGCATGAAGATCAGCACGAGCAGCGTGCCGTCGATCCCCTCGACCAGCCGCATGGCGACGCGCCGCAGCGGAAAGCGGGCGAGCTCCATCAGTCGCTTTCCCCCTGCTCGGCGTCGTCGTCCACCGGGGCCTGCATGCCCGCGGGCCGCTTGCCCAGCAGGAAGTAATCGAGCGTCGCGCGGGCGATCGGCGCCGCTGCGCGGGCGCCGAAGCCGCCGTTCTCGACGATCACCGCGAGCGCGATCTTCGGATTCTCCACCGGCGCGAAGGCGATGAACCAGGAGTGGTCGCGGTGTCGCTCGGCCACCTTGGATTCGTCGTACTTCTCGTTCTGCTTGATGGCCACGACCTGCGCGGTGCCGGTCTTGCCGCCGCTCGTGTACGGCGCGCCCGCGAAGGCGCGCGCGCCCGTTCCTTCCTTGTTCACGCCCTGCATCGCCCGCTTCACGAACTCGACGTGCTCCGGCTTCATGCGCACGCGCTTGATGACCTCGGGCTCGATCTCGCGGCGCTCGCCGGTGCGCAGGTTGTCCACGTAGGACACGAGGCGCGGCTTGTACATGACGCCGCCGTTCACCAGCGTGGCCACCGCCTGCGCGAGCTGGATCGGCGTGTAGTTGTTGTAGCCCTGCCCGATGCCGATCGAGATGGTCTCGCCCGGGAACCACTTCTGCTGCGCGGGATTCCTGAAGCGCTTCTGCTTCCACTCCGGAGAAGGCAGCACCCCGAGCGCCTCGCCCTGCAGATCGATCCCCGTGCGCGCGCCGAAGCCGAAGTTCTGCATGAAGCTCGCGATGGCGTCGATGCCCATGTCGTTCGCGAGCTGGTAGTAATACGTGTCGGAGGAGACCACGATGGACTTCATCAGGTCCACGGTGCCGTTGCCGCCGGGCTTCGAGTCGCGGAAGCGCCGGCCGCCGAACTCGAAGTAGCCGTGGTCCTGGATGGTGCTGCTCGGCTTCCTCTTGCCGAGCTCGAGCGCCGCCATCGCCATGAACGGCTTGAACGTCGAGCCCGGCGGATAGATGCCGTTGATGGCGCGGTTCAGAAGCGGCTTGTCGGGCGAGTTGTTGAGCTCGGACCAGCTTTGCGGATCGATGCCGTCGACGAAGAGGTTCGGGTCGTAGCCCGGCTTCGAGACGAAGGCGAGCACGGCGCCGCTCGAGGGCTCGAGCGCCACGAGCGCGCCGCGCCGCTCGCCGAGGATGGTCTCGGCCACTTGCTGCAGCTTCAGATCCAGCGTGAGCGCGATGTTGTTGCCCGGCTGCGAAGGCGTCCTGGAAAGCGTGCGGATGCCGCGGCCCGCGGCGTCGATCTCGACCTGCTCGAAGCCGGTGATGCCGTGCAGCTCGTCCTGGTAGCTCGCCTCGAGGCCGCTCTTGCCGATGTAGTCGGTGCCGCGGTAGTTGGCGTCGACGCCTTCCTCCTCGAGCTTCTCCTGGTCCTGCTGGTTGATCCGGCCCATGTAGCCGATGGCGTGCGAGGCCGTCTCGCCGTACGGATATTGGCGGAACAGGCGCGCCTTGATGTCGATGCCCTCGAAGCGGAAGCGGTTGGCGGCGAAGCGCGCGACCTCCTCGTCGTTGAGCCGGGTGCGGATCGGCAGGCTCTCGGCGTTGCGGGTTTCCGCCAGCAGCTTCTTGAAGCGCGCCCGATCGCGCGCCGTGACGTCGACCAGCTCGGAGACTTCGTCGATGAGGCGATCGAAGTTCTTCACCTTGCGGGTCGCGATCTCGAGGGTGTAGCCGGAATAGTTGCGCGCGAGCACGACGCCGTTGCGATCGACGATCAGGCCGCGGTTGGGCGCGATCGGCACGATCGAGATGCGGTTGTCCTCGGCCTTGGCGCGGTAGGTCTCGTGCTGCACGAGCTGCAGGAACACGAAGCGCGCGCCGAGCAGGCCGAACGCCACGATCACCGCGATCGCGGCGACGCCGATGCGCAGGCGGAATTCCTGCAGCTCGCGCTCGTTGTTGCGGATCTCGGCGCTACGCATGGTTCCCCGAGGATCCTCTATCTTTCATTACAGCACCTGCTCGCGTTCAAGACGCCGCTGCGGCATGAGCAGCACCCAGGAAAGCGGCGCCCACAGCGCCGCGCCGAGGAGCGGGCCGACGACGATCGCCCAGCCGGGGAAGGGCGCGCCGGCGCCGATGCGCACGAGCAGCTCCACGCCCTGCGACACGAGGAGCAGCGCCGCGACGTGCAGCGCCTGCTGGGTGTTGCCGAACCAGAGCACGCGGCGCGACAGCCACAGCGCGAGAAAGGCGAGCACAGAGTAGGCGAGGGCATGCTGGCCGAGCAGCACGCCGTTGCCCGCGTCGGTGAGCAGGCCCACGGTCCAGGCGACGCCGAGCCCGACGAGGCGCGGCTGGCGGATGCACCAGAAGCACAGCGTCAGCGCGACGAAGTCGGGAACCAGGCGCAGGTCCTGCCACGGCAGGAAGTTGAGGATCAGCGCGGCGACGAACGAGAGGAAGATCGTCCCGACGCGGACCGGCCGCAGGATGTGCTGCGGGCTATCGGGACCCATCGTCCTTGTTTTCCCGTGTGGCGGCGGCGTCCTTCGCCTGCTCTTTCGAGCGGCTGCGGCGCGTCTTGTCGCTGCGCCGGTCCTTGCCGGGCTGCGTCTCGTCGGGCCGTGGCGGCGTCTTCGACTCGTTGGTGAGCACGAGCACGAAGCGGCCGCGATCGACGCCGGCGGCCGGCTTGCATACCACGCGCGCGAAGCTGTGCTCGGCGTCGCGCTCGATGCGCTCGACGAGCGCGACCGGCAATCCGGGCGGATAGGTGCCGTCGATTCCGGAGGTAACGAGCCGGTCGCCGTTCTGGATCTCGGCGTTGGCCGCCATGAAGCGCAGCTCCAGCATTCCCGAGGGTCCGCCGCCGAAAGCGACGGCGCGCAGGCCGTTACGCACCACCTGCACCGGAATCGCCTGGTCCTGGTCGGTGAGCAGCGTGACTTCGGAGAGCAGCGGATGCACGCGCGTCACCTGTCCGACGACGCCGTTCTCGTCCGCCACCGGGCTGCCCGCGCGCACGCCGTGCTGGGCGCCGCGGTCGATGAAGATCTTGTGCGAGTACGGATCGCGCCCCGCGTAGAGCACTTCCGCGGGCGCGGCGCGCACTTCGACGCGCTCGGCGGCGCCGACCAGGCGCCGCAGCTGCGCCGCTTCCACTTCGGCCGCGTGGTAGCGCTGGGCGTCCTGCGAGTAGCTCAGAGCCTTCGCTCTGAGGCGCTCGTTCTCCTCGCGCAGCGCCGCCGTGGTGCTGAAGTAGGCGCCGAGGTTGTCGCCGAGCTGGAAGGGCGCGGTGGCGAGCTTCTGCAGCGGATAGGCGACCAGCGCGAGGCTGCTGCGCAGGCCTTCGGCGTAGCGAAAGCGCGCGTCGATCACGAGCAGCGCGACGGAGAGCGAAGCGAAAAAAAACAGCCGCACGAGCGGCGCGGGGCCGCGCTTGAAGAACGGCGGCGGGGAATGTTCCATCCGCATTCAGGTCTCGGGGGGTGCCCTGTGGTCCCCCGCGGCCTCAGTCGTTGGTGAAGATCGGGCCGAAGTGCTCCATCTTCTCGAGCGCCTTGCCCGAGCCCCGCACGACGCAGGTGAGCGGATCGTCGGCGACGATCACCGGCAGGCCGGTCTCTTCCATCAGCAGGCGGTCGAGGTCGCGCAGCAGCGCGCCGCCGCCGGTGAGCACCATGCCCTTTTCCGCGATGTCCGCGCCGAGCTCGGGCGGCGTCTGCTCGAGCGCCGACTTCACCGCGGAGACGATCTGGTTCAGCGGCTCGGTGAGCGCCTCGAGGATCTCGTTCGAGGAGATGGTGAAGCTGCGCGGAATGCCCTCGGCGAGGTTGCGGCCCTTCACTTCCATCTCGCGCACCTCGCTGCCCGGGAACGCCGAGCCGATTTCCTTCTTGATCATCTCGGCGGTGGTCTCGCCGATCAGCATGCCGTAGTTGCGGCGGATGTAGTTGATGATCGCTTCGTCGAACTTGTCGCCGCCGACGCGCACCGAGCCGGAATACACCATGCCGCCGAGGGAGATCACGCCCACCTCGGTGGTGCCGCCGCCGATGTCGACGACCATGGAGCCGGTCGCGTCCGCGACCGGCAGGTCGGCGCCGATGGCGGCGGCCATCGGTTCTTCGATCAGGAACACCTGGCCCGCGCCCGCGCCGATCGCGCTCTCGCGGATCGCGCGCCGCTCGACCTGCGTCGAGCCGCAGGGCACGCAGATGATGATGCGCGGCGAAGGCGAGAACAGCTTGTTGTCGTGGACCTTCTTGATGAACTGCTTGAGCATCTGCTCGGTGACGGTGAAGTCGGCGATGACGCCGTCCTTCATCGGGCGGATCGCGGTGATGTTGCCCGGCGTCTTGCCGAGCATCTGCTTCGCTTCCTTGCCCACGG
>CAYOVM010000090.1:0-12731 GCA_964407355.1 uncultured Enterobacteriaceae bacterium
GGCGCACCAGCTCGGCCAGCGAGCCCGCACGCATCTTGTCCATGATGTGCCGCCGGTGGACCTTGACGGTGATCTCGGTAACGCCGAGGGCCCCGGCGATCTGTTTGTTGAGCCTACCCTCTACCACACAAGCCATCACCTCGCGCTCCCGCGCGGTCAGCGCCTTGTAGCGGGCGAGGAGCTCCGCCGCGCTCGCGCGCCGCTCGCGCTCCGTGCGGTCTCGCTCGAGGGCCTGGCAGATCGCCGTCAGGAGCTGCTCGTCGCCGAAGGGCTTGGTGAGGAACTCGACCGCGCCCGCCTTCATGGCGCGCACGCTCGTGGGAATGTCGCCGCGGCCGGTGATGAATACGGTCGGAATTGGACGCCCGGACAACTCGAGCTCGCGCTGCAGGTCGAGGCCGGTCAGGTCGGGCAGATGCACGTCGAGGACGAGGCAGGCGGCGCCCTCGGGCCGCGGTTGGCGGAGGAAGTCGCCGGCGGTGGGAAACGACGCGGCTTGCAGGCCCGCGGCGCGGATCAGGCCGACGAGGGCCTCGCGCACCGACGCATCGTCATCGACTATTAAAACGGTGGGTCCGGTGGGTCCTGGCTGATTCATTGCCGGCGAGCGCCTCGAGCAGATCGTCGAGGCATACTACTCCGGCAATGCGGCCGTCGCCATGAACCACTGGGAGCGCTTCGCCGCCTGCCTGGCAAAGCCGTTCGAGCGTGTCTGTCACCGAGTCCGTTACACGCACGGCGACCGGGCGGGCCCATAGCACATCGCCCACCTTCAGGACGCCCGCGTCGAGCTCCAGCGCGAGCACGCGCATAACGATGTCGCGGGCCGACAGGATGCCGATCGGCAACGTGTCGTTGTCCTGACGCTCGGTCACTACCAGGTCGCTGACGTCCTGCTCGCGCATCAGACGGCTCGCCGCCAGTATCGACGCATCGCTGTCGATGCAGACCGGCCGGCGGGTTCCAAGCTCTGCGAGCTGCATGCAGCCGAAGATAGCGGGCGCGTGGCGTGAATTCTTCCTCGGGCTTGCGAACGCCTGCTGCAATCCTGCGGCGCGGATACAGCAGCCATCGGGAAAGGCTGCGCAAAAGGCCGAAAGAATCGGCAGGAGCGCTGACGTAGCCTGCCGGATCGACATCGAAAGGAGATGAACATGAAAATCGCCACCCGACTTCTTTGCCTGCTCGCCGGGGTAACGTTTTTGACCGCTGCCGCAGCGCAGACCGACAATCGGCAGAGCGGGCAGCCGGGCTCAAGCTCAGGCTCGCAAGGCGGCCAGTCGAGCTCCGGCGCGACGCGCGACGCGCCGGTGGCGGGCGCCGTACCGCTCGGTCTGACGGTGGAAGAGACCGCCCTGGTGCTCAAGGGCTGGCGCGCGTCGAAGCTGATCGGCGCCGCCGTCTACAACGACCAGAACCAGCGCATCGGCAAGATCGAGGACATGATCGTGTCGCCCGACGGCAAGGTGTCCGCCGCGGTGCTCGACGTCGGCGGCTTCCTCGGTATCGGCAGCCATCGCGTGGCGATTCCGGCGGACCACTTCACCGACATCAGCGCGAAGAAGCTGGTGCTGCCCGGGGCGACCAAGGAAGCCCTTAAATCGCTGCCGGAGTTCCGCTACGCCTAGCTACTTGAGGGCCTTGAATTTGATGCGATGCGGCCGCGCGGCCTCCTCGCCCAGGCGCTTTCTCTTGTCGGCCTCGTATTCCTGGTAGTTGCCGTTGAAGAACACCGCCTGCGAATCGCCTTCGAAGGCGAGGATGTGGGTGGCGATGCGGTCGAGGAACCAGCGGTCGTGCGAGATGACCAGCACGCTGCCGGCGAACTCGAGCAGCGCCTCCTCGAGCGCACGCAGGGTCTCGACGTCGAGATCGTTCGAAGGCTCGTCCAGCAGCAGCACGTTGGCGCCCGACATCAGCATCTTGGCGAGGTGCAGCCGGCCGCGCTCGCCGCCGGAGAGCTGGCCGACCTTCTTCTGCTGGTCGGCGCCGCGGAAATTGAAGCGCGCGAGGTAGGAGCGCGAGGGCATCTGGAACTTGCCCACCGTGATCGTATCGTTGCCGCCGGAGATGTCCTCGAACACCGTCTTGTCGGCCGAGAGCTCGTCGCGCGACTGGTCCACGTGCGCCAGCTTCACGGTTTTTCCGATCACGACGCTGCCCGAATCGGGCTTCTCCTTCTTCGTGATCAATTTGAACAGGGTGGATTTGCCCGCGCCGTTCGGGCCGATGATGCCGACGATGGCGCCGGGCGGCACGCTGAACGACAGCTTGTCCATCAGCAGCCGCTCGCCATAGCCCTTGCTCACGTTCTTGAACTCGATCACCTCGTTGCCCAGGCGCTCGGCGACCGGGATGAAGATCTCCTGGGTCTCGTTGCGCGCCTGGTTTTCCTGCGAGGAAAGCTCCTCGAAGCGCGCGAGGCGCGCCTTGGACTTCGACTGGCGGCCCTTGGGATTCTGCCGCACCCATTCGAGCTCGTGCTGCATCGCCTTGATGCGCGCGGCCTCCTGGCTCGACTCGATCTGCAGGCGCTTCTCCTTCTGCTCGAGCCAGCTCGAGTAATTGCCTTCCCACGGAATGCCCTGGCCGCGGTCGAGCTCGAGGATCCAGCCCGCGGCGTTGTCGAGAAAATACCGGTCGTGCGTCACGGCGACCACGGTGCCGGGAAAGCGCTGCAGGAACTGCTCGAGCCACTCGACGCTCTCGGCGTCGAGATGGTTCGTCGGCTCATCCAGCAGCAATAAATCGGGTTTCGACAGCAGCAGCTTGCACAGGGCGACGCGCCGTTTCTCGCCGCCCGAGAGCACGTCCACCTTTGCCTCCCACGGCGGCAGCCGCAGCGCATCCGCCGCGACCTCGAGCTCGTCGGCGCCGCCGGCGTTGAGCGCCGCCTCGAGCTTCGCCTGTTCCTCGGCGAGCTTGTCGAAATCGGCGTCGGGCTCGGCGTAGGCGGCGTAGATCTCCTCCAGGCGCTTCTTCGCCGCGGCCGTGCCGCCGAGCCCCTCCTCGACGGCTTCGCGCACCGATTTACCCTTCGGCAGGAGCGGCTCCTGCTCCAGGTATCCGACCTTGATGCCGGGCATGCGCACGACCTCGCCCTCGTAGTTGTCGTCGACCCCGGCCATGATCTTGAGGAGCGAAGATTTGCCCGAGCCGTTCAGGCCGAGCACGCCGATCTTCGCGCCGGGAAAAAAGTTGAGGGAGATGTTCTTCAGGATGGTGCGCTTGGGCGGGACGACCTTCGCCACGCGGCGCATCGTGTAAACGTATTGGGCCATGCGGGTATGATAATGAGCAAATGAAGAAGAACCGCGGCCCGCGTGCGAAATTCGGAGCGAAATTGCGCGAAATCCTGGCGGTTGCAGCTTCTTTTTCCGCCTTCTTCGCCTCCGGCAATCCGTGCCATGCGGCCGAGCCGGCGTCCTTCGCGAGCAGCGGCGTTTCCTTCGAAGGCGGCACCGGCAACGGCGCCGAGATGTGGCGCATAGGCTTTACGAGGAACTGGGACCGCAAGTGGCTCGCCATGGGGAACTGGCACCTCGGCGGCTATTGGGAAGCGCAGTTCGGCCAGTGGAGCGGCGCGGACAAGCGCACCATCACCGACGTGGGCATCACCCCGGTGTTCCGCTTCCAGCAGGCCGAGCTGTCCAGAATCGCGCCCTACGTGGAGGGCGCCATCGGGTTCCACGTCATCACCCCCGCCACCCTGGACGACAACCGCCGCTTCGGCGGCGCTTTCCAGTTCGGCGACCACGTCGGCGCCGGGGCGCGCTTCGGGCCGAAGGGCAAGTACGACCTGGGGATGCGCTTCCAGCATCTGTCCAACGGCGGCCTGAAGAAGCCGAACAACGGCATCAACTTCACCCAGGTCCGCTTCCTGTATCACATCGA
This sequence comes from uncultured Enterobacteriaceae bacterium, assembly GCA_964407355.1. Taxonomy (GTDB): domain Bacteria; phylum Pseudomonadota; class Gammaproteobacteria; order Burkholderiales; family SG8-39; genus SCGC-AG-212-J23. Next base: position 3,895 of record CAYOVM010000090.1, read on the forward strand.
CTAGGTCACACCTCGACTAGAGGCGGGCCTTCACGAAATCGTAGAATCGCGGCGCCTCCGCCTTGAGGCGCTCGTCGGTCATGCGGCCGCTGCGAGTCATGTAGTCGTAGGCGAGCTGCCAGGGCTCGAGCTTCATCTTTTCCGGAAAGCTCTCGTACCAGTACGAGCTCTTGTTCGCGGCGGCGACGATCTTTTCGACGATCGGGCGCCGGGCTTTTTCGAAATTCTCCAGACAGGCAGAAATGGTTCCTGAATGATCAAAAGCGCGCGCCAGCGCGATCGCATCGTCGAACGCCAGCCGGGTCCCCGAGCCGATCGAGAAGTGCCCGGTGCGCAGCGCGTCGCCGATCAGGACCTTGTTGCCGACGATCCAGGTCTCGTTGCGCAGAAGCGGGAAGTTGCGCCACACCGACTTGTTCGACTCGAGCGGGTGACCGCCGAGGTCCGCCGCGAAGACCCGCTCGCAGTACGCCCGGCTCTCGGCGTCGCTCATCCGGTCGAGGCCGGCTCGCTTCCACGTCGCCGCGTCGCATTCCACGAGAAACGTGCTCATCGTCGGGCTGTAGCGATAGTGGTGCGCCACGAACGCGCCGTGCTCGCTCTCGCGGAACGTCAGTGTCAGGCATTCGAAGAGCTGGCGCGTGCCGTACCAGGCGAATTTGTTGGTCAGGATCTCGGTCTTCGGACGGAATTGCTTTTCATGAAGATTACGGACAAGGGAATTGACGCCGTCGGCCCCGACGATCAGATCACGGCCTTTCAGCTCGTCCAGCGAGCGCAAGGCCTTGTCGAAAACGAGCTCGACGCCGGCGCCCTCGCACTCCTTCTGCAGTATTTGAAGAAGCTCGAGGCGCCCGATCGCCGAGAAGCCGTTGCCGTCGATGTCGACCGCCACGTCGCGGTGCACGATGCGCTGCATCGGCCAGGATTCCATCGCCGCCGAAAGGCGCGCGTGCATCTGCGGCTCGTCGCGCGCGAGGAACTCGAGCGCGCCGCGCGAGAACACCACCCCGAAGCCGAAGGTCGCGCCGCGCGGGTTCTGCTCGATGACCAGGATCTCGTCCGCCGGGCGCTTGCGCTTCATCAGCAGCGCGAAGAAGAGGCCCGCCGGTCCCGCGCCTGCGATCGCTATGCGCATCAATCCGGTTTGATATCGCCGTCCCGGACGACTTTACTCCACTTGGCGATATCCGCCTTGACGAGCGCCGCGAACTCCTCCGGCGTCCCGCCGCGCACGTCGAAGAGCTGGCCGTTCAGCCGCTCGGCGATGTCGGGCTGCTTCAGCGCCTTGTTCAGCTCCGCGTTCAGGCGCGTCACGAGCTCGCGCGGCAGCCCCGCCGGCCCCATGAAGCCGAACCAGATGTCGGCGTCGAAGTCCTTCAGCCCCGCTTCGGCGATGGTCGGCAGGTTGGCGTCCACCGGCGAGCGGGTCGCCGAGGCGATCGCCACGATGCGCAGCCGGCCGGTTTTCGCCTGGGGATTGGTATTGGTGATGGTGTTGAAGAGGATCGGCACCTGGCCGGATATGCCGTCGATGACGGCCGGCCCGCAGCCCTTGTAGGGCACGTGAATGAGGTCGATCTGGGCGAGCTGCTTGAACAGCTCCCCCGCCAGGTGCATCGCGGTGCCGGTGCCGCAAGACGAATACGCGAGCCGGCCGGGCTGCGCCTTCGCCTGCGCGATGAGATCCCGCACCGACTTGATCGGCTGCCCGGGATGCACCGCCAGCGCCACCGGCGTCGCCGCGACCACCGCGATCGGCGTGAAATCCCTGATGACATCGAACGGCAGCTTCTGCGGCATGGCCGCCTGGATCACTATGGTGTTGTTGGCGATCAGGATCACGTGGCCGTCCGGCGGGCTTTTCGCGACGAACTCGGCGGCGATATTTCCCGCGGCGCCCGGCCGGTGCTCGAGGATGAAGCTCTGGCCGAAGGTCTCCGTCAGCCGCGGAATCAGGTTGCGGGCGATGAGGTCCGTGCCGCCGCCCGGCGGAAACTGGGAGATGAGGCGCACCGGCTTGGCCGGCCAGGATTGCGCCTGCGCCGCCGCCGTGCCCGCGGTGCAGCTCAGCACCAGGGCGCCACTCGCGGCAAGCGCACGAACCAGCGTATTCATCACTGGCGAGGGCTCCGGTTATTTCGCCGAAACGAGCTGCTCGTCGGCGGGAACACCGAGCGTGCGCCAGTCGGTGGTCTTCGGCACGATTCCCTCGAACGACGCGAGCTTCACGTGCGGAATGTGGGGCTCGGTCGTGCCGATCGCCGGCCCGCCGTCGCGGAATTTCTGCGCCGCCGCCACCATCATGCGGCGAAACTGCGCCACCGCGAGATCGCTCGTGCCGGGGTGGTCGTTGGTGCGATCGGCGATCGGCCCCATCGATTCCCACATCGCCATGTCCTGGGCGGGAATGCCCTCGATCCCGGTCCAGTCGCCGCGCTTCATCGCCTCGCGGTCCTGCAGGAAGTTGTTCTCCAGGGTCCTTTTCTTCCTGTAATTCTCGTCCAGGTCGACGCCGACGGTCGCCGCGCAGAAGCGGCGCCATTCGACCTGCGAGATGCCCTTGGCCGGATCGTCGTGCCAGGCAATCCAGTAGAACATGGCATTGACGTCGTCGATGGGGACCAGCATCTGCGCGAGCTTGTACTGGTCGTTGGGCGGAATGAGCACCGTGAACGGCGCGATATAGAGCGTAGTGCGGATGTACTGGTCGTTCTCCGGATTGCGGATCGGCTTGCGGATCGCGGCGTAGCGAAAGCCGTAGCTCGTCGCCTCGAACTGCATGCGCGGCGCCTTGTCGTTGGAGGGGCGCAGCCAGGCCTTGTCGGTCGCGCGCGCGCCTTCCACTTCGGCCGCGGGCATGTTCGTCGAATGCAGGCTCGAGCTGTGCGCCGAGTCGATCGAGCCTTCGAGCACCTGGGCCCAGTTGCACGCCACGTGCATCTTGACGATGGCGATGCGGGTCTCGGGCGTGGGCGCCCAGGCCGGGGACTCGAACTCGCGCATCTGGTCGCGCGGGCCCATCCAGATCCAGATGAAGCCGCCGCCCTCCCGCGCCGGATAGGACTTGTGCTTCTTGGCGAGGCGCGCCGCGGCGCCCGGGGGCTCGGAAGGCATGTCGACGACGTTGCCCTCCACGTCGAACTTCCAGCCGTGATAGAGGCAGCGCAGCCCGCAGTCCTCGTTGCGGCCGAAGACGAGCGACGCGCCCCGATGCAGGCAGTGCTCGCCGAGCACGCCGAGGCGGCCCTGCGAATCGCGGAACACGACCAGATCCTCGCCGAGCAGCCGCGCGCGCACGGGCGCGCCGTCGTTCTCGTTGACCTCCTCGGCCATGCACACCGGCAGCCAGTGCCGGCGCATGATCTGCCCCATCGCCGCGTCGCCCTCGACGCGGCACAAAAGCTCGTTCTGTTCCCGGCTCATCATGGCGTATACTTAGCCTCCTAAGTATCCCTCATGGTACGCCCGAAAATGCGAAAGCTCAAGCTCGGGGTGGCCGGGCTCGGCCGCGCGTTCGCGATCATGGTCCCCACCTTCTCGCGCGATCCGCGAGTGACGCTGGCGGCCGCGGCCGATCCCCGCGAGGAAGCCCGGCGCAAGTTCCAGCACGACTTTCACGGCAAGGCGTTCGCCTCGGTGCAAGAGATGTGCGAGGACGCCGCCCTCGACGCCGTCTATATCGCCACCCCGCACCAGTTCCACGCGGAGCACGCCCGCATTGCGGCGGCGCACGGCAAACACCTGCTGGTCGAGAAGCCGATGGCGCTCACGCTCGAAGAGGGCCGGACGATGATCGCCGCCGCGCGCGCGGCGAAGGTGGCGCTGGTGGTCGGCCATAGCCACAGCTTCGATCGCCCGATCCTCGAGACGCGCAAAATCATCGACAGCGGCGAGGTGGGCGCGCTGCGCATGATCACGGCGCTCAATTTCACCGACTTTCTCTACCGGCCGCGCCGTCCCGAGGAGCTCGACACGGCGCTCGGCGGCGGCGCCATCTTCAACCAGGCGGCGCACCAGGTGGACATCGTCAGGCTGCTCGGCGGCGGCCGGGTGAGAAGCGTGCGCGCCGGCACCGGGGCATGGGATCCTTCGCGCCCGACCGAAGGCGCCTACGCCTGCTTCCTCGCTTTCGAAAGCGGCGCGTTCGCCTCGCTGGTCTACAGCGGCTACGCGCACTTCGATTCCGACGAGCTGAGCGGCTGGATCGGCGAGCTGGGGCAGAAGAAGGATCCCGGCTCGTACGCGTCGGCCCGAAAAACCCTCTCGAGCCCGCAAGCCGAGGCGGCGCTGAAAAGCGCGCGCAACTATGGCGGGGCCGATTTCAAGGAACCTTCGGCCGCGACCCAGCACCAGCACTTCGGCACGATCATCGCGAGCTGCGACAAGGCGGATCTGCGGCCGCTACCCAATGGCGTGATGGTCTACGGCGACGGCGAGCCTCGCTTGCGCCCCCTGCCCGCACCGCAGGTTCCCCGCTCCGAGGTCATCGACGAGCTCTATGGCGCGGTAGTGGACGGCATCGCGCCGCTGCACAGCGGCGAATGGGCGCTCGCCACGCTGGAGGTGTGCCTTGCGATCCTGCGCTCCGCCCGCGAGCAGAAGGAGGTGCCATTAACGCATCAGACCGCCTAGCGCACCTGACGAAGGAAGCGTGGCGCGCGTTCATGCGCGCGCTGCAGGCCCGGCTTGTCGAGCACGGCGTGTCGTTCGGCCATTGGACGTTCCTGCGCATCCTGTGGGAGCGCGACGGCCTCACGCAGCGCGAGCTCAGCAACGAGGCCGGCGTCATGGAGCCGAGCACGTTCGCCGCGATCAAGGCGATGGAGGAGCTCGGCTACGTCCGGCGCGAGCAGCTCCCGGACAACCGCAAGAACATGTACGTGCATCTCACGCCGAAAGGCCGCGCGCTCAGAGAGAAGCTGGTGCCGCTCGCCGAGGAGGTCAACCGCATCGCGGTGCGCAGCGTGAGCGCCGCGGACGTCGAGACGACGCGCCGCACGCTGCTGACGATCCTCGGCAGCCTCGCCGACGACGAGGCCCGCGGCCGCGCCGTCAGTCGGCCTTCGTCCCGGAGATCCGCGCCACCTCCCCGTAGCGCTGGCTCGAAGCGCGGATCGCCGCCGCGTACTCCTGAGGGGTCGAGCCCACGGCGTAGATTCCGAGCTGAGTGAAGCGCTTCACCGTGTCGGGGTGCCGCGCCGCGTCGCCGAGCTCCTTCGAGAGCTTCTGGATGATCGCCGGCGGGGTGCCGGCGGGCGCGAGCACGCCGATCTCGGGCGCGAAGTTGTAGCCCGGCACGCCGAGCTCCGCCACCGTCGGAACGTCGGGCGACTCCGGCGAGCGCTTCGGCGTGCTCACCGCAACCATCTTCAGCTTGCCCGCCTTGAGGTGCGACTCGATCGACGGCAGCGACGAGTAGAGCATCCCGACCTGCCCGCCGAGCAGCGCCGGCACCGCCTGGCCGGTCCCTTTGTAAGGCACATGCACGATGTCGAGCCCGAGCGCGTGCTTCAGCGCCTCGGTCGCGAGGTGGTGGATGCTGCCGACGCCCGAGGAGCCGTAGTTCACCTTCCCCGGATTCGCCTTGATATGGGCGATCAGCTCCTTGAAGGTATTGGCGGGCACCGAGGGATGCAGGCACAGGAACAGCGCCGAGGTACCGATGAGCGTCACCGGCGCGAGATCCTTCTGCGGATCGTACGGCAGGCTGGAGAAGATGTGCGGATTGATCGCGACCTGACCGACGTCGGCGACGAGCAGCGTGTAGCCGTCGGGCGCCGATTTCGCCACGGCTTCGCTGCCGCTGATGCCGCCGGCGCCGCCGCGATTCTCCACCACGATCGGCTGCCGGAAAAGCTCCGCCGCATGAATCTGCACGATGCGCGTCATCGTGTCGGGAAGCCCGCCCGCCGCGTACGGCACGATCAGCTTGATCGGGCGGTTGGGGAAATCCTGCGCGGCCGCGGCCGGCGCCAGGATCGCTTGAGACGCGCAAAACAGAAACGCCAGAACCCTCACTCTTGCCTCCTCCGGTTAATTGCGCAAAGTATACTGTGCCGATGGCCTCGCTTCGCCTCACCCTTGCCTGCTGGGACTACGATCGCACCCGCGCCCTCATCGACGGCCGGGTCCGGGCCGACGGCATCGATCTGGTCTACCTGATGCAGCCGGTCGAGGAGACGTTCTTCCGGATGATGCGGTTCAAGGAGTTCGACTGCTCGGAGATGTCGCTCTCCTCGTACACCGCGTCGCTGAACCAGGAGAACCCGCCCTTCATCGCGATCCCGGTGTTCCCTTCGCGCTTCTTCCGCCATTCGTGCATCTTCGTCTCGGCGAAGAGCGGCATCCGCCGGCCCGAGGAGCTGAAGGGCAAGCGCGTCGGCGTGCCCGAGTACCAGATGACGGCGCCGGTCTGGATCCGCGGCATCCTCTCGGACGACTACGGCGTGCAGGCGAGCGACGTCGAGCACCTCTCCGGCGGCGAGGAGGAGCCCGGGCGCGTGGACAAGCTGAAGGTGGACCTGCCCTCGTCGATCCGGCTGCGCGCCATCGACCCTTCGAAGACCCTGTCGCAGATGCTCGCCGAGGGCGAGCTGGACGCGCTGGTCACCGCGCGCACGCCGTCGACCTTCACCTCGAGGCCCGGGACGGTGAAGCGGCTCTTTCCCGACTACATGGAAGCGGAGAAGCAGTACTTCCGCAGGACGCGCATCTTTCCGATCATGCACACCGTGGTGATCCGGCGCGACGTCTACGCCAGGAATCCGTGGGTCGCGCAGTCGCTCTACAAGGCGTTCGCGGCCGCCAAGGCGAAAGCGCAGGAGGCCTACGACCAGACCGCCGCGCTGCCGGTGATGCTTCCCTGGACGGTGGCGCACCTCGAGGACACGAAGCGCGAGATGGGCGATGACTGGTGGCCCTACGGCCTCGAGGCCAACCGCCACGTCCTCGATACTTTCCTGCGCTACCACCACGAGCAGGGGCTCTCGAAGAAGCGCTTCTCGCCGGAAGAGCTGTTCGCGCGCGAGACGCTTGAGAGCTTCAAGGTCTGAGCGCCGCGCCACCCCAAGGGGGCCTCATGTCGCGCTCGCTCGAGGAGATCGTGCGCGTGCTGCAGGCAGTGAAGGACCGGCACAACCTGGTCACGACCTTCCTGCCGGGCGGCGTCAAATTCCGGGCGCTGCTGCGCTTCGTCGATCCGCGCGGCCGGCGCATCATTATCGGGCGCAGTCCCGTGCCGGGCGCCAATGCCGGGCTGCTGTCGCGCGAGCGCTGGACCTTCCACGCCGAGCTGCCGGAATGGCACGTGGAGTTCCCCGTCGGGGGCGCGCGCGAGACGCTGCATAACGGCGTCGGCGCGTTCGAGTTCGGCTTTCCCGACATCATCGTCTGTCACCAGCCCCGGGCGCATCCGCGCGTGCCGATCGAGCCCGAAGCGCAGCTCAAGTGCACCGCCAACACCCGCGGCCACGCCGCTTTCGAGGCGCGCATCGTCGACATCAGCGCCGGCGGCATCGGCTTTATCGTCTATTCGCCGGCCACCCTGCTCGAAACGGGCACGATGCTGCTCGGCTGCCGCATCGAGGCGCCCGACGGCGCGGTGGTGGAGGTCGATCTCGAGGTGCGCTACACGAAGCCGGTGGACGCCGCGCCCGGGCAGACCGCGGTTCGCTCCGGCTGCCGCCTGGTCAATCCGTCGCCCGAGGCGCTGGCGCTGATCCGGCTCTACGTGGGCGCGGAGAGCTAGGGGGCGCCTCGCTGCGAGACTTCGTCCTCGCGGATTACCGCTGGACGCGGCCGTCCTTGTCGAGGATCGCGAATTCCACGAACTGCGCGCCGGTCCGGTCGTCCTGCGAGAAATCGACGAAGAAATCGCCCAGGTCGACGTTTTTCATGCCGCGCACCACCTTGGCAAGCGCCGCCGGGCTGGCGCGCGTCTGGCGCAGCCCGTGAACGAGGACCTTGGCCGCGATGTACCCTTCCATCGAGCGCTCGGCGATGTCCGGATCTTTCGGCGCCGCCGCGAGCAGCTTCTGGTACTCGCGGATGATGCCGAAGCCCCGCGCGGTGGTAAGCGGCCAGAGGACGCCGAAACCGTAGCCCGCGGTCAGCTCGCCGCCCAGGCCCTTCTTCAACGAATCCACGTCGACGACCGAGACGCCGTAGATCTGCGCCCCGCCGCCTCCTTTGCGGTACTGCTTGATGAACTCCACCGCCGCGGAAGTGACTGCGCCGAGATAGACGACCTGCGGGTCGGCCTTGAGCACGTCCTTCACCGCTCCCTCCACCTTGGTGGTGTTGCGCTCGTACGGAGTCTTTGCCACCAGGTTGATCTTCGCTTTCGGGGCGGCGATTTCGGCCCCGGTGAGGATGTCCCTGCCGAAGCCGTCGTCCTGGTAGACGATCGCGACCCGGTTCAGGCCGATTCCGGCGATCAGCTCGAAGAGCCGCCGCACCTCGTCGCGATAGCTGGCCTTCGTCACGAACATGTTCGGCGCGCCGAGCAGCGAGCTCGCGCCGGAGATCGCGCCGATCAGCGGGATGTTCGCCTTTGCCAGCACGCCGTCCTTGAGGATCGCTTCGTTGTTCGCCGTCCCGAGCACGCCGACGAACGCCATCGGCGAGTCCTTGGCGATGGATTCCTTGACGAGGCGGACCGTCTCGTCCGCCTTGTAGGCGTCGTCGTACGAGATGAACTTGATGCGGTCGGCGCCGAGGAGGCCGGCTGCGTTGGCGTGGTTCACGTAGAGCCGGATTCCGGCGCGGATCGCCTTGCCGCTTTGCGCCTGGGCGCCGGTGAAGGCCGCCACCTGCACCACCACGATCTCCTTGGC
>CAYOVM010000091.1:0-12604 GCA_964407355.1 uncultured Enterobacteriaceae bacterium
TCACCCGGCCGCCGCGGATCAGCACCACCGAGTGCTCCTGCAGGTTGTGGCCTTCCCCGCCGATGTAGCCGATCACTTCGAAGCCGTTGGTCAGGCGCACCTTGGCGACTTTGCGCAGCGCGGAATTCGGCTTCTTCGGCGTCGTCGTGTAGACCCGGGTGCAGACCCCCCGCTTCTGCGGCGAGCCGGCCAAGGCCGGCACTTTCGACTTGGCGCGCTTCGGGGACCGCCCCTGGCGCACTAACTGATTGACGGTGGACATGTTTTATGGGTTTCCAGAAACAAACCGGGCGGCCATCGCAAACTCGGAATAGCCGCCCAGGGGCCAAAAAAGAGGCCGGATTATAAAGAGGAAGTTAGGTCAGCGCAAGGATAGTCGAGCCCCTGCGGCGGGCGGGTTTGCATCCTTCGGGAGTCACGGACGCGGGTCGGGAACGAAGCCGAAACGGGTCGCCAGCTCGGCGCCATTGACGCGCTGCAGCGTTTCCCCTTCATTCGCATAGCGATGCAGGTCGCGGTCGTCGAGCAGCGCGACACCGCGCCCGGTCTGGACGAGGACCGAGCCTTCGTCGTCGAGGAAGACGGCCACCGGCGCGCCGAAGGGCCTTCCGCACTGATCGACCAGCGCATCGCCCTCGAAGTGCACGACGAACGGCGTGTAGGCGAGGCGGACATACACGCGCTGCGGGCCGTTCTGAAAAAACCAGCGGCCCTGCGCGTCGGACTCGTAGTTGCGCGCGATGAACTCGCGCAGCGCCTCGTTGCCGATCTTCTCGCCCTTGATCCTCCAGTTGCCGCGGCGGTCGAGCGAGAGCCAGCCGTGGACCGCCGGAACGTTCGGCCACTTCGCGAGGCTGCGGGCGACGATCTCGTCCACGGCTACAATCTTCGGGCAAAGTCACGAGGACCCATGAGCGCCATCGACCATTATCTGTCCAAGCCCTGGCTCGCGCATTACCCGCCGTCCGTGCCGGCGACGGTCGAGATTCCGCCGAAATCGGTGACCCAGGTGTTCGACGAGGCGACCGAGCGCGACCCCGGCCGGGCGGCCGTGGTGTTCTACGGCCGCACGCTGAGCTACCGCGAGCTGCGCGACGCCACCGACCGCCTCGCCTGCGCGCTCGCGCGCCTGGGCGTGAAGAAGGGCGACCGCGTCGCGCTGTACCTCCTCAACAGCCCGCAATTCATCATCGCCTATTTCGCGGCGCTCAAGTGCGGCGCGACGGTCACGCCGATCAGCCCGGTCTATACGAGCCACGAGGTGCGCTACCAGCTCGAGGACAGCGGCTCGCGGGTGGTGATCTGCCAGGACATCCTCTACGAGAAGGTCGAGAAAGCCGGCGTCGCGCTCGATCATGTCATCGTCACCAACGTCGGCGAATACCTGCCGGCGCTCAAGCGGATGTTCTCGAAGAAGTTCGACGCACCGGCGGGCAACGCGCGCTCGCCCAACGTCCACTCGCTTCAAGCGCTGCTGAAGTCGCACCCGCCCGAGCCGCCGGCGATCGCGATCGACCCGAAAGCCGATCTCGCCGCGCTGCCCTACACCGGCGGCACGACGGGAAACCCGAAGGGCGTGATGCTCACGCACTACAACCTGATCGCGGCGAACGCCGGCGCGCAGGCCGTCTTCAACACCATCGACCCGGGCAAGGAGGTGATCCTCGCCTTCCTGCCGTTCTTCCACATCTACGGGCAGGTGGTGATCATGCTGAACGGGCTCATGCAGGGAAACCTGCTGGTGCTTTTCACGACGCCCGACACCGAGGAGATCCTCGCGGCGATGGAGCGCTACAAGGCGACCGTGTTCTACGGGGTGCCGACGCTCTACGAGTACCTCAAGGAGCACAAGGACACCGACAAGGCCGACTGGCGGCGCTTGAAGCTGATCCTTTCGGGCGCCGACACGCTGCACGAGTCGACGATGACCGGCTGGGCGAAGCGCACCGGCTCGCGCATCACCGAGGGCTACGGCCTGTCCGAGACCTGCGCGACCAGCCACGTCAACCCGATCGAGCGGCCGAAGGCCGGCTCGTTCGGCTGCCCGCTGCCCAACGTGCAGGCGGGCGTGGTGAACCCGGACACGCTCGAATTCGCGCCACCGGGCGAGGTCGGCGAGCTGGTGCTCGCCGGCCCGAACGTGATGCTCGGCTACTGGAAACGGCCCGACGAGAGCGCGGCGGTGTTCCTGGACCGCGGCGGCGTGCGCTGGCTGCGCACGGGCGATCTCGTGCGCATGGACGAGGAAGGCTACTTCCACTTCTACGACCGCTCGAAGGACCTCATCAAGTACAAGGGCTACTCGATCTTCGCGAAGGACGTGGAGGACGTCCTCTACGGCCACCCGCACGTGAAGTCCGCCGGCGTCATCGGCGTGCCCGACCCCGCGGTCGGCCAGCGCATCAAGGCGATCGTGGTGCTGCACGGCGATGCGCGCGGCAAGGTGAGCGAGGACGAGATCAAGGCGTACTGCAGGAAGGAGCTCGCGGAATACAAGGTGCCGCACCTCGTCGAGTTCCGCGGCGAATTGCCGAAGACCGACGTCGGCAAGGTGTCGCGCCGGGAGCTGAGGGAAGAGTCCGCGCTATAGAAGCGGGCTCGTCCGCTACAGGGGCGGGCTCCTTCTGGCGGCCAGCGCATCGAGCGGCTGCGGCTGGATGATGCCGAACCCCTGGGCGTAGCCCACGCCCACCGACTTGATGCGCGCGAGCACGTCCTGCTCCTCGACGCATTCGGCGATCACCTTCACGTTGATCGCCTGGCCGACGCGGATGATGGCGTTCAGCTTGGTGCGCGCCACCTCGCTCTTCAGCAGCTTGCGGATGATCGAGCCGTCGACCTTGACGAAGTTCGGGCCTATGGTCTTGAGCGGCGTGAACGACACCGACTTGCGCCCGAAGCCGTCGATCAGCGCGGCCGCGCCCACGGCCTTCATCGCCGCGACGAAGCGCGCGACGAGCGCCTCGTGCGAGAGCACGTCGGCCTCCTCGATCTCGAACACCACGGAATCGACCGGCAGGCGCGCGGCCTTCAGCTCGGCGGCCACGAACTCCGGGAACTCCTCGTCCGCGAGGGTCTGGCTCGAGACGTTCATGGTGAAGCACGGCACGCGCGAGCCCTTCGCCAGGTGCTTGGTGAGGTTGCTCACGACCCAGCGGTCGAGCAGCGGCATGAGCCGGTAGTGCTCGAGGACCGGCAGGAACTCGCCGGGCGGGAGCATCGCCTTCTCCTCTTCGCGCATGCGCACCAGGATCTCGCCCATCGGGTAGCGCGCTTCGCCGGCCGCCTGCGCCCCGAGGGCGAGCATCGGCTGGCAATAGAGGGAGAATTCGCCCTGCTCGAAAGCGTCCCTCAGGCGCGCTTCGGGCCGGGCCCAGCCCGCGAGATCGGGATCGACGACGTTCGGGGATTTCTCTGCCACGAGTCCAGGAGCCTTCTTTCACCGGTATTCTAGCGGCATGGCGCAGCCCTTCTTCCGGATCGATCGCCTGACCAAGCGCTTCGGCGGCCTGACCGCGGTGAACGAGGTGAGCTTCGAGCTGCGCCGCGACCAGATCGTCGGCCTGATCGGTCCCAACGGCGCCGGCAAGACCACGCTGCTGCGCCTGATCACGAAGATCCTGCGCCCGGACGCGGGCCGCGTGCTTTTCAATGGCGAGGACATCACCGGGCTCAGGCCCTGGGAAGTGGTCGAGCGCGGGATCGCCGGCACCTTCCAGAACACGCGGCCGTTCCGCCACCTGCCGATCATCGCCAACATCATGGTGCCGCTGGTCGCGCCGCGCGCGCGCAAGCGCGGCGAATGGGTGAAGCGCGTCGAGGCGAAGGCGATGGACGCGCTCGAGTTCGTCGGCATTTCGGACATGGCGCTCGAGCCGGCGTCGGCGCTCTCGCAGGGCGACCTGAAGCGCCTCGAGGTCGCGCGCGCCATTGCCACGGAGCCGGAGCTGCTGCTACTCGACGAGCCGCTCGGCGGGCTCAATCCCGCGGAATCCGAGCTGCTCGCGAAATCGGTGCGGCGCCTGCACAAGGGCGGGCGCTTCGGCCGGCTGCATTCCGAAGGCCCCGCGGTGCTGATGATCGAGCACAAGCTGAAGGAGCTGATGTCGATCGCCGACCGGATCATCGTCGTCGACTACGGCCAGGTCATCGCCGACGGCCCGCCCGCCGACATAGTGAAGAACAAAAAGGTGATCGAGGCCTATCTGGGTACGCAACATGTCGCTGCTTGAGGTAACGGACCTTTCCGTCCGCTACGACAAGGCGCAGATCCTGAACGGCGTCTCGCTCGAGGTGAAAGAGGGCGAGCTGGTCGGGCTCGTGGGACCGAACGGCGCGGGCAAGTCCACGCTGCTGCGGGCGATCTCGGGCCTGGTGCGGTTCGAGGAGCGCATGAAGCGCGGCATCGGCGGCGACATCGTGCTCGAGGGCAAGGTGAGGTTCGCGGGGGAGCGCATAGACGCGCTTCCCGCCCACGAGATCCGCCGGCGCGGCCTGGTGCATTGCCCCGAGCGGCGGCGGCCGTTTCGCGAGCTGACGGTGCTCGAGAACCTGCTCGCGGGCGCCTTCCTCTCGAAGGACTCGCGGCAGACGAACCTCCGCCTGGAGCACTGCTTCGCGCTTTTCCCGCGCCTCGCGGAGCGCAAGGCGCAGATCGCCGGCACGCTGTCGGGCGGCGAGCAGCAGATGCTGGCGACGGCGCGCGCGCTCATGTTCGAGGCGAGGCTGCTCGCGATCGACGAGCCCTCGCTCGGCCTCGCGCCGAAAATCCGCGAGGAGCTCTTCGCCGCGATCGGAAAGATCCACGCCGAGGGCGTGCCGGTGCTGCTCGTGGAGCAGGAGGTCGGCCAGGTATTCCGCATGGCCTCGCGCAACTACGTGCTGTCGCAGGGCCGCATCATCGCCGAGGGCGCGCCCGCTTCGCTGATGGCCGACGAGACCCTGCGCGCGGGCTACCTGGGCTTGTAAGCCGGCGAAAACCCCCCGGGCGGGGGAGACACGCCGGGTTGCGCCGGCCCCGTGACCTGGGCGAGGAAGGCCCTGAGCTTTCCGGGCGGAATGGGCTTGGTCACGCACGGAATGCCCGCGAACTGGTGCTGCACGAGCGCGGCGTTGGGCGTGCCGGTAATGACGAGCGCCGGCAGAGCCTCGCCGAAGCGGGCGCGCAGCCGCTCGATGACCTGCAGGCCGGTCATCGTATCGCCGAGCCGGTAGTCGACGATCAGCGCGTCGGGCGTCATGCGTTGCGTCCGAAGCTGTTGCTCGGCCTCGGCGAGCGTCGCGGCACCCACGTAACGGCAGCCCCAGCTCTCGAGCAGCAGGCGCATGCTGTCGCGGATCTCCACGTCGTCGTCGACCAGCACCACCTTGATGCCCTGCAGCGGCGGCAGCGGCGATGAATCGGCGCAGGCCGGCGCGGGCGAATCTTCGGTCCGCTCGAGCTCGATGGAGAACACGCTGCCGCGCCCGACCGCGGATCGCACCGTCACGGCGTGGCCGAGGAGCCCGCCGAGGCTCTTCACGATCGGCAGGCCCAGGCCCAGGCCTTGCGCGCTCGCGCCCTCGAGCTGGTAATAGTCGTCGAAGATGCGCTCCTGCTCCTGCAGCGGGATGCCGATGCCCGAGTCGACGACGTCGAGCCGCAGCCGCGCGTCGCCGACGCGACGGCAACCGATGACGATCTTGCCCCGCGCGGTGTAGCGGATGGCGTTGGTCACCAGGTTCTTCAGCATGCGCTCGAGCAGCGCCGGGTCGCTGCGCACGCACGCGGACGTGCGCACCACGCGCAGCTCCAGCTTCTTCAGCGCGGCGATCGGGATCTCCGCCTCGACGACCCGCTCGATGAGGGGCATCAGCGCAAATCCGACCACGGTCGGCTTGATCACGCCCGATTCGATCTTCGAGATGTCCAGCACGCCGTCGAAGAGATGCTCGAGGGTGCGCACCGAGAGCTGCACCCCGTGGACGACGCGAAGCGCGTCGGCGTCGGCCACCCGTTCCTCGAGCACCGAGGCGTACATGGACAGCGCCTGCATCGGCTGGCGCAGATCGTGGCTCGCCGCCGCCAGAAACTTCGTCTTCGCCGCGTTCGCCGCTTCCGCTTCCACCCGGGCGGCGTGCAGCCGCGTCAGCAGCAGCGAGACGTACCACGGGACCGCGACCAGCACCAGGAATAGAGAAGCGCCCAGAAGGGAATTCTCGCGCCAGTAGGCGCTGCCGAAGAGCACGGCGATGAACCCCCCGAGCGCCACCGCCTGCGCGTAGTGCAGATACCAGCGGCCGTAGCGAAAGCCGTTGCCGATCACCACCCAGGGATAGATGACATACAGCAGCACCCCGGCTTCCCCGGTGAGCAGCATCAGCGTGGTGACGGTACCCATGTCGAGCCAGACCACCGCACGCCGGCGCAAATGGTTCAGCGCCGGGCGCGACAGGATCCAGCCGCGGTGCGCGAGGCTCAGCGTCAGGAACCAAACCGCGAGCGCGAGCTGGATGAGCTCCATCCGCTCGATGACCCCGTCCCAGAGCGCGGCGCCGAGCAGATAGAACCCGATGACGAAGCCGAAGACCAGCCGCACGTTCGACTGGTCGAGCTCGAGCGGGTCCACCGCTTGCGCCGTCGCAAAGCTCGCGGGCATTCTCGGCGCTTTTCGCATCGGCGCACCGCAGAGCCGGCAGGCGTTGCGCCAGCCGCCGTTGCGCTGCTTGCAGCGCGGGCACTGCTTCTCGATGCGCTCGCGCATCGAAGGCGCGAGCCCGCGCGGCATGAAAAGCAGCACCAGCAGAACGATGACCGCGAAGATCAGCAGGCGCAGCTCGCCGAAGGCGATCTTCTTGTCGCCGAGGACGAACTCCTGGCTGGCGAGCCATTCCGTGAACGGATAGAGGAGGAACACCGCCGCCACCGGGCCGTAGATGGTCGCCGCGCCGCCGAAGATGCCCCAGATCACGACCTGGAACGAAAGCGCCACCTCCAGGGTCGACGGGCCCGCGACCCGCAGGTAGTGCGCGAAGAGCGCGCCGGCGAAGCCCGCGGCGGCGCCCGACACGGCGAACACGATGAGCTTGTAGCGCGGCGTATTGATCCCCGAGGCGCGCGCGGCGGTCTCGTCGTCGCGGATCGCATGCAGCACGATCCCGAACTTCGAGTCGGCGAGCAGCCACAGCCCGAAGACGATCGCGAGCATGGAAACCGCGGCGATGTAGTAGTTGGCGATCGGGGTGAGCGCGAGGCGGCGCACGCCCGAGACGCCGAGCTCGCCCCCGGAGAAGTCGGGGAAGGCGAACAGCAGCCCGAGCAGGATGAGCGGAAAGGCGAGCGTCGCGAGCGAGAGATAGGAGCCGCGCAATCGCAGGCACAAATAGCCCGTGAGCAATCCGGCGAAGCTCGCGAGCGCCGCGCCCGCCCAGACGGTGATCCAGGGCGAGACCCCGAGCTTCAGGGACAGCAGAGCCGAGGTATACGCGCCCGCGCCGAAGAAAAGCGCATGGCCGAAATTGACCTGCCCCGTATAGCCGGCGAGCAGATCCCAGCTCGCGGCGAAGGCGGCGAAAAGGCAGGTCATCGTAAGGATGCGCAGGACGTAGGCGTCGCCGTAGGCGAGCGGCAGCAGCAGCACCGCCGCGACCCATACGAGGACCAGCGTGCGCGAAGGCAGGACGAATACCTCGTTCTTCAGCTCCGCCCAGGCGCGGCGCAGCCAATACATCAGCGCTCTTCCCTGAACGCCATCAGCGTTCTTCCTCGAAGGCGACCCCGAACAATCCCTCGGGACGCGCGAGCAGCACCACGACCATGATGGCGAGCGCCACCGCGCCTTTCAGATACGCGCCCGACGGTAGCGCGAACACCGTGATCGCCTCGACATAACCGATCACGAGCGCGCCGATCAGGCTGCCTTTCAGGCTGCCCAGGCCGCCCAGCACCACGATCGCGAGCATGGTCACGAGCGGCCCGAGCCACATGAACGGATCCACCACGAAGACGGGCGCCACCACTACGCCCGCCACCGCCGCGAGCGACACGGAAAGCGCGACCGTGGCCATCGCCACGCGGTGCACGTTCATTCCCATGAGGTTCGCCACCTCCAGATCGTTCGCCGTGGCGCGGATCGCAAGGCCGAGCCTCGTCCGGTAGAGGACGAACCACACGAGGGTCAGCATTACCGCGGCGACCACGAGTATCACCATTCGCTGGTACGAGATGCTCACGCCGAGCACCCGCACGCCGCCCTCGAGCGTTGAAGGGATGCCGAGATAGCTGCCGCCGAACGACAACAGCATCAGCTCCTGGAAAACCAGCGCGAGCGCGATGGTGGCGATGAGCACCGCCGCCTCGTGCTCGCGCACCGGCTCGATCACCAGCCGGTAGCAGAGCACGGAGAGCAGCGTCACGCCGCTTACCGCGATAAGCGCCGACAGGACGAAGCCCAGGCCGACTTTCACGAGCAGCGTGTAGAAGCAGTACGCGGCGAGCATGTAGAACGCGGTATGCGCGATATTGACGATGCGCGCCACGCCGAAGATCAGGGAGAAGCCGATCGCGAGCAGCGCGTACACGCCGCCGTTCACGAGCCCGGTGACCAGGATGTCCTGCAGCATTTGCAAATGAACAGGGGAACCCTGCCGCTCCCCTGTCGATGAGTCATCCGGCCACGGTCACTTGGAGGGGAGCTTGAAGGGCTGCATTCCTTTTATCTGCGGCGGCCAGAACGGCACTTTCTTGCCCTCCTGCCACTGCACCGCGATGCCGGAGGTCTTGCCGACCGCCCAGACCAGATCGTGGCGCTTGTCGTAGGTGGCGATGGCGCCGGTGCCCACGTGCTCGCTTTTCTCGATCGCCGGCACCAGCTTGTCGGCGTTGGTGGTGCCTTCCTTCTCGATCACGTCCTTGAGAAGCATGATCGCGTCGTAGGTCGCGGCGGTGTAGGTCGGCGCCTTCTTGTAGCGCTGCTTGAAGGCCTTCACGAACGGGATGGTCTTCGGCGTGATCTCGACTTCCGAGTAGGTGTCGAGCGTGGCGACGTAGTTCGCCTTGCCCGCGGCCGCCTGCCAGAAATCGTCCTTCTGGCTCTCGACGTTGATGCCGAAGGCGACCGCCTTCATGCCGCGCTCGCCCATCTGCCGTCCGAGCGAGATTCCGACCGGGCCCGAGACCAGGGTGAAAACGATGTCGGCGCCGGCCCGCTCCATCGCGGCGAGCTCGGCGGTGACGTCGGTGGCGACCGCGGAGGGCTGCCAGGTGCCGACCACCTCCATGTTCATTTTCGGCAGCGTGGCCTGCACGCCCTTGACGATGGCTTCGGTCCAGGCCGCCTTCTCGGCCAGGATCGCGACCTTCGGCTTGTCCTTCTTCAGGCCGGTGCGCACCTGCTCGCCGACGGAGCCGAGCACGGCCATCAGCGTGCGGAAAAGGTCCGGCGCTTTCGTCGGCGCCAGCCGGAACCAGTACTTGTAGCGGTCGTAGTTCTTCTCGACGTTCTCGCCCAGCTTCGCGTCCGCGGCGCCCACGCCGAGGAAGATCTTCTTGTAGTCCATCGCCACTTCCTGCATCGCGAGCACCGCCTCGGAGCGAAAGCCGCCGATCACGAAGTCGGCCTTGTCGCGCGTGATCACGCGCTCCATCGCGTTGGTGGCGTCGGGCACCGACTGGATCTCGTTGGTGTCGCCGCGGACGAGCTCGATCTGCAGGCTCTTGCCGCCGACCTTGATGCCGCCCGCCTTGTTGATCTCATCGCGCGCCATCTCGGCGCCCGCCCAGTGGTTCTCGCCCTGCACGAACGCCATCGGGCCGAGGATCGCGATCTTGACGGTGCCTTGGGCAAGCGCCTGCGATGTGGCGAGCGCCAGCGAACATGCGAGTATTGCGAAGCGGAGCATCGACTCCTCCTGGTGGATTACGCGTTATCCTCTTGTACTGATTGATTATCTTTTTGTTCGGATTCATGTTGCCAGCAATTTTCTCGGCCGTCTAGGATGGCGCGAGCGGATTTCGTCTGCGTGTCGCGCCTGCGGGTGCGCTGGGCCGAGGTCGACATGCAGAAAATCGTCTTCAACGGCCACTATCTGACCTACATCGACACCGCGCTCGCCGAGTACTGGCGCGAGATCGGCCTGCCCTATCCCCAGGGCTACGTCGAGCGCTACGGCGCCGATCTTTTCCTGCGCAAGGCCACGCTCGAGTACCTCGACTCGGCCCGCTACGACGAGCTGCTGCAGATTTACTCGCGCGTGGGCAAGCTCGGACGCTCGAGCATGACGTTCCTGTTCGAAATCCATAGGGAAACCCACAACGGCAGGGAAGGGCAGGACGGGCCGCTGGTGAGCGCGGAGCTGGTTTACGTGAACGCCGATCCTTCGGCGAAGAAGGCCCTCCCCCTGCCCGACGAGCTGCGCCAGCGGGTGCTCGCTTACGAGCGCGTCGTTCCCGCATGATCTGGTGGGAGGACTTCAAGGTCGGCGACGTCACGGAGATGGGCCGGCATACCTTCACCGAGGAGGAGATCGTCTCCTTCGGGCGGCAGTACGACCCCCAGCCGTTCCACGTCGATGCCGCGGCGGCGAAGGAAGGGCCTTTCGGAGGGCTGATCGCGAGCGGCTGGCAGGTCTGCGCGGTCGGCATGCGGCTCGTGGACGACACATTCATGAACCGGACCGAGAGCTTCGGCTCCCCGGGGATCGAAAAGGTGCGCTGGCTGAAGCCGGTGCGCCCCGCCGACACGCTGGTCTATCGCATGACCGTGATCGAGTCGCGCGCCTCCGCGAGCCGGCCCGCGGTCGGGCTGGTCAAGCACCTCTGGGAGGCGGTGAACCAGAAGGGCGAGCTCGTCCTGACGCTCGAAGGCTGGGCCTTCTTCGGCCGGCGCCCGGGGGCCTGACCGTGGCCGGGCGCATCGAGCTCAACCACAAGATCCACGTCCTCACGAAGAAGGAGGAGCTCGACACCGTGCGGGTGTCGGGCAAGGTGGTGGTGGTCGTCGACGTCCTCTTCGCCACCACGACGATGGTCGCCGCGCTCGCGCACGGCGCGACGCAGGTCGTGCCGGTGCTCGACGAAGCCGCGGCCCGCGCCCAGGCGAAGGCCCTCGACGGCGGCTCCTATGTGCTCTCGGGCGAGCTGAACGCCGACACGCTTCCCGGCTTCGCGCACCCGGCCCCGCTCGCGCTCATCGAGCACGGCGTCGAAGGCAAAGCGCTGATCTATTCCACGACCAACGGCACCGTGTGCATGAGCCGGGCGGCCGGCGCGGCGCGCGTGTATTGCGGCGCGCTTCTCAATGCGCGGCGGCTGGTGGAGCACATCCTCGCCGAGCACCCGCGCGAGACGGTGCTGATCGTCTGCTCGGGCTCGATGAACAATTTCAACCTCGAGGATTTCTGCGGCGCGGGCGCCTTCGTCGAGCGCTTCGCCGAGCGCCTCGGCGGCGCGGCCGATCTTTCGGACGCCGCTCGGGCGGCGCTCGCGGTCTACCGCCACGCGAAGCTGCCGCAGGCGCTCCTCGAGTGCCGCGTGGGACGCATGATGCAGCGCCGCGGCCTTGCCCGCGAGGTCGAGTTCGCGTGCCGGGTAGACGCCTATCCGGTGGTGCCCATCCTCGAAGAGGGACGCTTGCGTCTCATCAGTGATAGCGCTCAAAGCCAAAAAAACTGATAAGCGACCGCGCGATTCCATAAGCCATCCAGATAACCGCGCGCCGCGCCAAGGGCTGGCGGTGCCATTCGCGCGGCGCGAGCTGCACGGCGTCGTGGCGCATCGCCTGCTCGATGCTCTGGCGCAGCTCCGCGGCGAACGCCGCATCGTCGACGAACACGTTCGCCTCGCGCGCGAGCAGCAGGCTGAGCGGGTCGATGTTCGAGGAGCCGACGCAGGAGACGCAGCGGTCGAACACCGCGACCTTGCAGTGCAGGACACTCGAGTGGTATTCGTGGATTTCGATGCCGGCGTCGAGCAGCGCGCCGTACAGGCCGCGCGACGCGTAGTGCAGGAGCGCGTACTCGATCTTTCCCTGCAGCAGCAGGCGCACGCGCACTTTGCGCCGCGCCGCGTCCATCAGGGCCTGGCGAAAGCGCCGGCCGGGAAAGAAATAGGCGCAGGCGATGATCACTTCGACGCGCGCCGTGCGCAGGTGCGCGAGATAGACCCGCTCGATGTCGCGGCGATGGTGCGTGCTGTCGCGTATCACGAGCCTCGCGCGCTGCGCGCCGGCCGGCGGCGGCACCGGCGACTCGAATTCGACCTGCGAGCGGCGGCGCAGCTGCGACCACGCGACCTTGCGCCAGAGCCGCGCGGCCGTGCCACGCACCTCGGCGGCGAGCGGCCCTTCTATGCGCACCGCATAGTCGTAGCGCGGCGGCATGGTGCGCGGATCGTCGAAGGGCGTTTCGTAGTCGTCGACGATGTTGATGCCGCCGACGAAAGCCACGCGGCCATCGATGCAGGCGACCTTGCGGTGCATCCGCCGCAGGCGGCTGCGCCTGATCAGCAGCGCCTCGGAGAGCGGCCGGAACACGAGCAGCTGAGCCCCGGCGCTCGCCAGCGCGCGGCGAAAGCGATCCGGGAAGTCGCGCGCGCCGAAGCCGTCGATCAGCAGGTGGACGCGCACGC
>CAYOVM010000092.1:0-6456 GCA_964407355.1 uncultured Enterobacteriaceae bacterium
CCAGTTCCGCAACGGCCCGATCACGTTCTACGGCGGCTGGCTGGTGGTGCTGGTGTGCCTGATCATCGGGGCCCTGTATTTCTCGAAGGGACCGGTCAAGCTGCACAACCGCCCCACCGGGCGGCTGATCCGGCGCTTCAGCTCCGTCGAGCAGGTCGTGCACTGGAGCACCGCGATCAGCTTCTGCGTGCTCGGCATCTCCGGGCTGATCATGCTGTTCGGCAAATACATCCTGCTGCCGGTCATCGGCTACACGCTGTTCGCCTGGCTCACCGCCCTCGGCAAGAACCTGCACAACTTCATTGCGCCGCTGTTCATCGTTTCGGTGCTCGCGATGATCGTCATCTTCCTGCGCGACAACCTGCCGAAAGCCTACGACTGGATGTGGTTCCGCAAGGCCTGGGCGTTTTTCAGCCGCGGCGAGCACATTCCTTCCGGCCGCTTCAACGCCGGGGAAAAGGTCTGGTACTGGCTCGGCGTCATCGGGCTCAGCATCGTGGTGAGCTGGAGCGGGGTGATCCTGCTGTTTCCGAATTTCGACCAGACGCGCGCAATCATGCAGGACGCGTGGATCTGGCATGCCGCCGCCGCGCTCGTGTACATCGTGATGTCCCTGGGCCATATCTACATGGGCACCATCGGGGTCGAGGGCGCCTACGGCAACATGCGCACCGGCTATACCGACGAGACATGGGCAAAAGAGCACCACGAGTACTGGTACAACGACGTCAAATCCGGAAAGCGCGATGCTGCCGGCGGCGCGGTTCCCGCCGGGGCGCCTCATATGAAGGAGAAGTCATGAAAAAGATCCTCGCCGCGCTCGCCGGCGGCCTCATGATCGGCGCCATCGCGGCGTCGCACGCCAAGCTGCCCGCGCCGCCGCCGAAGAGCGACGCGGAGAAAGCGGCCGAGGCCGAGAAGGCCGCCGCGGCGAAGGCGAAGGATGCGGCCGATCTCGCCAAGGGCCAGGACCGCGCAGTCGCGAACTACAAGAAGAACCGCGCGTCCATGGACTCCAGGAAGAAGTGAAGGGAGTCCTGCTCGCGGTCGCGATAGCCGCGGCGGCGGGCTCGCTTTCGGGTTGCAAGAGCATCCCGCCCGACGCGCCCAGGGCGACGGCGAACCTCGTGCCCACCAAAAGCGGCAGCGCCGTGGGCACGGCGAATTTCTACCAGGTGGGCGGCAAGGTCAGGATGGTCGCGAACGTGAGCGGCCTCGTGCCGGGACGCGAGCACGGCTTCCACGTCCACGAAGCGGGCGACTGCAGCTCGGGCGACGGCATGAGCGCCAAGGGCCACTTCAACGCGATGGGCAAGCCGCACGGCCACTACAGCAGCGCCGAGCGCCACACCGGGGACATGCCGGCGCTCAAGGCCGACGCGAGCGGCAAGGCCACGCTGGAGGCGGATCTGGACCTCATGACCGTGACGCCCGGCCCGGCGAGCATCGTCGGCCGCGGCCTGATCGTGCATGCCGATCCGGACGACTACAAGACGCAGCCCACCGGCAACGCCGGTGCGCGTATCGCCTGCGGAGTGATTCAGCCCGGCTGAATCGCGGCAGCGAGGGAATGCAGCAGAGGAGGGTAGTGGAGGAGGTCGAAAGGGCGCCGTAAGGCGCCCTTTCTTTTTCCACGCGCGTTACGCGCCTTCGACGAGCACCAGCTTGCCGCGAGAAGCGCTCTGGCGCAGCCGGATGAGCGGCGCGTACTCGGGCGAGCGGTACCAGGCGAGCGCCTGCGCGTACGAGGGGAACTCGAGCACCACGATGCGCTTTGGCGTCCAGCCGCCTTCCAGCTGCTCGGTCTTGCCGCCGCGCGCCAGGAACCGGCCGCCGTGCTTCTCGACCGTCGCCAGCACCTGCCTGCGATAGTCGTCGTAGACCTTCGGGTCGGTCACCTCGATCTCGCCGATCACGTACGCAGCCATGGAATGTCTTCTCCTAGAGGACGAATGTGGTGGCCAGGCCGAGAAGCGCGCAGGCCCCGATGACCGGCATCACGCCGGCCTTGTAGCGAAGCAGCGCGACCAGCGCGCCGGCGCCGATGAGCGCGGAGATCCAGTCGAATCCGCCTCCGAACCCGCGCGGCCACAGCACGTGCCAGGCGAAGAACAGCGCGAGGTTCAGGATCACGCCGACGACCGCGGCCGTGATGGCGGTGAGCGGCGCCGTGAACTTGAGGTTGCCGTGCGTCGTCTCGATGAACGGCGCGCCCATGAAGATGAACACGAAGGAGGGCAGGAAGGTGAAGAAGGTCGCCACCAGCGCGCCGGCGATTCCCGCCGCCACCAGGTTCGCGCCGAAGATCTCATGCGTCCACGCGCCGACGAAGCCGACGAACGCGACGACCATGATGAGCGGCCCCGGCGTCGTTTCGCCCAGCGCGAGGCCGTCGATCATCTGCTGCGCGGTCAGCCAGCCGTAGTGCTCCACGGCGCCCTGGTTCACGTAGGGCAGCACCGCGTACGCGCCGCCGAACGTGAGCAGCGCCGCCTTGGTGAAGAACCAGCCGATCTGCGTGAGCGTGCTGTCCCAGCCGAGCCAGGCCGCGAGCAGGCCGATCGCCGCGCCCCAAAGGGTGACACCCACGCCGACCCAGCTCCAGAATTTGACCCATGTAAATCTCGCGTGCGCCGGTGTCGGCGTGTGGTCGTCGATCAAGGCGGGGGCGTGCCCGCCCTTCGCGGCACCGTGGCCGCCGCTCGCGGAGAATTTGGCCGGCGCATAGCGGCCGCCGAAATAGCCGATGATCGCCGCCGCCAGGATGATGGCCGGAAACGGCAGGCGCAGCGCGAAGATCGACACGAACGCCGCCGCGGCGATCCCCCAAAGCCAGGCGTTCCTCAGGCTGCGCGAGCCGATGCGATGCGCGGCGGCGAGCACGATCGCCACCACGGCGGGCTTGATGCCGTAGAACACGCCCGCGACCGCCGGCACGTCGCCGTAGACGAGATAGACCCATGACAGCGCGATCAGGATGAATACCGAGGGCAGCACGAAGAGGCCGCCGGCGACGATGCCTCCCAGGGTGCGGTGCATCAGCCAGCCGATGTAGGTGGCGAGCTGCTGCGCTTCCGGTCCCGGCAGCAGCATGCAGTAGTTGAGCGCGTGCAGAAAGCGGTTCTCGGAGATCCAGCGCCGGCGCTCGACCAGCTCCTGGTGCATGATCGCGATCTGGCCGGTGGGCCCGCCGAAGCTGATGAAGCCGAGCTTCAGCCAGAAACGCAGCGCTTCGGGAAAGGGAATCATCGGGCGGTCAGAGCACGCTCGGCCGGTGCTCGGTCGCCCAGCGCCGGGCGTGCTCGATTGGGGCCCGCGGCGGCACCAGCGCGCGCACCGCTTGCACGGGCGCGAGCTTTCCCATCGCGGCCCGCCAGCCGTTGATCGCCGGACAGCGCTCGAGGAGCGGCCTGCCTTCGGGCACCAGGGTGAGCGACGTGATGGTCGGCAGCAGGAAGTAGTCGGCGAGCGTCGGCGCGCCGTCGGCGAGAAACCCCGCGCCCGACGCAAGCTCCCGCTCCATCACCGCCAGCGCGCGCTCGACCTTGGGTAGCGCCGCGGAAACAATCCGCTCGTCCGGCGCAATGCCCAGATCCGGGAAGACGACCCGCTCGTGGTTCAGGTAATAAAGCATGTACGGGTAGAAATACGCCGACAGGCTGCTGATCCATTGGTGCATCTTCGCACGGCGGCGCGGATCCGAAGGCTGAAGGGCAGGCCCGGGAAACGCCTCGTCGATATAGATCGCTATTGCGCTCGTCTCGTAAACCTGGAATTCGCCGTGCCGCAGCACCGGCACGCGACCGAACGGATGCCGGGCCAGGTGCGTCTCGCTGTACATCTCGGTCTCGGTGTCGTGGAACGTATAAGCCACGCCTTTCGCGGCGAGCACGAAGCGCGCGACGATGACATAAGTGCTGCGTGGAAAACCGTACAGTGTCGCCACGGGGGCGATAGAAGCGTCCATAGCTCTCTCCCTGAGAGTTGCGCAGAGCTTGGACGGACACCGTCTTGGAATCGCCGGGAGCCTGCGCCCCGACGTGTAACGCGAAAAAGTCTAGATCAACGCCGCAACGCTGGCAAGCAGGCGCGCTCGCCGCTTTCCGTCTTGAGAATTCTTACCGGAACACCATAAAGGCGCTCCAGCGTATCGCTCCGGATCACGTCTTTGGGCGCGCCGATCTCGAGGGCGCGCCCCTCGCCGAGGAGCAGCGCCCGATGCGCCGCCAGCAGCGCGTGGTCCGGGTCGTGGCTCGAGAACAGGATCGAGATGCCGCTCGCCGCGAGCTCGGCGAGCTTCTGCAGCACGCGGATCTGGTTGCCGAAGTCGAGGCTCGCGGTGGGCTCGTCCATGACGAGCAGCCGGGGCTGCTGCGCCAGTGCGCGAGCGACCAGGGCGAGCTGGCGCTCGCCGCCGGACACCTCGGTGACCGGCCGATCGGCGAGCTGCGCGATGCCGAGCGCCTCCAGCGCGCCGTCGGCGAGCTCGCGATCGCGCCGGCCCGGGGCGGAGAACGCCCCCATGCGCGAGGTGCGGCCCATGAGCACGAATTCGCGCAGCGTGAAGGCGAAATACGCGCTGTGCCCCTGCGGCACATAGCCCGCGCGGCGCGCGATCTCGCCGCGCGGCAGCGCTTCGATCGCATCGCCGTCGAGCGCGATCGAGCCCGAATGCTTCTTCAGCAGCCCGAGCACTGTGCGGAAAAGCGTGGTCTTGCCGCCGCCGTTCGGACCCAGCACGCACAGCACTTCGCCCGCCGCGAGCGAGAAGCTCACGTCGCGGCCGACCGTGTGGTTCGGGAAGCCGAAGGCGAGATCGCGGACCTGCAGCATTAAGTGGGTATCCCCTGCGGCATCACCAGCGCCTGCGCGAAAGGGCGAACAGCCAGAGGAAGAACGGCGTGCCGATGAGCGCCGTGAGCACGCCCGGGGGCACCTCGATGGTGGCGATGGTACGGCACAGCGTGTCCACGGCGAGGAGGAAGCCGGCACCGAGCAGCATGGCGAGCGGCAGCAGGCGGCCGAAGTCGGGGCCGACCAGCAGCCGCGCGGCGTGCGGGATGAGGAGCCCCACCCAGCCGATGATGCCGCTGATGGCGACCGCGGTGGCCGTCATGAGCGTCGCCGCCATGACGACCACGATGCGCAGCCTCGCCGTGTCGACGCCCAGCGCACGCGCCTCGTCGTCGGGCAGCGCGAGGAGATTCATGCGCCAGCGCATCAGCACCATCGGCACGAGCCCGAGCAGCGCGAGCGGCGCTGCGACCGCGAGATCGCGTGAAGTGATCGAGGCGAGGCTGCCGAGCAGCCAATAGGTGATGGCCGGCAGCTGGTTGTAGGGATCGGCGAGGTACTTCAGAAGCGCGATCGCCGACCCGAGCAGGGTCCCGATCACTACGCCCGTGAGCACGAGCGCGAGCAGCGGATCGTGGCCGCGCATCCGCGAGCCGACGCCGTAGACGAGCCCCACCGCCACCAGCCCGCCGCCGAACGCGAGCGCCTGAACGAGGAACACGTTCGCCGAGAGAAAGATCGCGAGCACCGCGCCGAGCGCCGCGCCGCCCGACACTCCGAGGATGTCCGGCGACACGAGGGGATTGCGGAACATTCCCTGGTACGCCGTCCCCGCGGCCGCGAGCGAGGCGCCGACCACCAGCGCGGCCAGCACGCGGGGTCCTCGCACCTGCAGCACCACGGTCTCGACGTTGGAAGCGAGTCCGTGCGGGTTGCCGGTCAGCTTCGAGAGGAGCACGTTCAGGATCTCGGAGATCGCCACCGGATAGCGTCCGACCGCGAAGGCGAGCGCCGTCAGCGCGAGAAGCGCCGCGCCCGCGATGACATAGGCCAAGCCTCCGCTCCTCATCGGCGCGGCTGCTCGACCCAGGTCAGAGCGGCGTCCAGAGCTTGCTTCTTGCCTGCTTGCGCGGCGTCGTAGCCCGGTAGCTTCGCCACGCGCTCGGCGAATGCCGGACTCTCGAGCGTCTCGAGCAGCGCCTGCATTCCCGCCGTGCGCAGGGAAGACTTGGCGCAGGCGATGAAGTAGCGCTCTACGGCGAGAGGCACGAACGACAGCTTGTAGCGCGTGGCTTCGGCGCGCAAGCCAAAACCGGCGTCGGCGCGTCCTTCGGCCACCGAAAAAGCGACCGGCGAGCCGCCGCCCTCGGCGGAAGGACTCGACCCGCCCGGATTCTGCCGGTGTATGAACCGCACGCCGGGCCGGGTCAGGTCATGGACGTTGCGGATGCGCGAGCCGGGGCGGACGATGAGACCCTGCTCGCGGGCGACGAAGTGGAGCAGCACATGCTTGCGCGGATCGAGCCATTTGCCGAGCGCCGCGGCCGCGGCCGCGGCGCGCGGCAGGGCATCGGCGACATGGAAGCCCGCCAGGTGGCACTCGCCCCGCGCGAGCGCGGCCAGGCAATCGTCCGAGCCGCGAACGACAAGGTCCAGCTCCAG
>CAYOVM010000092.1:6556-12486 GCA_964407355.1 uncultured Enterobacteriaceae bacterium
AGGCGCGCTGCGTCCCCCAGCGTTCCCCAAGCGAACCGGTAGGAAAGCCCGAGCGAGCCGGCCGCCTCTCGCAGCGAGCTCGAGCGCTCGAGCTCGCCGAGAAGCCGGAGCAGCGCCCGGCCGCGCTCCCTGGAGAGTCCGGTGCCGGAGAGCCATGCCGGATCGAAGTCGACGGAGATCTTCATATGCAAGCCAGTACATATTTAAAACCGCAGATCCGTCGATGTAAAGTAGCCAAGTCCAACAGATATGCGCGTACATGCATAACTTTGCCGACATGCTCGGCGACCCCCGGCTATGGCACATCGTGGCGCTCAGCCTCGAGGTCAGCCTCTCCGCGGTGGTCCTCGCCACGGTCCTCGGCCTGCCGCTTGGCGCCGCGATCGCGGTCGGCCGCTTTCCCGGCCGGCATGCGCTCATCGTATTGCTGAACGCCCTCATGGGCCTGCCCCCCGTGGTCGTCGGTCTGGCGGTCTATCTGCTGCTTTCGCGAGCGGGGCCGCTCGGCCCGCTCGGCCTGCTGTTTACGCCGGCCGCGATGGTGGTGGCGCAGACGATCCTCGTCCTGCCGATCATCGCCGCCCTTTGCCGGCAGGCGGTCGAGGATGCATGGCGCGAGTACGACGAGCAGCTTCGCTCGCTCGGTGTGCGCGGTCTGGGCGCTGCGTGCACGGTGCTCTGGGACACGCGCTTCTCGCTCGTGACGGCGGTGCTGGCCGGGCTGGGCCGCGCGAGCGCCGAGGTCGGCGCGGTCATGATCGTGGGCGGCAACATAGACGGCGTCACGCGGGTGATGACGACGACGATAGCGCTCGAGACGTCGAAGGGCGACCTGCCCCTCGCGCTCGGCCTGGGCAGCGTGCTGATCGTCATCGTCCTCGTGCTGAACGGCGCGGCGTACGCCGTCAAGGAAGCGGCACAGCGGAGGTACGGGTGATCCTGCCGCTCGCGCTTCACGGCGTTTCCTTCTCGACAAGAGGGAAAACCATCATCGAGCCGCTCTCGCTCGAGATCGCAGCCGGGCCGAGCACCATCATCCTGGGCGCGAACGGCGCCGGCAAGAGCGTGCTCATGCGGCTCATGCATGGGCTGCTCGCGCCGAGCTCCGGCCGTGTCGCCTGGCGTGAAACCGAAGCCGGCCGTCTGCGGCGGCTGCAGGCCATGGTGTTCCAGCGCCCGATCATGCTGCGCCGCTCCGCCATAGCGAACGTGCGCTACGCGCTTAAAGTTTCCGGTACGGGGACGCGCGAGCGCGAGCGCGCGGCCCTCGATGCGCTGGACGAGGTCGGGCTGCGGCACGTGGCCCGCCAGCCGGCACGCGCGCTCTCCGGGGGCGAGCAGCAGCGGCTCGCCCTGGCGCGCGCCTGGGCGCTGCATCCGGAAGTGCTGTTCCTCGATGAGCCGACGGCGAGCCTCGATCCGACGGCGACGCGCGAGATCGAGGCGGTGATCCGCGCCTTCGACGCCGCGGGAACGAAGATCGTCATGGCCACGCACAACCTCGGCCAGGCGCGGCGCCTGGGCGACGAGGTCCTGTTCCTGCACCAGGGCCGCCTCGTCGAGCGCGCGCCGGTGGAGCGGTTTTTTGCGGCGCCTGCCTCGGAGGAGGCGGCGGCATTCATAAAAGGAGAGCTTCCATGGGTCTGATCCTCCGCGCGTTGCTCGCGATGTCGCTGTGCGCGCCGGCTTTCGCGCAGCAGACGTTCATCACCGTTGCCTCGACCACCTCGACCGAGCAGTCGGGGCTGTTCGGCTACCTGCTGCCGATTTTCCAGAAGGCGACGGGAATCCAGGCGCGCGTGGTGGCGCTCGGTACCGGCCAGGCGCTCGACATGGGCCGCCGCGGCGACGCCGACGTGGTGTTTGTGCACGCCAGGCCGCTCGAGGAGAAGTTCGTCGCCGAAGGCCATGGCGTGAAGCGCTTCGAGGTGATGTACAACGATTTCGTGCTGATCGGACCGAAAGCCGATCCGGCCGGGATCGGCGCCGGCAAGGACATCGTCGCGGCGTTGAAGAAGATCAAGGCCGCAGGTGCGCCCTTCGTCTCCCGCGGCGACCGCAGCGGCACGCACTTCGCCGAGCTCGAGCTCTGGAAGTCCTCCGGCATCGACATCGTCGCGGAGAAGGGGCCCTGGTACCGTGAAACCGGCTCCGGGATGGGGCCGGCCCTCAATTCGGCCTCCGCCATGAACGCCTATATCCTCGCCGATCGCGGCACCTGGCTCTCCTTCAAGAACCGCGGCGAGCTGACGATCCTCGTCGAAGGCGACAACCGTCTTTTCAATCAGTACGGCGTCATCCTGGTCGATCCCCGGAGGCATCCGCACGTGAAAAAGGAAGCGGGCATGAGGTTCATCGACTGGCTTGTCTCGCCGGAAGGGCAGAAAGCCATAGCCGGATATAAGATCGACGGAGAGCAGCTGTTCTTTCCCAACGCAGGAAAGTGAGATGGCCCGCTATCGCGGCTTGACCTTGCGAGTGCTTGGCGAGGGCGCCCCGGCCATGGGACCGGGAAAAGCCGAGCTCATCCTGCATATCGCCCGGACGGGCTCCATTTCGGCCGCGGCGCGCGCCATGGGAATGTCGTATCGGCGCGCGTGGCAGCTCGTCGATGCGCTCAATGCGACCTATCGCGAACCGATCGTCACAACGGCGATCGGAGGAACGCGCGGCGGCGGCGCCCGGGTGACGCCGTTCGGGGAGCGGGTGGTCGCTCTGTACCGCGCCATGGAAGACAAGGCTTCGGCGGCGATCGCGGCGGACCTGCGGCGCTTCAACGCCCATCTGCGGCAGGCAGGCGGACGGCGCAAGACGGGCTAGCTCCGCTATATTCCATGGTATATAGCGGATGCCATGGATCAGACGGTCATCGGGTTGCTTGCCGCGGGAATGCTCGTTGCGGCGTTCGGCTACGCCGCCGTCGGCCACGGCGGCGCTTCGGCCTACATCGCGGCGATGGCGCTGGCGGGGATCGCGCCGCAGGAAATGCGGCCGATGGCGCTGGTGCTCAACATCCTCGTCTCGTCGATCGCAGCCTACAAGTTCTACCGCGCCGGCCATTTCCGCTGGCGGCTTTTCTGGCCGTTCGCAGTCGTGTCCATTCCGCTCGCCTACGTCGGCGGCGCCATAGCGCTGCCGGGACAAGCCTACAAGATCCTGGTCGGCGTCGTGCTGCTCTATGCCGCCTGGCAACTCTGGCGCAGCGCCCGTGCCGGCGACGAGATGCGCTCGCTGCGCGAGCCGCCCGTCGCCTGGGCCATGGCGACCGGCGCGCTCATAGGGCTGCTGTCCGGCTTGACCGGCGTGGGAGGGGGGATATTCCTCAGCCCGCTGCTCCTCATGCTGGGATGGGCCGGGACCAAGCAGGCATCCGCGGTCGCGGCGCCGTTCATCCTCGTGAATTCGGTCGCGGGCCTGGCAGCCGTCTTCGTCACGAAGGCGGCCTCCTTGCCCGGCCACTTGTGGATCCTGGCGCTCGCGGTCCTGGCCGGCGGCTGGCTCGGCGCGGAGTACGGCAGCAGGCGCTTCGCCAACCCGGTCGTGCGCCGGGTGCTCGCCGTGGTCCTCGCGCTCGCCGGCGCGAAGATGGTTGTGGTGTAGATTCCCGGTCGAATGAAAACCTTCGGATTCGCCGGCTGGTCGGGGAGCGGCAAGACCACGCTCATCGAGAAGCTGATACCCCGCTTCGTGGGACACGGCTTGCGCGTCTCGCTGATAAAGCACGCGCACCACAGCTTCGACGTGGACCAGCCGGGCAAGGACTCGTATCGCCACCGCCACGCCGGCGCCTCCGAGATTCTCGTCACCTCGTCGCGCCGCTGGGTGCTGATGCACGAGCTGCGCGGCGCGCAGGAGCCGTCGTTCGACGAGCAGCTGAAGCGGATCTCGCCCTGCGACCTGCTGCTCGTCGAGGGCTTCAAGTTCGCGCCGATCCCGAAGCTCGAGGTCTGGCGCGAGCAGACGGGCGAGGCGTTGCTGCATCCGAACGACCCGCATATCGTTGCGATCGCGACCGACGCCGCAGTGCAGACGAAGCTGCCCAGGCTCGACCTGAACGACGATGGCGCGATCGCGCTGTTCATATTGAAATTCCTGAAATTCGACGGATGACCGATAAATGAACAAAGGCCTGCTGTCGGTAGACGAGGCGCTGGCGCAGCTCATGGCGGGCGCGGCGCCGGTTTCCGACATCGAAGAGGTGCCGGCGCTCGAAGCCACCGGGCGCGTGCTCGCGCGCGCCCAGCGCTCGACGATGGACGTGCCGCCGATGGACAACAGCGCGATGGACGGCTACGCGGTGCGCATCGCCGATCTGAAAGGAAGCAACCGGTTGAAGGTGGCGCAGAAGATCATGGCCGGTTCTGTCGGAAAAGCGCTTTCCGCAGGCACCGCCGCGCGGATATTCACGGGTGCGCCGATTCCGCCCGGGGCCGATGCGGTCGTCATGCAGGAGGATTGTGTTTCGGAAAAAGAAGAGGTCCTGATAAAGAAGAACCCGGTTCCCGGGCAATGGATCCGCCGCGTGGGCAGCGATGTCAAGAAGGGCGGCGAAATCCTCGCCGCCGGAAAGCGCCTCGCGCCGCAGGACACGGGCCTCGCGGCCTCCGTGGGCATCAAGACGCTGCCCGTATTCCGGCGCGTGCGGCTGGGATTGTTCTTTACCGGAGACGAGCTGGTGATGCCCGGCGAGCCGCTGCCGCCCGGGCGCATCTACAACTCCAATCGCTTCACGCTGCGCGGCCTCGCCGAGCTCTACGGCTGCGAGATGCACGACTACGGGATCGTGCCGGACAGCCTCGACGCGACGCGCCGGACCCTGCGCCAGGCGGCGGCGCAGTGCGACATCATCGTCACCTCCGGCGGCGTCTCGGTCGGCGATGCCGACTACGTGAAGCCCGCGGTCGAGGCGGAAGGATCATTGCTGATGTGGAAGATCTCGATGAAGCCCGGCCGGCCGCTCGCTTTTGGCAGAGTCGGGAAATCCGCCTTTATCGGGCTGCCCGGCAACCCGGTCTCCAGCTTTGTGACTTTCCTGATTTTTGTAAGGCCTTTCCTTCTCAAAACCCAGGGCCACACCGACACGGCCCCTCGAGCAATCGCGGCGCGCGCGGACTTCGACTGGCCCGAGCCCGACGCGCGGCGCGAATTCCTGCGCGTAAAATGGAACGCGCAGGGCGGGCTTGACCTCTACCCGACGCAGGATTCGGCGGTGCTCACCTCCACCGCCTGGGCCGACGGCCTCGTGGACAATCCCGCGGGCGCGGCGATCGGAAAGGGCGACACGGTGAGCTTCCTGCCCTATTCGGAGTTGTACAGATGAAAGTGATGGTCCGGTTCTTCGCCAGCCTGAAAGAGCAACTCGGCAAGGACGCCGAAGAGCTTGAAGTGCCCGCGGGCGTCGGCACGGTCGCGGCCCTGCGCGCCCACCTCATGAGGCGCGGCGGCGAGTGGCAGGCGGTCTTTGCCGAGAAGAAGCTGGTGCGGGCCGCCGTCAACCAGGAAATGGCGCCGCCCGGCGCGGCGATCAAGGCCGGCGACGAAGTGGCGTTCTTTCCCCCGGTCACGGGAGGTTGAATTGAAAGTCGCCGTTCAGCG
The DNA here is from genome assembly GCA_964407355.1 of uncultured Enterobacteriaceae bacterium. Lineage (GTDB taxonomy): Bacteria > Pseudomonadota > Gammaproteobacteria > Burkholderiales > SG8-39 > SCGC-AG-212-J23. Next base: position 12,152 of record CAYOVM010000092.1, read on the forward strand.
CGAGGATTTCGATCTCACCGCCGAGGTCGATTCGATCCGGAAGGGGAATCCCAAGGTCGGCGCCGTGGCGAGCTTCGTCGGCCAGGTGCGCGACGTGAGCATGACGCTCGAGCACTATCCCGGCATGACCGAGAATTCGATCCGGAAAATCGTCGAGGAGGCGCAGGGCCGCTGGCAGGTGATGGACTGCGTCGTGATCCACCGCTACGGCGAGCTGAAGGCGACGGACCAGATCGTGCTGGTCGCGGTGGCGAGCGCGCATCGGGGCGACGCTTTCGCGGCCTGCGAGTTCATCATGGACTACCTGAAGACGCAGGCGCCGTTCTGGAAGAAGG
>CAYOVM010000093.1:0-8506 GCA_964407355.1 uncultured Enterobacteriaceae bacterium
CCCTCGTGACGATGTGCATCGGCGGCGGGCAGGGCATCGCCGCGATCTTCGAGCGGGCGTGATTGCGGACGCGGCTTACTGGAACAGGTACGGGTTGGCGGCCCCGGCCGGATCGGTGACCAGAACCGGCAAAGCCGCGCCGCCAAGCATGCCGCCGCCCGCCGTCGGGCCCGTTCCCGACGATATTTGCCTTCCCGTCAGCAAGCTCAGCACGAACGTCAGGCCGAATCCGCCCTGGATCGCCGGCGATTGCTCCTGCTGGTGGAAATAGTTGTAGACGACCCGGTTCGAAGCGGCCGTGAGCGTCAGTACGTTCTGATTGACGGCCGGAATCAGGAGTCCGTTGCTTATCGCGGGACCGGCATACCAGATGCTCCCCGCGACGAAATCGGCATCCAGATTCTCGCCGATGCGCAGGTTATTGATGGCCCCTCCGGCGCGCACGTTGTCGGGCGAGCTGTTCAGGGCGGAAAGCAAGGCTCTCGAAGTATTGTGATAGAGCCCCACGGTGCCCGCGGCGATCGCATTGATGCAGGCCAGTCTGCGCGCCCTCATCACCACCCGGTCCGGCGACGGATTCGGAAAAAGCGATTCGCATAGGGCGACGACCTCTGCCTGCGCGGCCGCGATCGCGGGAGCGCCGGCCGCCGCGACCAATTGATTGAGCAGGACGCATAGATCGTTCTGGATCCCGGCGAAAGGCACGATATGGTTTTTCGATTGACCCCATCCCACCGCCATCGCGCCCACGGCGCCCATCCATCCCGGGCGGGTGTTGTCGATGACGAACTGGTTGTTTATCGCATCCCACGAGATGTGACGCTGCGCCGGACCGTCGGAGCTCGCCTCGAGGACCGGCGTCCCCGCTTGCGTTCCTTCTTCGCCCGGTCCGCGATCCGGGGAAGCCGTGGACGAGCTCGCCTTCGCTCCCATCAGATCCGCTTCGCGCTCCAGCCCCTTGTCGTCGTTGACCGGAACGCCATCCCCGGCTCGCATCGTCGGCTGGACTCTTCCCTGCGCCTGCTGCACGACATGCCAGGCTTCATGGGGCAGGTGCCGCTCCTGGCCCGGACCTACGTGGATCTCGGTTCCTCTCGCATAAGCGAGCGCATCGAGCCGCGCGGGCAGCGAAGAGTTGTAGTGGACCCTGACATTGTCCATGGCCATGCCCGAGAGCGATTCGATGCCCGACTTGAGGCGGTCGGGCAAGCCGGTGTCGTTGCGAGGCGCGATGGATCCGGCGTGCTTTCGCTGCGCGGCCACGAAGGGGCTGCGCTGGATCTGCTGGTCCACGATCTCCAGCTCGGCGACTCGCGGGCTGCGGCCGATGGCGTCCACCAGCTTGCGCTGCGCGATCGCCACGGGCCGCTCGTCGGGAAATGCCTCGGCTGCGCTCTCCGCGGAACCGTCCCGCGTGGTGGAAGCGCCGTTCGTCGCGCGGAGGGCGGAATGGCGATCGCCCGTGCGGGGGCGATGCGACAAGCCGGCTTTAGACATCGAGCAAGCATAGCGTAAACTCGCCGCAGCTTGCTTTTCCACTATGCGACGTAAACACCGTATCGGACTCGCGCTCGGCTCGGGCAGCGCCCGCGGCTGGGCGCACATCGGCGCGATCCGGGCGCTCGAGGAGCGCGGCGTCAAGCCCGATCTCATCTGCGGCAGCTCGATCGGCGCGCTGGTGGGCGCCTTCCACGCGTCAGGGGATCTCGACAAGCTCGAGGCCTGGGTGACGAGCCTCGCCTGGACCACCGTGCTCAGGCTGATGGACCTCACCTGGCGCGGCGGCCTGATCCGCGGCCAGCGCCTGTTCAACCTTTTTCGTCTGACCTTCGAGGACCGGGACATTTCCGAGCTGCCCATCCTCTACGGCGCGGTCGCCACCGAGCTCGCTTCCGGCCGCGAAGTATGGCTGCGCGAAGGAAAGGTGCTCGACGCGGTCCGGGCGTCGTGCGCGATGCCGGGCCTGTTCACGCCGGTGATGCGCAGCGACAGCCTGCTGGTCGACGGCGGCCTGGTGAATCCGGTGCCGGTGTCGATGTGCCGGGCGCTCGGCGCGGACATCGTGATCGCCGTCGACCTGAGCTGGGGCAAGCTCGGTCCCTATCGCGACCGCGGTCCGGGAAAAAAAGGCGGCGAAGGCGGGGCCCTGGTCGCGCGCGAAATGCCGGGCTGGGTCGGCCGCGTGCGCACGGGGTGGCTGGAGCGGATGAAGAAGAAGGTGAAGGACGAGGTGACGATGCCGTCGATCTTCGAGGTGTTCACCACCGCGCTCGACATCGTCGAGATGAAGGTCGCGCGCAGCCGCCTCGCGGGCGATCCGGCCGACGTCATGATCACGCCGCTCCTGCCGGACTTCGGCACGATGGAATTCCATCGCGCCGCCGAGGCGATCGCCGAAGGGCGCGCGGCGGTGGAGCGGATGGGGCCTCTCATCGACCAGGTCCTCGGCTCGCCGCGATGACGGCCTAGATGACGGAGCTCTCGCTGCCCGTGACCCTCGCGGTGCTCGGGGCCGCGCTGCTGCACGCCGGCTGGAACGCGCTGCTGAAGACCTCGGCGGACAAGGAGCTCGACACCGTGGCGATCTCGGTGGGCGCGGGCCTCGTCGGGCTCGCCGTGGCCGTGTGGCTGCCGTTTCCCGCGAAGAGCTCCTGGCCCTGGCTCGCCGCGTCGGCGGGGGTGCACATCCTGTACTTCTTGTTCCTTGCCGGCGCTTACCGGTGGGGCGAGCTCTCCTATGTGTACCCGATCATGCGCGGCGGCGGCCCGGTGATCGTCGCGCTCGCCGGCGCGGCGGTCTTCGGCGAAGTCCTGCAGCCGCTGCCGACCCTCGGCGTGGCGCTCGTCTGCGCGGGCATCCTGGCGTTCGCTTCCGGCAAGGGCGACCGCCGCGCGACGCTGTTCGCGATCGCGAACGCCGCCGTCATCGCGGCTTACACCCTCATCGACGCGAAGGGGGCCCGCGCCTCGGGCAGCCCGGTCGCGTACACGATGTGGTTCTTCGTCGCCAACGCCGTCGCGATCTATGCGTATGGCGGCCTGCGGCGCGGCGCCGAAGTGCCGCGCTACCTCGCGCGCAACTGGCACCGCCTCCTGATCGGCGCGCTGCTCACGACCGGCTCCTACGCCATCGCGCTCTGGGCGATGACGCGCGCGCCGGTCGCGCTGGTGGCGGTGCTCAGGGAAACGTCGGTGATTTTCGCCGCGCTGCTTGGCGCGCTGTTCCTGCGGGAGAAAATGACGCGCCGGCGGCTGGCGGCCACCGGCGCGGTATTGGCGGGACTGATTACGCTGCGGCTCTAGGAAGCGGCCGCGGCGGGGAGAAGGCGCCCGCTACGCCGGCTGCAGCTTGCCGTCGAGCAGGCGCACCCGCTCGCCGCCGTGCCAGAAGGGCTGCACATCGCTGTTGATCGTGTGCGTGGAGCCGTCGTCGAGCCGCACGTTCACTTCCCAATGCTTGGTCGCCCGCACGTTTCGCTCGACCGCGGTGCCGGCCACGATGCCGCCGACGGCGCCGAGGATGGTCGCCACGTTGTTGCCGTTGCCGCGACCGACCTGGTTTCCGGCCACCGCGCCGGCGATGCCGCCCAGGATCGGCCCGGAGCCGTTGGTCTTCTGCGGCCGCTTGATCTCGCGCACCGATTCCACGACGCCGAGGATGCCGGCGGGGACCGGCTTCGGCGCCTCGACGACCGGCGCAGGCGCAACGGGCGCGGTTTGCGGCGCCGGGACGGCTTGCGGCGCTTCGGCGATCTGCACCGGCTTCGGCGCCTTCGCGACTTTCTTATGTACCGGCCTGGGCGTGGAGTGCGCGGCGGCCGGCGGCATCGGCGCCGCGTCGGGCTTTGCGGCCACGGCAGTAGAGGCCGTTATGTCGGGCGCTGCAACGAGCGGCGCAGGCGCGGCAACGAGCGCCGCCGGAGCCGCTTCCTTCGAGGAGCCGATGGAATGCGGCAGCACGCCCGTGAGGGCCGCTACGCCGACGGCGGAAAAGACAGTGACGGAAATCGCTGCCACGGTGAGCAACGGGTGGAGCGTTTTTCTTGCTAGGGTTTCCATGACGGTGTTCTCCTTTAGAACGCCGTCAGGTTAGGGCTCCGGTGTGTGCGCTGCAGTAATGCTTTGTAACCAGTTGTGTCTATGCTTCCGGCCTCATCTGCGGAAAGAGGATCACATCGCGGATGCTCGGGCTGTCGGTCAGCAGCATCACCAGCCGGTCGATGCCCAGGCCGCCGCCCGCGCAGGGCGGCATGCCGTGCTCCAGGGCCCGGATGTAGTCGGCGTCGTAATACATCGCCTCCGCGTCCCCGGCTTCCTTGCGCCGCACCTGCTCCTGGAAGCGCGCCGCCTGGTCCTCGGGATCGTTCAGCTCGGAGAAGCCGTTGGCGATCTCCTTCGCGTCGATGAAGAGCTCGAAGCGGTCCGTCAGCTCCGGGTCGGAATCGCGCCGGCGCGCGAGCGGCGAGACCTCGGCCGGGAAGTCCGTGACGAAGGTCGGCTCGATCAGGTGCTTCTCGGCGAGCGCCTCGAACAGCATGAGCTGCAGCGCGCCCCAGCCCTGGTCCTTCTTGTGCTCGAGCTTGAGCTCCATGAGGCGCTTCGAGAGGAACGACCGGTCGCGCAGATCGCCCAGCTGGTCACCTGCAGCGCCGGCCTTGCGGATCGCCTCCGGGATCGGCAGGCGGGCGAACGGCTTGCCCAGGTCGATCGTCTTCTGCTGGTAATCGATCGTGGTTTTTCCGAGCGCGGCCCGGGCGGCCGCCCGCACGAGGCGCTCGGTGATGTCCATCATGTAGGTCCAGTCCTCGTACGCGCAGTACCACTCGATCATCGTGAACTCGGGGTTGTGCCGCGTCGAGATGCCCTCGTTCCGGAAATTGCGGTTGATCTCGAACACGCGCTCCATGCCGCCGACCACCAGGCGCTTGAGGTAGAGCTCGGGCGCGATCCGCAGGAAAAGCTCCATGTCGAGCGCGTTGTGGTGCGTCTTGAACGGCCGCGCCGCCGCCCCGCCGGGGATCGGCTGCATCATCGGCGTTTCCACTTCGAGATAGCCTTCTTTCAACAACAGATCCCGGATGGAATGAATGACGCGTGAACGTGTTTCGAAAACCTTGCGCGACTCCGGATTGACGATCAGGTCGACGTAGCGCTGCCGGTAGCGCGTCTCGTGGTCCGCGAGGCCGTGGAATTTCTCGGGCAGCGGCCTCAGCGCCTTCGCCACCAGGACGATTTTCGTGGCGTGGACGGTGAGCTCGCCCTTCATCGTCTTGAACAGATGCCCTTCGATGCCGACGATGTCGCCCAGGTCCCAGTGCTTGAAGGCCTCGTAGCCCGGAACGTCCTGGGTGATGTAGGCCTGGATGCGGCCGCTGCCGTCCTGCAGCGTGGCGAAGCTCGCCTTGCCCATCACCCGCTTGAGCATCATCCGGCCCGCGATCGTCGCGCTCACCCGGGTTTTTTCAAGCTCTTCTTTTGTCTTCCCGTCATGGGATCCGATCAATTGAGAAGCAAGATCCCGCCGCCTGAAATCGTTCGGATACGCGATCCCGGCGGCGCGCAGCGCCTTCAGCTTCTCGCGGCGCTCCTCGACCAGCTTGTTTTCTTCTTCCATGTCTAGACTCCCTGCTTGAGGCTTGCGCTGATGAAGTCGTCGAGATCGCCGTCGAGCACCGACTGCGTCGCGCCTTTCTCGACGCCGGTGCGAAGGTCCTTGATGCGCGACTGGTCGAGCACGTAGCTGCGGATCTGGTGGCCCCAGCCGATGTCGGTCTTGGATTCCTCCAGCTTGTCCTGCGCGGCGAGGCGCTTGCGCATCTCGAGCTCGTAGAGCTTCGACTTGAGCAGCGCCATGCACTCGGCGCGGTTCCTGTGCTGCGAGCGGTCGTTCTGGCTCTGCACCACGATGCCGCTGGGGATGTGCGTGATGCGCACCGCCGACTCGGTCTTGTTGACGTGCTGGCCGCCCGCGCCGGAGGCGCGGTAGACGTCGACGCGCAGGTCGGCGGGGTTGATGTCGATCTCGATGGAGTCGTCCACCTCCGGATACACGAACACGCTCGCGAACGAGGTGTGGCGCCGCGCGTTCGAGTCGAACGGGCTCTTGCGCACCAGGCGGTGCACGCCGGTCTCGGTGCGCAGGCTGCCGTAGGCGTAGTCGCCGATGATCTTCAGGGTCGCGCTCTTGATGCCCGCCACCTCGCCGTCGCTGCGCTCGAGCACCTCGACGCGAAAGCCCTTCTTGTCGCAGTACTTGATGTACATGCGCTCGAGCATCGACGCCCAGTCCTGCGCCTCGGTGCCGCCCGAGCCGGCCTGGATGTCGAGGAAGCAGTTGTTGGGGTCGAGCGGGTTGGAGAACATGCGGCGGAATTCCAGCGTCCCGACGTCCTGTTCCAGCTTGCTTATATCCGAAAAAATACCGGAAAGCGTTTCATCGTCGCCTTCCGCCCGCGCGAGGTCGAAGAGCTCGCGCGCGTCCGACAGGCCGCTGTCGACCCGGCCCAGCGTGCCTACGACCGCCTCCAGCGACTTCTTTTCCTTGCCGAGCTCCTGCGCGCGCTGCGGGTTGTCCCACAGCTTCGGGTCCTCGAGCTCGCGATTCAGCGCCTCGAGGCGGTGCTGCTTCGCCTCGAAGTCAAAGATACCTCCGCAGTTCCGCCGACCGCGTCTGCAGGTCGGAGATCGAGGAGGCGATCTGATTTACGCGTTCCGCTTCCATGGGGAAGCGGATTATATCTACTTGTCTGAGATGCGTTCCTGCCAGTAGCGGATTTCCTGCAGGAAGCTCGCCTGCGCGTCGTCCGGGTCGAGCGGCACGACGCCTTTCTTGAGCGGCACGAAGACGAAGGCTTTCTTGAGGCCGCCCTTCACGCTGGAGAGATAGAAGAACACCTCGCCCTCGGGCTGCTGCACCATGAAAAGCAGGAAATCGCGCCGCGCGTCGGCCGGGATCTGGGCGATGCGCAGCACGCCGCCGCTCTTGAATCCCCGCTGCTTCGCCTCGAGCGCGTCCTCGGCGGCGTCGCGCGGGATGCCGGCGGCGTCGGCGACGTCGCCGGCGAGATAGCCGTCGCGCCCGGATTCCTGCAGCCAGGCGGCGATGGATCTGAGATTGCCGGTGTCGAGCGCTTCGAGCCCGGGGAGATTGCCGCCGCGGGCGACCGCGGAAACTTCAATCGAGGGAAAGCACAGCGCCAGCAGCAGAACGACGATCGATCCCCGTGCCATGCTCCCCCCTGTTCTTGGGAAGCATCATACCCGCTTGGGGGTGTATTCCTCGGCGATCTTGTCGTCAAAGAACGTGGTCGGATTCGGCGCCGCCATGAGCCGGCGGTAGACCTCGGGATAGACGCCGACGTACTGGTAGATCTGGCCGTTCGACATCTCGATCTCGAGCGTGCGCGACTTCTCGTCGTAGCCGACCGAGCGCAGCTTGGAAGAATTTACGCGTTTGCGGTCCACGCGATATCGCTTTCAGCCGCCGAGGGTCGCGCTCCAGGGCGATTTGCCGTCGAGCATGCCTTCGATGCTCCTGCCCTTCACCTGGCCCGTGAACTCGCCCTTGCGCCCGGTCACCCTGAAGGTCAGGCGATCGCCGCGCAGCTTCACTTCCTCGAGCGGGACTTCCCTGCCGTCGAGCCTGGCGCTGCCCGAGACGCGGGTGAGCTGCTGCTTCAGCTGCAGCGTCGCGGGTTGCCGGCTCACCGCCGCCGGCATCGTCGCCTTCCAGCTGCCTTCGACCTTGGCGGGCACCACGTACATGTAGATGAGCGTGGTGGTGACGCCGCTGATATGCACCTTGTCCTCGAGATCCATCTGCACGTATTTCTCGGGGATCCAGCCGGTGAGCGGATAGTCGTGCGAGATGATGCGCGTGCCGGGCTTCAGCTCGGCGAGGAACTTGTCCTTGAGCAGGTTCACCGTATCGGGCAGCAGGTACATGGTGAGGACCGTGGCCTGCGAGATGTCGGTCTTGAAGAGGTCCTGCTTGACGAACTTGACGCGCTCGGCGAGCCCTTCGCGCTGCGCCGCCTCGTTCGACTTCTTCACCAGCTCGTCCTTGATCTCGACGCCGAAGCCGCGCGCGCCGAACACCTTCGCCGCGGTGAGCACGATGCGCCCGTCGCCCGAGCCGAGGTCGATCACGAAATCGGACGCGGCGACCTCGGCGACCTTGAGCATGTCGGCGACCACGCTTTGCGGCGAGGGAACATAGGGGCCGGCGTCCTTGGTGGGCTCGAGGTCGGCGGCAAAGGCGGTCGAAGCCGCCCAAAAGGAAAAAGGCAGGAATGACAGCCCGGTGAGGGCGGCGCTGCGTTTCATTCGAAATGCTCCACGTTGATCTGCACGTTCTTCATGCCGTTGAATTCGTTCACGCCGAGGCGGTAGGCGGCGCGAATACGGTTCGACTGCGGATTCGGCTGCGTTTCCCGGGAAGCGGCTTCGCTGTCGAGCGCGTTGAAGCACATGGCTTCGTACCGCCTGCCTTCCTTCTTCAGCATCA
>CAYOVM010000093.1:8606-9834 GCA_964407355.1 uncultured Enterobacteriaceae bacterium
TCGAGCGCGTTGAAGCACATGGCTTCGTACCGCCTGCCTTCCTTCTTCAGCATCAGCTTCAGGTGCCGCTCGCCGACCACGCGGCGGGTTTCGACGTCGAATGTATCGCAGAAGAGCGGCTGCGGAAAGGCCTGGCCCCAGATCTGCGCCTCGAGCATGCGCGCGACGTCGAGAGTGAAATGCGGCGCGTCGAGGCTGCCGTCGGTCTCGATGGTGCGCAGCCGCGCCTCGGCCGGGAGCATCTCGTCGAGCGCGCTCTCGAAAGCGGCGGCGAAGCGCTCGTAGCCGTCCTCGCCGATCGTCAGGCCGGCGGCCTGCGCGTGCCCGCCGAAGCGCAGGATCAGGCCGGGCGCGCGCTTCGCGACGAGATCCAGGCAATCGCGCAGGTGCAGACCGGCGATCGAGCGGCCCGAGCCCTTCAGCACCGGGCGCGTTCCTTCCAATCCCCTGGCAAAGCACACCACGGGACGGTGCAAACGATCTTTCAAGCGCGAAGCGAGGATGCCCACCACGCCCTGATGCCAGTCCTGATTGAAGAAGGTTGCCCTTGCATCGCTTTTATCAATTTTAATTTTTTTGACTACATCCATGGCTTGTTCAAGCATTCCTGCTTCAATTTTGCGGCGCTCGCGGTTCAGGCGGTCGAGCTCCTGGGCGATGTTCGCGGCGCGCGCCTCGTCGTCGGTGATCAGGCATTCGATGCCGACGCTCATGTCGGCGAGGCGCCCGGCGGCGTTGAGGCGCGGGCCGAGGACGAAGCCGAGGTCGAAGCTCGAGGCTTCCGCCACCGGCCGCCCGGCGGCGCGCAGCAGCGCCGTGAGCCCCGCCTTGCCGCGGCCCTCGCGCAGGCGCTTCAGGCCCTGCGCCACGAGGTTGCGGTTGTTCGCATCGAGCGGCACCAGGTCCGCGACGGTGCCCAGCGCCACGAGGTCGGTCAACGCTCCAAGGTTCGGCTCGGCCCGGTTTTTAAAAAAATCTCTTCTTCTCAGCTCACTTCTCAAAGCGAGAACCACATAGAACATCACGCCAACTCCTGCCAGCGCCTTGGACGGAAAAACGCAGCCGGGCTGGTTCGGGTTGACGATGCAGTCGGCTTCCGGCAACTGCGCGCCGGGGAGATGGTGGTCCGTGATGAGCGTCGCGATGCCGAGCGCCTTCGCGCGCGCCACGCCTTCCACGCTGGCGATGCCGTTGTCGACCGTGATGATCAGGTCCGGCCGTCCTCTTC
>CAYOVM010000093.1:9934-12449 GCA_964407355.1 uncultured Enterobacteriaceae bacterium
GCTGCGAGATCCACCAGCTCCGGCGTCAGGCCGTAGCCCAGCTTGAAGCGATCCGGCACGAGGTAGTCCACGTCGGCGCCGAAGGCGCGCAGCGCCCGGATGCCGACCGCGCAGGCGGTCGCGCCGTCGGCATCGTAGTCCGCGATGATGAGCAGGCGCTTGCGTGCGGCGATCGCGTCGGCGAGCAGCGCCGCGGCATTGTCGACGCTCTTCATGAGCTGCGGCGCGTGCAGCCGCGCCGGGCCGTAGTCGAGCTCCTCCGCCGAGCGGATGCGTCGCGCCGCGTACAGCCTGGCGAGCAGCGGATGCATTCCGGAATCCACCAGCTTGCGGCGGTCGGCTTCCGCGAAGGGACGCTCGATGATGTTCATTTTTTCACTTGAACTCCCGTACCGGCCGCGGCCTGCGCCAGAAGCGCCGCAGGTCGCCGCGGATGGTCTCGAACGATACCCCGGATGGGGCGCCGGGAGCATGGATCGTGATCATTCCGATGCGCCCTTCGCGGAGCGCGGCGAGCAGCGGCGCGAACCAGCGCTGCTCGAGCGCCTCCAGGCGGCTGCGCGAGGCTTCGGCATCGCCGAGCGCGACCGGCGCGCGCAGCGCGTCGAGCACGATGAGATGGCGGCCGTCTTGCGGCGCTCGCTCGAGGAACGCCCCGGCCGACGCGGGCAGCGCGCGGCCCAACGTGCCCGCGAGCCGTGCGAGCCCGAGCGACACGGGCTCGTCGGCGCTCACCGTGTGCCAGCGGCCGCGGGCCACGCGCGGCGCGCGGCCCGCGCCCCAGAACCAGAGGCTGTTCACCGGCAGCTCGCCACGTCCCTCGCGCGCTTCGTTCACCGGATGCTCGTGCAGCAGCATCTGTGCTTCGTTGATCAAGGCCTCGCCGGGGCGGCCGAGCGCGATCTCGCGGCCGGCCGCCTGAAGGGGCGAGGGGCTCTCGATGTCCAGCTCGGCGCCGACTCGCGCGCACCATTGCTCCGGGTGCGCGGCGCGCAGCTCGAGCCGGCCGGCGAAATGGCGGTTCAGCGTGCCGCACAAGGCGGCGGCTTCTTCGCGCGTGATCGAAAACGCGGCGCTCGGCACGACGAGGACCCGATCGCGCATGAGGCGCAGGTGCACCGGGTCGGCGCGCGCCCAGAGCTCGTCCCCGGGATTGCCGCCGTGGCCGAGCATGGTGAGGGCCCCGGCGGCGACCGGCGGCTCTTCGTCGTCCTGCGCGAACGCGTCGACCAGCCAGCGCTCGAGCGGCTGCTCCGGGAAGCTCGCGCTGCGTCCGCGCGCGAGCAGCAGCTCGAGCGCGGGCAGGCGCAGCGCGCCGGCGGCGGAAAGCAGTCCTGGAACCACCAGCGCGCAGTGCATCAGGCCGCGAGCTCGACGACCCGCACGCCGCGCTTGCCGAGATGGCGCGCGAGGATGCGGTAATGGTCGTAGTCGAACCCGGCGCGGTCGAGCGCGCTGCGGCGCCCTTCCAGAAGCTCGGCGACTTCCGCGTCCGAGCTCGCGGTCCCAAGGTAGCACCAGCGGTCCACCACGTGCACCTCGGTCGATTCCTCGGCGCGGTCCTTCTCGACGATGCCGACCGGCCCGCGGTGCGGCCACTCGGCGCTGCGGTAGCGCTTCAGCGCGGCGCCGAAGCGCGCGTGGTGAAGATGGATGTTCTCCTTGCCCGCACAGACACCCGAGCAGCGGCCAAGCTGATGGCGAAAGCACGCGCCCGCGCGAACCGCGGAGGACGCTTCCATCCCCAGGGCCTGCAGGCAGAAGCGCTCCGCGTCGGCGAGATCGCGAAGGGTCTGCAGCGCGGCGCGGCGCGAGCGGAAAAGACCCTTCACGAAGGGCAGCGTCTCGGCGTCGATCTCGTCGGCCGGCGCGAGGCGCAGGCGCGTGCCGTCGAAGACGAAGCCGCACAGGCCGTCGGGCCGCTTCAGGCGGCGGTTGTAGGGCGGCGCGAGCTCCTTCACCAGCCTCGCCTCGCGCAGCAGCGCGCCCAGCTCGCCGGCGGTGCGCTGCCACCGGATGTCGCGCACCTCGCGCGCGAGGTGCATCTCCTTCTCGGAGCGCAGGTCCGCCGAGAAGTGCGCGAGCACGCGCTGGCGCATGTTGATGCTCTTGCCGACGTAAAGCGGCGCGCGCCCTTCGCCATGGAAAAGGTACACGCCGGGCGCTTCCGGGATGGCATCGATCGCGGAGCGCTCGATGTGCGGCGGCAGCACGGTGCGCCTGGCGACCTGGCGCGCGGCGACCGCGAGGATTTCCGGCCCGTGCTCCTCCGCGGCGACGCGCAGGAACTGCCACACCGCGTCCGCGTCGCCGAGCGCGCGGTGGCGGGCGCGGCAGTCGATGCCGTGGCGCTCGATCAGGCTGTCGAGGTCATGGCGCCGGTGCTCCGGATACAGGCGCCGCGACAGGCGCACGCTGCAGAGCGTCTTCGCGAGGAACTTGCGGCCGGTGCGCTCGAACTCGCGGCGCAGGAAGCCGTAGTCGAAGCGCGCGTTGTGCGCGACGAACACCCGGC